>NZ_JAMYSZ010000058.1:0-19895 GCF_040322215.1 Mesorhizobium sp. M0184
GACCGACCTCAACACGCGCCTCGACTGGATCGCCGTCGACCATCACAACACCGGCCATCCGCACACCCATGTGCTGCTGCGCGGCGTCACCGGCGACGGCAAGATCCTGAACATCGCCGGCGACTACATCGCCCATGGCATCCGTCACCGGGCAGGCGAGCTGGTGGAACGGGAGCTTGGGCTGCAAAGCGAGATCGAGGTCGCCCGCAAGCTGGCCAACGAGGTGGACGCCGAACGGCTGACCCGGCTCGACCGCATGCTGATCGCCGAACAGCAGGCGCACGATGTTGTCGACCTCCGTCCCAATGCCAGCGACAGCTACACCATTTCCAGCAATCGCTATCTGCTGATCGATCGGGCAAAGAAGCTGGAGCACCTCGGCCTGGCGAACGAGATGGAGCCCGGCCGTTGGTTCATCTCCGACAAAGCCGAAGGCACGCTGCGGGCGCTTGGCGAGCGCAACGACATCATCAAGACCATGCACCGGGCGCTGGAGGAGCACGGCCTCGCCCACGAGCGGGGTCCAGCGCAATATGTCATGCACCGGCAGACCATCACCGAGCCGGTCGTCGGCCGTGTGCTCGCCAAGGGTCTTGCCGGCGACGAGATGAGCGATAAGCTGTCGCTCGTCATCAACGGCGTCGACGGGCGAACGCACTATGTCGAGACCGCCGATGCGGCAAAGCTCGAAGACATCCAGCGCGGCCATATCGTAGCGCTTGATCCGATCCCGCCGAAGGAGGAGCCGCGCGCCGCCGACCGCAACATCGGCGTCGCAGCCGGCGAGGACGGCGTCTATCGGCCGAGCAGACACCTGGAGGCAATCCGCGAGGCATTTTTGGAGCGGGGCAAAGACCCGGATGCCTTTGTCCGCTTCCATGTCCGCCGCCTCGAAGCGCTGCGCCGGGCCGGCCATGTCGAGCGCATCGACGAAGACCACTGGCGCATTCCAAAACACCTGTCCGAGCGCGGCATCGCCTACGATGCCCGCAGCCGCGGAAAGGACTTCTCCGTCCGCCTGCTTTCGACGCTTGACCTCGACGCGCAGATCGGCAGCGACGGCGCCACCTGGCTCGATCGGGAGCTTACGACCAGGATCCCCATGCCGCTGGTCCGGTCAGGCTTTGGTCTCGACGTGGACAACGCTCTCGACAGACGGGCTGCCCAGCTTGTCAGGATGAGCCATGCCGAACGCGACGCGACGAGCCGGACCATCACCTTCGCGGGCGGCCGTGGTGGGCCGCGGGGGCGCCCGGCGGGGGCGCGCGTCTGCAAAGAAATGGCCGCTGCGCGCGGCCTCACTTTCGCGCCCGTCCAGCCCGGCAATCATGTCGGCGGCACGCTGCTTGGCCCCGTCAGTCTTGCGAGCGGGCGCTTCGCCATGCTGGACAATGGTCTCGGCTTTCGGCTCGTGCCCTGGCAGCCGATGCTGGAAGGGCGCATCGGCCAGCACATCACCGGCCTCGTGCAAAACAGCGGCGGCATCGACTGGAGCTTCGGCAGAAAGCGCGGAATCGGGATGTGACGGCTGAGGTATGGTGTTCACCAAGGCCTTTTTCGCTTGGCGCATCGTTCGCGGCGCTGGCGCAATAGGCCGGCAAGGTCGGCATCGTCGTGAAGATTGGTGGCATTCCGTGGTTCAACGCGATGGAGGCCGGTATCAAGGAGCGCGGTCAGAAGCTCGGCATCGATGCGTTCATGGTTGGCCCGACCAGCGCCGATCCTGCACTTCAGGTTCGCGCCATCGAGGATCTCATCGCTCAGGGCGTAAAAGTCATCGGCGTGGTGCCGAACGACGCCAAGGTGCTCGAGCCGGTGCTGCAGAAGGCCAAGGACGCCGGCATCATCGTCATCACGCATGAATCGCCCGGCCAGAAGGGGGCCAATTGGGATTTCGAGTTTGCCTCTGCCAAGGGTTTCGGCGAGGCTCATGCCCACACCTCCAGAGAGGACGCACCAAAGCTCAGCGCGGATACCTGCAATCCAGTCCTGCCGAACTCACGCCTGTCCACGGGATCCTCTTGGCCGATGGTGAAAAGTCCTGAAAGTGTGAGGAGCTTAGGCGGCCTCAGCCCTATGGATCAGATTCATGATGCCCTCGCTCATGCCGGCATAGGATCCGTCATTGATTAACTGGCCCTGAAGCCGGTAGTCGTTCATGACCAGAATCCTGTCAGCGAGCAGGATCATTTCGGGCATGTCGCTCGTGATCAGCAAAATGGCAGTGCCGTTGTCGGCGAGTTCTCGCAGCAAATCGTGCAGGTAAGCCTTGGTCTTGATGTCGATGCCGACTGACGGCTCGTCAACCAGCAAGATCTTGACGCCTGCTGCCAGCCATTTGGCGACGCTGATTTTCTGCTGATTGCCACCCGAAAGGTTGGCCACCGTCTGCGCGAGGCTGGGTGTTTTCACCTCAAGCTTCTCGATGTATGGCGTTACCTTGTGTCGCACGAGGCGGTCGGTGAGGAATCCGAGAAGTGCCGAAAGGGGGCGCCACACTGCAATTCCAGCATTTGACAGCACCGAATGCATCAAGACCAGACCTTCGCCCTTTCGATCTTCGCTGACGTATCCCACACGATGCGTGTGGATGGCTTCGCCGACCGACCTGATCTTAACCGGCTTCCCGTCGATCTCGACGGTACCAGCCGTCAGCGGAAACTGACCCAGGATGCATTTTGCAAGCTCGGTCCTTCCGGCGCCCACGAGGCCATAGAGGCCCACAATCTCGCCTTGTCGGACATGCAGATTGACGTCCGAATGGCCTAAAGATGTTTCAATGTTCTTGAGCTCGATGGCCGGAGGAGCCCCAGTCGAGTTGCGCTCCCGCCAGCCGCCTTCACCCTCGGCCCGGCCGATCATCAATCGGACAATGTCTTGCCGCCCCAGGCCCTCCATTGGCCGGCTTTCACAGGCATTCGACCCATCCCTCAGCACTGTGACGCTGTCGCAAAGCTCCTGCGCTTCTTCCAGCTTATGGCTGACAAATAGCAGGCTGGCGCCTTGGTCTCGCAGCTTTCGCAAAAACGAGAATAATAGATCAGTTTCACTCGAGGTAAGTGATGCGGTTGGTTCATCCAGGAGAAGCACTCGCGAGCGCAGAGACAAGGCCTTGGCGATTTCGACCAGCTGCATCTTGGCGACGCTAAGGCGCGATACCGGGGTTCTTGGGTCGATGTCTAGGCCGAGGGCCTCAAGCCAACGCGCGGCCTGCTTGTTCAAGTCGGCATAGTCCACCGGCTTTAGCAACGAAGCCCCAAGTTGCTCGAGATGGATATTTTCCGCAACAGAAAACCTCGGGATAAGATTCCGTTCTTGATGTACGACGCCAACACGATGAGCGATGGCCTCGCGCGGCGAGCCGAAATGAACCTCTTGGCCCTCCAGGATGAGGCGGCCGGCATCGGGGTGGTGAACACCGGTAATGATCTTGATAAGCGTTGACTTCCCTGCGCCGTTTTCGCCGAGCAAAGCATGTATGGAATGAGTTTTAAGTGTCAGGGAAACGCCCTTTAGGGCCTTTACGCCTGGAAAGGACTTCTCAATGCCCAGAGCCTGGAACGCTATCTCGCTCGCCATTTCAGAGCCTCTTGAGATTTCGTGACAAACGACTTTCGCGAAAACGATTGGCGCCGACTGCCGCCAAGATCATTGCGCCCAGCACGACCTGCACGAGGAACGGGTCGATGTCGAAAAGCACTAGGGCTTGTGTGATTATTGCAACGATCACCACCCCGAGCAGCGTAGCGGGCACGCTGACGTGTCCGCCGGCCAAGACCGCGCCGCCGATGACGGGCGCGGCAAAAGACAAAATTAGCCAGTCGTCGCCGATCGTCGGTTGACCCATTTGTAAACGGGCAACAAGGAGAAGACCGGCAAGCGCTGCAAGAAACCCCGAAAGGGCGTGCGCGATGACAACTGTATTTGCAATCGATATTCCCGACAATTCTGCGGCATGTTGATTGCCGCCGACTGCCAAAATAAACCGCCCTATGGGTTGCCGATTAAGCATGAACCACAAGGCTAGCCCGACAGCCATGGTCGGGAGCATCAACCAAGGAATGATCCCGAAGATCGCGCCCTGTCCGATGGATTTCACGCCGTCTGAGATATCATAAAAGGGTTGGGCATGTGTGATGCCCAAATTGATGCCCTTGTAAACGGACAGGCTGGCGAGGGTAATTACGAACGCCGAAATGCCAGTTCGGGCGATCAGAAATCCGTTTATTACGCCGCATATGACCCCGAGCGACAGCGCGGTTAAGGCGGCAAGGGATGCGGGCACGTGCCACGCGTCCATCATGCCGGCGAAAACAATAGCGCAAAGACCGCCGATAGCCCCGACAGACAAATTCATCTGACCGATAGCGATGATGAGCATTTGCGAAAACGCGATCAGGCCATTTACTGCAATTGCGAGCAGCAGCACCTGAATATTCAATGGCGATAGGAATGATGGGTTGAAGCCCCCCACGATCGCAACGGCGACGATCGTAACCAGCAGCGGCCCAAACCAGTCGCTCCGCACGGCGTTGGCGAAGGAGCCGTTCATGCCATGTTCCTCCGGGCCAGAAAGGTTCGGCGTGTTTTGTCCATCAATACCGCAGCCAGCAAAAGCAGACCCAAAAAGCTCTGAATCCAGAAATCGCCCAGCTGTAATAGAAGCAAACCACTAGTCAGCATCGTCACCAGAAACGCACCTAGGCACGTCCCCAGCACCGATGCCTTGCCGCCCGCCAAAAGTGTTCCCCCCAACACAGGACCAAGGAACGCGATGAGCAGCCAGTCCTGTCCGAGTTGTCCCGCCATTGATGGGATCGCCGCTCCATTGCGTGCGACTAGCATCAGAGCCGCGCAGGCGGCGAGCGCGCCAGACAGCATGTGGCAGTATATGAAGATGCGCCCGACATTTATGCCGGACATCTCCGCCGCTTCGGGCTTGGCGCCAGCAGCCAGCATCTCCCGCCCAACCGCTGTCAAATTATAAAGATATCCTAGAACCAATGCAGCCATGAGGCTAACCAGGAGGAGCGGAGAGAAAAAACCCAACAGCTTGATGCGTCCGAACGCTGCAAAGACGGGTGGCAGAGCGCGATAGGATTCTGCACGCGTCAGGAAGATCATTACGCCGAAGAAAATGCTCATTGTCGCGAGCGTGATGATGAAGCTGTGCAATCCTGTGCGAACGGAAGTCCATCCGTTGATAAAGCCCAGCAAGGCGCCAAGGGCCACGGCTGAGAGAATTGCGAGTGGCCACGGAAGCCCGACGACCTCAATGAGATAGCCGCAAGTCATTGCGGCACAAACGCCGATCGCCCCTACAGCAAGGTTCAACCCCCCAGTTATAACGACGACCATCATGGCCAAGCCGATCATGATGTTGACGGCTGCGATACGACCGAGGGTGAACAAATTGAAGGCCGAAAAGAAACCCTCTGTTGTGAATTTGAAGCCCAGCGCAAAGACCACAATGAGGGCAATGAGCCCAAACTCATTGGTCAGATAGAATCGCGTCTCGGTGGCATTCCTGCGCGGCTTGCCGACGATATCGCCACCGGGACCCTTCGCCGGCACATCTGAATAAGACATGGTTTCGCACCTTCAATGGCTAGGCCGCCATGTTATCAGGGTAGCTCTGGGTCACGACAGACACCGTGCAATTTGATTGGACGACCGCCGGGTCTGCTTGAACGCAGCCCGGCGGCATTGGTGGAAATCTGGTTACTTGCAGGTCAGATAAGTCGCCTGGAAGGTTTCAAAGAGCTTCTTGGTCGTGTCGCGCATGGCGTCAACATAAGTATCGATTTTGTCGGCCGCGACATAGACGGTTCCAGAGTCGATGAACTTGTCAGTGAGGGCATTCTTCTTAAAAGGCGCATCGGTCTTGACAGCGCAACCCGAACGAAGCTTGTCGAGAACGAAAGTGCCGATATAGCCTTGGCCATACGGATTCTGCAGCATTGTGCCATTCACAAAGCCATCCTTGATCGCCTTCAACACAACTTGATCGTGATCAATGGCTACCATCTTGATCCGCTTGTCGCCGATCTTTCGAACTGCGTTCGAGGCTACAACCGCAGGGACCCAAGCGGTCGTGATGATGCCATCGACGTCGTTGGCGTGAGCTGCCAGGTAGGCATTGATCTTTTCCTCGGCTGGCTCGGGCGCATCAATGTCAGCGATGACCTGGACGACCGTTGCGCCTTCTTCCTCCGCCGCTTTTTTGACGGCGTCGATGCGAAGCTGGGTATTCGGATCAACAAGGAAGCCGGTGAAATGAGCAATGCGCTTCTTGGTGCCCGTCAGTGTTTTCAAAAGCTCCTTGGTTCCGATGTACGCTGAATTGCCAGTATCGGTGCCGAGGCAGAAGGTTGCTGAAGAAGGATCCTTGAAGCACCCTGCGCCGCCGATGACAGGCGCGCCATTGGACACGAGCTCGTCGACGGTACTGACCGATCCGACGGGGTCACCTGGGAAAATCAGAAAGCCGTTGTAACCCTGGGTCAAAAGGCTCTCGAGCAGCTGGTTCTGCTGGCTGAGTTCCCACTTTTGCGGCACCTTGTAGTCTGCTGCGGCCAGGCCAAAATCCTTGGCAGCATCCTTACCAGCTTGCTCCCACGCCGCGAAGTAGGGGTGCGGACCTCCGGGAACCAGCGCAATTTTTGAATCTTCAGCGGCGAAGGCGGACCCCACGCCTATTGCGGATAGCAGTCCAATCGCCAGCACGCGACACAAATAGTTCGACATCAAAACTCCTCCCGTTGAGAGCGCCGCCTTCCCGCTTAAAATTGTCGAGACCGCCGGCGCAAATGCCTTGCATTCACCGCAGAAGTTCTAGTACACTTGTATACAAGGCGCAACTGCTTTTTGCAATGGGATTTTGACATTGTGCAAGAAGGCGAGCGAAACGCGATATCGCGTTTCGACCAGAATGGAGCGAAAGCCATGTCTTCCGGATTGGCTGAACTAGACGTGTTTTTGAACCGGCGCAGTTCGGCGAGTGAGCAAATTTACTCCGTCCTGCGCGAGGCAATCGTGCGTGCGAAGCTCTTGCCTGGCGAGTCGATTAGTGAAAACGCGGTGTGTCGCCAGTTCAATGTGTCTCGCACACCTGTGAGGGCAGCGATCCAAAGATTGGCCGAAGACGGACTTGTAAGTGTCTTTCCGCAGCTCGGCAGTTTTGTTTCGCAAATTGATATCGTCAGCATCCAAGACAGCCATTTTGTCCGCCGTTCTCTGGAAACTTGCCTTCTTCGCGAAGTTGCGCCGCGTTGGACGCCAGCGATGAGCGCTGAAATGCGTTCACTGGTGGCGGCTCAAGAACGGAGTATCGCTGAGGGCGATATTGACGGATTTCACGACAATGACGAGAATTTTCACCAATTGTTTGCGTCTTTCGCGCAGCGACCGGGAGTTTGGACGACCATCCACGCTGCTAAAGCCAAGCTGACTCGCTTTATTCGTTTCTCCGGCAATGCCGCACGCTTTGCGGTTGTGCTGCAGGAGCATTTGGCAATTCTGGATGCGCTGGATGCCAATGACGGACCCGGTGCGGAAGCCGCATTGGTCGCCCATCTCGATAAAATCTTTGTCCTTTTCGACGCGCATGCGTCGGAGACACGTCATGCCGCGGTCTGACCAAGCAATGGAGAATTCCCGCTTGCAATCGCTAGAAGGAAAAACCGCTGTCGTAACTGGAGGCGCAGGCGCTATCGGCTCCGCAATCGCAGTGGAACTGGCGCGCGCCGGCGCTCAAGTAGCAGTCCTGGATCTGCTCCCCAAGGCCGCAGAGGCGCTGGCGTCGCGGATAGGGCATGGCGCCGTTGCCGTCGGTGTTGATCTGGCAGTTGAGAGTTCAACGCGCGCGGCGGCGGAGAAGGTTCTTCAGCACTTCGGTTCGGTCGACATTTTGGTCAACAATGCTGGCATTCTGTCGAACCACAAAATGGCAGACACCTCGATCGAGGAATGGCGAAGGGTCAACATAGTCAACGTAGAAGCCGCATTCCTTCTCGCCCAGATATTTCTTCCAGCGATGCGCTCGAAACGGTGGGGTCGGGTGGTCAATATCTCCTCCTATGCCGCCAAAAGCGGAGGCTTGACCGCAGGGACGGCGTATTCAGTTTCGAAAAGCGCGATGATAGGGCTGACCTTTTCGATTGCCCGCGAGACCGCTGGCCAGGGCGTAACCTCGAATGCAATTGCCCCCGCCTACGTAATGTCGCCGATGGTTTCCGAACAGCTCAACGACGAACAGCGCGCGGCCCAGCTTGCTCAAATCCCGGTCGGGCGATTTTGCGAACCTCAAGAAGTCGCCCACACCGTTTCATTCCTCGCGTCACCTCTAGCCGGGTTCATCACGGGTGAGGTTATCGACATGAACGGTGGTCTCCATTTCGATTGAGCTGCATACAATGGAAAATCGTCGTTCTTACGCCAATTTGGCGCTCGCATCAGCCGTTGTCCAAATTCATCGGTACGATCGACGGAGTGTGACGCCCGGAATCGTGCATCTCGGTATCGACAACTTCCACAGGGCCCATCAGGCAATCTATACGGATGATTGCTTGGCCGCGGGACAACTCGATTGGGCACCATTGCAGCCTCCCCCGGAGTTCGGACACGCGGGACGCGCTTGCTCCCCAAGATGGTTTGTACACAGTTGTCAGTCGTCAAGATGAACAGACGAATCTTCGGATAGTCGGTTCTATCGGCCATATTCTTGTCGCACCGGAGGGCCCCGCTCAGCTGCTGGAGGCGCTCTTTGACCCGCGGATCAGGATCGTGACTTTGACAGTCACCGAGAAGGGCTACACGGTCATCTCGGGCGGCGGCTCCGGCCACGAGCCGGCCCATGCCGGTTTTGACGGTACGACGGCTTCACTGTTGCCGGCAGCCGTCCGGTAGTTTGTTCGCATCTGCTTGGCGGGCCTCCGTCACGCCCCACCGTCCAGTGGGCTATCGAGTTCGTGCCTTCAAGACGCGTTAACTAGAAGCTGAACGTCTGCACGACGCGGGCCTGACATTTAGGTCAAGGAACACTGTCCGGTTCTGTGTAGGTTTTCGGATGCCGTTCGGCGATAGAGATAGCTCTCGGAAAGGCCGAGGCGGCGGCACGACTGGACGGCTGGTGATGAATGAAGCGCGGTGCTGTCGCAAATTGCAGCCGTCGTCTTCACAACAGCACGCTCCCACGGCTTCAAGGTCCAGCGGTCGCCGAGTTCCAACCGCTTGCGGACCCATTGGGGTAGGATCTCGACGGCCGCCTTCAGAAGCGGCCGCTGAAGGGGTCGAGCAACTCCCGGCAAGGCGGGAACTTCTTCCATGATCTGCAGGAACTCCGAGACGATCGGCGACGCGACGAGTCTTTGCCTCATCACGTCGAACAGCGCGTAAAGCTCGGCCTGAGACGTGGGCGCGCCGACGGCCCCATAGAGAAGTGCGACGGGGCGAGCCTCAGCAAACATCGCGTCCCGTTCGAAAAAATGCAGACGATGCACATAGATGTGATAGGCCTCCATGAAACCAAACCCGGCCGTCGCTTGCACCCAGTCCAGCAGCTCCGGGTCGGTGGCGTGGTATGGCTCGCCTTCGCTGGTTCGACCTGAAACGCGCCCATGCATCCTGACCACATCTTCAATCATGGCCTTAGCCTTGGATCTGGGGCCGTAGACCGTGACCAAGGCAGCGAGGCCCGTACGCTGTAACCGTCGGAGCGCGAGGGAGCGGAAGCTGCTGTGCTGCCAAATGGCGTCGCGAACCCGCGGCTCTGCCAATTCGAGCAGCACCGCCGTTACCCCGCCGATGAACACCGCAACAGGGTTCTTAAAAATGCGCCAGGACACCGAGTTGGGTGGTAACAGCGCCGGCTCGCCTTTCGGAGTCGAGAAGTCCATCTGAGATCCGAGCCGCTGGCGCATGAACGACTGGGCAAGAGTGTCCACACGACGCTCAAGCGGGCGAGGCAGAGAAATGATGCCCAAGTTGCGAAACATGGTACGCCTCGAACTACTGAGAATAGCAAGCGTTAGACCTGTGGCTGGCGGATGCAATATGCACGAACGTCTTTGGTCTTCCCGTCGTTCCAAATCATCCTCGCGCGAAGCCGATGAACCCTGCTTGATCTGCCCTGTTGCCGATGATGATGGAGCAAGGCTCGGGCGTGGTCATCCATGTCACCTCGATCCAGCGCGAGCTTCCGCTCCCGGCATCAAAATCAAGAGCACGAGTGAAATCACGCCGCGGACCAGTCGCGCGCGGATCATCATTTCAGGCGCGCAAGCTTCGCCTGCCTATGTGTCAATCGTCGCCCGCAGCCATTGCGTGATGGCATCGAAAGCGATTGGTTTCGTCGTATCGACGTCAAAGAGCGGTCCACGCCGCAGCGGCTCGGCGCGCTTGGCCAGCTCGATCAGCTCGGGGACATAGGCCGCCCCGGGGTGGCCAGCGGGACGCTGGTCGAGCCGTGCGCGATAGCGCTCGGCAAGAACCTCGCCGGGTGCATGACACCAGATTTCGGCGGTCCGCTCGACACCAGCCCTTCGCAGGTGATCCTCGAGCACCTGGCGCGGCTGGAAGCCGAACCAAGCATCGACGACAACTGTTGTGCCCGCGGGAGCTTCGCCGACGACCGACCAGATGGCTTCGTAACTGGCGCGACCGAGCGAGCGGTTGAATTCACGATCGCCGCCGCCGAGCACTTCGAGGAACGGGTTCTTAATGGTATCGAGCGTAAGCAATGGCCACCCTAGGCGGTCGGCGATACCGCGCGAGACCGTGCTTTTGCCGCTGGCGGGGATGCCGTTGACCAGCACGGCGCGCTGGCCGGGCACGGCACGCCGGCCCGGGTTGAGTCCAGCGGATGGCGAGGTCACCGGCGAGGCCGTAACTGCCGCCTGCCCTGCCAGCGCTTGCAGACCGGCGCCGATGACGCCGGCGTCGTCGCCGAGTTGCGCCGGTTCAACCGGGCATTGGTACCAGGGAGCCAAGGCCGGAGCCTTGGTAAGCGCCTGATGGGCCGCCTGGCCAAGTCCGCCGCCGAGCAGCACCAGATCGGGGGCAAACATCGCCACCGCTGTATCGATTGCCGCACGCAACGGTCTGGCCCAGGCTTCCAGTATCCCGCGCACCGGCGTGTCGCCGCTCGCATCCCGGGCGAAAAGCTGATCGACCGAGATATCCGGACCGAGGCCTGCGCGTGCGATGTGACGGCCAAGTGCTGTACCGGAGCTGGTGGTTTCAACGCAGCCGCGCCGGCCGCAGACGCAGGCTTCGCCTGATATGTCGACAGTGATATGGCCGAGCTGCCCCGCCGTCCCCTTGCCGCGGACGATCTGCCGGTCTTGAGCCACGGCACCACCAATGCCGGTCCCGATGGTGAACATGACGATGTTTTCGTGACCCATGGCGGCGCCTCGAGCCATCTCGGCGACCAGTGCCATGTTGCAATCATTGTCGATCACGACGGGCTTGCCCGCCAGGTTTTCCAGCCGTTGCGCCGGGGAGACCGAGGCGAGGTTGACATAGCCTCCGGACAAGACGGCGCGACGCCGCGCATCGACGCGTCCCGGGACGCCGATGCCGATGGCGGCAACCTCCGGAGAATCGAGCCGGCGCACCATCTCGGCGATCCGGGAGAGCATGAGCGCCGGGTCCGGCGCGCTCTTTTCGGACATGCGGTCAAGGATTTCGCCTGTGCCGGAAATGCGGGCGGCGCGCAGATTGGTGCCGCCGATATCGATCCCGATGGCCATCGAACTATGAGGCATGACGTCCCGTGTGTGCCCGGTGTGAACGGCGAATGACTAAGCGGCTTTCTGCCGGTAGTTTCCGATCACGGCCTGAAGCTCGTGCAATCTCGACACTGCGATGGTCTTAAGCCTTTCCCGCTGAATGTCACGGTCCAGCGAGATGCAGTCCTTCCACAGCGACCGGCCGGCGATGACGCCTGACGCGCCGTTCTTCATCGCGATCTCGACCTGGCCCAGGAACGTTGCGTGGTTGACGCCGGCGGAGAGGACCGCCCATGGCACCTCGCCAGCCATGCTGCTGATCCTGGCGCAGGCTTCCGGCGTTCCGGGATAAGGAAGCTTGAGCACCTTTGCCCCGCATTCCAGCGAAATCCGAGTGCCCTCTTCGACAAGCCAGGGGATCTTGGCCGTATAGTCTTCAAGGCTTTCGCCTTCGAGTTGATAGGTCAGGAATTCGACGATGAGCAGCAGGTCCTCTTGCCCGAAGTCGGCGATGCACTGGCGCAGAATGGCGACGTTATACTCGTTCGCCTCCGGTCTGTCGGCCCTGAGATAGACCATGATCTTGCCGCCGGTGCCACCGAGTTCGCGGACGCGGCGCGCGTCGATGTCGGGAACGAGGCGCGACAGGCGGTAGCCGGCGGGCGAGACGTCGAAGCCCGAGGCATCGAGGCCGATGAGCAGAGCCGTATCCCGGTTCAGCACCCCTTCATCGACAACCCGCGGCACCGCGCAGAGCGGGTCGAGCAGCACGCAGGATGCCTGACTGGCGAGGTATCGCGTGATGTCCTCCTTGGTGTCGCCGAGCATGTCGTTGGTGATTTTGGCCTGTTCGGCAGGGTCCGACGCCAGCAAGGTCCGCATGCCGCCGCGCTGGTCACAGGCGATGGCCATCATGGCCCCGTCCTTGCCGCATATCTGCTGATAGCCGCGTAACTCCGCCGTCGTCATCTTTGTCATGGTCTTTTGTCCGATGTTGGCGCCCATTCACCAGGGCGCAGATCCGTGGAACAAGAAATGTTCAGTTTTTACCTGCCTGCCGGCAGGAAGGTTTGCCGCTTTGATGCGCTATCGAACCGAGAAATCTGGCTTGGCAGCAACGTTCGGTGGAAACGAACCCAAGTTGCGAGTCTGCCGGATTTGCGCGATAACTCCCATCGGTTGATGGGTCTGTAACACATTGCTGAAAGGAATTGCAAGCTGTCTGTCCCTCCCACACAAGATGCGGCCGCATCGCGGACGATGCTGCATACGGTCGCCAAAATGCACTACGAGGCGGAGATGTCGCAGGTCGACATTGCGCGCCGGCTCGGTGTCTCCACCGCCACCATATCGCGTTTGCTGCAGCGGGCGAGAGCAGAGGGCATCGTGCGGATCGAGGTTCTCGACCTTGTGACGCCCGAGGACATCACCAGGCAGTTGATTGACGGGTTGGGGCTGCGCGACGCCGCGGTCGTCGAAACGCCGGCAGCCGGAGCGCTGACGGCGCTCGCCGCACCGCTCGGCGCCTTGCTCAAGCAAGCGGAACTGACGGCCGGCTCGGTGGTTGCCGTCGGCTGGGGGCGAGCCATCCGCGAGGTGATCCGGGCAGGCCTGCCGCGCATTCCCGGGGTCCTTACCGTCGCTGCCACCGGCGGCATGCAGCAGCAGGCGGCGCATTTCCAGATCAACGAGTTTGTACGGCTGGCCGCCGAAGAGTTCGGCGGGACGCCGCATTTCATCCATGCGCCCTATCTGCCGTCCACCGAATTGCGTGAGGTCTTCCTTGGCGATGCGGCCATCCGCGACAGCGTCGCGCTTTGGGACCGGACCGACGTTGCGATCGTCGGCATCGGCCTGCCCCATGCCATCAATCCGCCCGAGGCGAGCGCGGCCACACTGAGCGAACAGGCCCTGTTTCATGCGGCTGGAGACGTCATCCGCCATTACTTCGACGCCGAAGGCACCCTTATCCCGTGGGAAGGGGAGGGCCGGATGATCGCAATGTCGCCGGCCCAGCTTCGAACCGTCCCCTTGGTCATCGGCGTTGCCGCCTCGCCGGAGAAGGCGACGGCCATCATCGGTGCCGTCCGCGCGAGACTCATCAATGCCCTGATAACGGACACGAAAACGGCGCAAGCCATCCTCGTGGCTCTCGTGCCTCGATAGAAGGCGGACACCATGATGCGCGACATCGGCGCGCCTGATCAATCCTGAACCGATCGACGCCACGCGGTCCGGGAGCCTGGGGCCCCGAAATCACCTGTTGTCTCGTCAGGGACTTGGGGGCAATAGTCTGCCGTGCGGGCCCTGCGGAGCAGACAGATGTTGTCCGGTTTGAAAAGCGTTCCGGCCAGGGAAGTACCGGTTGCAATTTCTTTCAGCAAAGTGTTACAACCTGCCGCTAGGCGCGCATGCGCGCCGAGCGGCGCAGTTCTCTGGACCTTGCGGATGCGAGGAAACGGGACTGCGGGCAGCAGGGCTGGTCGGTTTCGACTGGCTGATCTAATGACTGGGCGCCTGGGAGGAGCTGCCCGTAACAGCAAGCAGGCGAAACCCGTTTTCCGGCCGTCAGCGCATTTACGATTCGTAGCCTGAACAGATTGACGGCCATTCCCGATATCAATCGCAACGGCAAATCTGCCAATATTATGAGGAGGATGTTATGAAGAAGATTGTTGCCGCCCTGGCGGCTCTCGCCATCTGCGCAACGGCGCTGATCACGCCCGCTTTGGCGCAGGACAAGAAGTTCACCATTGCTCTCGTTCCGGGCCTTACCACCGACGGCTTCTACATCACCATGCGCAAAGGCGCTCAGGCGGCGGCCGATGCCCTTGGCGTGACCCTGGTGTTCCAGGGCGCTTCGGATTTCAATCCGGTAACGCAAGTCCCCGTGCTTGACGCGGTCATCGCCAAGAAGCCAGACGCGATCCTGATCGCGCCAACCGACAAGGTTCAATTGGTCGAGCCGCTCCGCAAGGCCAATGATGCCGGCATCCCGGTGATCACCGTCGACACTTTCATCGGCAGCGGCGTCTACCAGACCGGTGCCGGTGAGGCGGATTTCCCGCTGTCCTATATTGCTTCGGACAACATTCTGGGCGGCGAGATCGCCGCGCGGGCATTGGTCAAGGCCATAGGCGGCAAAGGCAAGGTCTATGTTTCCAACGTCAAGCCCGGCATTTCGACCACCGATCAGCGTGAAGAGGGCTTCAAGAAGGAGATGGCGAAGCATCCGGACATCACCGTGCTCGAGACGCAGTTCAACGACGACGACGCCAACAAGGCTGCCTCGCAGCTCCAAGCGACGTTCGCGCGCAACTCCGATCTCGTTGGTGTGTTCGGTGCAAATCTGTTCTCGGCGATCGGCGCGGCGAACGGCGTCAAGCAGGCAGGGCAAAGCGGGACCATCAAGGTCGTCGCGTTCGACGCACCGGTCAGCATCGTCGACAACATCAACACCGGCTTGGTGGACGTTGCGATTGCCCAGCATCCGGCCGAGATCGGCTATTTTGGTGTCGTTTCTGCCTATGCCCACCTGACCGGCCAGTCGATCCCGGTTGCGATCGGCACCGGCTTTACGATCATGGACAAGTCAAACATCGCGGACCCGAACATCTCGAAGTACCTCTATTCCGAATGAGGTACCTCTATTCCGAATGATTCCAACCAGCTTGGTCCCCTTCCGGCTTGCCGGGAGGAGACCAGCGCCGGGTCTCTGGGACCCTGTTGACGGAGGCCGCGCTGCGGATCGGATGTGTCAATGACTTCAACATCACCAACCGAGCAGAGCGAAACCCATGTCGCCCCTCAGGCCGACCATGGTGATCCGGCCAGGACCTGGCTCGGACGCATCGCCGAAGGGCGCGCCTGGCTGTTTCTCGCCGGCCTGATCATCTGTTTCGAGGTTTGGTCGAGGGCCTCCTTCGGCGCGACCTTCGTGCTCAATCCGTTCAACGTGCAATCCATTGCGATATTTGCCGTGGCGCCGTTGCTGCTTGCGACCGGACAGACATTCGTCATCATTTCGGGAGGCATCGACCTCTCGCTGGGCTTCATCATGGGCCTTGCTGCTGTTGTTGCGGCCCATGCCACGAATCTGGCTGGCGCCGCCATGCCGGTGCCTCTGGCCATGATGGTGGGCATTCTGGCGGCCGTGATCGTCGCGGGAGTCCCTGGCATGATCAACGGCTTGCTGATCTCGCGCCTCAGAATTCCGCCCTTCATCGGCACGCTTGGCATGTTTGGCGTGGCGCGCGGCGCTGCTTTCCTGCTCGCCGGCGGCACGACGGTGCCGGTCCAGAATTCCTGGTTCGCGCTGCTCGGCAACGGCAGGTTCTACGGTGTGCCTTATCTCGTCATCATTGCAGCCGTTTTCGTCGTCGCGATGCACTACATCCTGAGCCAGACCCGGTTCGGCCAGCATAACTACGCCATCGGCGCCAATGTGCAGGCGGCTCGTCGTGCCGGCATCGACATCAGAGGCCATATCCTGCGCCTCTATGTGCTTTCGGCGATGTGCGCAGGCCTCGGTGGCGCCCTCTATGCAGCGCGCTTCACCGCGGGCGCGGCCCAGGCCGGCGAGCCGTTGCTGCTCGACAGCGTCGCAGCCGTCGTGATCGGCGGCGCCAGCCTGTTCGGTGGATCGGGCACGATCTTCGGGACGGTCGCCGGTGCGCTGGTGATCGCGGTCATTCAGTACGGGCTGGTTTTCGTCAATGTCGAGCCGTTCTGGCAGTTCATCGCCGTCGGCGTCGTCATCATCATTTCCGTTCTCATCGACCAGGCGCAGCGCCGGTTCAGTGGAGCCCGTCAGGATGAATAGCCCAGGCCAGACCACCCCCCTCCTGGAAGTCCGGAATCTTTCCAAGCACTTCGGCGCCGTCCGGGCGCTCAACGATTTCTCCATGGTCGTGCGGCCGGGCGAAGTGGTGGCCCTGGCGGGCGACAACGGCGCCGGCAAGACCACGCTGATCAAGGCGATATCGGGCGTCTTTCAGCCGACGGGCGGTGAAATTCTGCTGAGGGGTCAGCCGGTGACATTTGCGACGCCGCATGAGGCGCGCGAAAAAGGCATCGAAACCATCTATCAGGATCTCGCTCTCGCCGACAATTTGTCCATCGGCGCCAATATCTTCCTCGGCCGTGAACCCATGCGCAAGGCCTTCGGTTTCTTGCCGGTGCTCGATCGCAAGGCCATGGCCGTCGCCGCCAAGAAGACCATGGGGCGATTGGACTTCCATGTCAGCCGGCTCGATGCCCCGGTCAGCAATTTCTCCGGCGGTCAACGGCAGGCTGTTGCCATCGGCCGGGCCGTCTATTGGGACGCGCAGATCCTGATCATGGACGAACCGACCGCGGCCCTCGGCGTGCCCGAACAGCGCAAGGTCATTTCGCTCATCCACCAACTCAAGGCCCAGGGCAGGGGCGTAATCTTCATCTCGCACAATTTGCTGGATATTTTCGCCGTGTCCGACCGCATCATCGTGCTGCGGCGCGGCGTCCAGGCCGGCGAGCGCAAGATATCGGAAACCAACCATGACGAAGTCGTCAAGCTGATGGTTGGCGGATAGACCGCGAGCCGGAAAGCGTAGACCCGCCAGCCGGGAGCCAATGCAATCTCCTCGTAGGATCTACCCTAAAAGGGCAGCTTCAGCGCATAATCCCCGTAGTCTGTTTCATGCGATCAATGATCTCCGCCATCAGCGCCAAGTCGCGACGAGAGTCCGCGAGATCGGTCAGAGGTTTGGTGCCGTCCATGATGTGGCGATGGAAGCTTTCGAGCTCATTGGAGAAGGCATCGCCATAGAGCGGCCCGTATGTCCGCGTCACAGGACCGCCGACGCCGGCTTCCGTCACTTCCAGCTGCGGCGGCAGGCTGCGGATATAGGGCGTGGCGTAGAAGATGCGGACCCGCTTGGTGTTCGAGCGCACCTCGATCATGGCGTCGAACAGGCCGAGATCGTCGACCACCGCGTCGTAGCAGGCGGCGAAATGTCCGTAGTCGAATGTCACGCTGGTATTGGCGCCGCCATTGGTGCGGTGCGCCGCCAGCACGCGAGCCGGTTCGCCGAGCAGTCCCCGCATCGCCGAAATGTGGTGCGAGGAGAGCGCCGTCAGGCCCCGATAGGCCCGCACCAGATCGGCGGGGGCATCAATACCCACCACTTCACGGATCAGCGCTTCGCGTTCCCTGGCGCCGCGCGCCAGCAAGTCCGGCTCGATGTCCTGGGGATAGAGGACATTCTGGCTCTTTTTCAGGAAATGCCGGCCTTCGGAGATCAGGTCGAAGATGCGGACATGGGTGATGTCAGCGAAGTCGGGCAGTTCCTCAATCGCCGCCAGATAGGCCGGAGCATAGCGCCTCATGTAACCGACGAAGATCGTCTTGGCGTAATTCGGCGTCAGCGCCAGCAGCTCGTCGATCTCGCGCACCGTCAGGCAGGCCGGCTTTTCCAGCAACACATGCTTGTTCGCCTGGATGGCGGCACGCACGAAGCGGCTGTGGGTGTCATCGGACGAGAGGATAAAAACCGCGTCGATGTCAGGTGAATTGATCAGTGCCTCGGCGGAATCGAAGGCAGCGGCGGTTGGATATTCGGACCGGCACAGCGCCACCAGGCTCGCCGAAACGTCATAAACGCCGGATATCAACCAGCGGTCGCGCTGATCGCTCAGCACCGGCAGATGGATCGACTGCGCAACCTCTCCTAGACCCACAAGTCCGACACGGATTACTGCCATCGCAAACTCCCTTTGAACTCAATCACGTCGTCCCTCGCTGGTTAGTGTGCCCGCCGTCACGCCGCGCCGGTGACGAGCGCGACGAGCTCGTTGCCGGTGGTCTCCGAGGCACGCACCGTGGCCACCATCCGTCCGGCCCGCATCACCCAGATCTGGTCGGACAGACGCCGCACCTGATCGAAATTGTGGCTGACCAGGATGACGCTCACCGCCTGCTCGCGCAGGCGCCGGATCAGGGCTTCGACATTGGCGGTTTCCTGCACCCCAAGGGCCGCGGTCGGTTCGTCCATCACCACCAGCTTGGCGCCGGAGCCGGCAGCACGGCAGATCGAGATCGCCTGCCGCTGTCCGCCCGACAGCCGCCGCACGCGCTGGCTGACCGAGGGCATGTTGATCGACAGGCGCGAGAGCATGGCGCGAGCCTGCTGCTTCATGGCCTTGCGGTCGAGCAGGGCGAAGGGTCCGATCCGGCGCACGATCTCGCGGTTGAGGAAAAGGTTCTGCGCGACGGTCAGTTCGTCGATCAGCGCCAGGTTCTGGTGAACCGTTTCTATGCCGGCCTTGCGCGCATCGTCGGGATTGGCGAAGGGGCGCGGCCGGCCGTCGAAGACGATGTTTCCGGCGTCCGGCACGTGCACCCCGACCAGGCAGCGTATCAGCGTCGACTTGCCGGCGCCATTGTCGCCGATCACCGCGGTGACCTCGCCGCGACGGGCCTGGAAGGCGACATCGGTGAAGGCCCGGATGCCGCCGAAATGCTTGCTCAGCCCTTCGCAAGTGAGGATCGCGTCGGACGACCGGGTGTGATTGACGGCGCTCATTTCTGATACCGCATGATCAGGGCTGCCAGCACCACGATGGCACCCACGGCGAGCGGTTGGTAAAAGGCCGAAACGCTAAGCAGCGTCAGCCCGTTGACGAGGGCAGTGAGCATCAGCGCACCGATTGCCGGGCCGAGAATGCTGGCGCGCCCGCCGAACAGGCTGACGCCGCCCAGAACCACCGCCGCCACCGAATTGAGCAGCAGGCTGGTGTTGATCAGCGGCTCGGCCGAGCCGATGCGGGCCACCAGAAGCAGCGCGGCGATGCCGGCGCAGACTCCGGAAATCGTGTAGGCGGCGATCTTGACCCGGTTGGTCCGGATCCCGAGCGAGCGGGCACTTTCGGTTTGGCCGCCCGTCGCCAGCAGATGCACCCCGAAGCGGGTGTGGTAGAGCGCGATATGTGCCACGAGCACAGCGGCGATTGCCACCCAGACGGGATAACCGAACGGCCCGAAGGAGCCGGAGGCCAGCCGCAGCAGGAAGGGCCACCCCGCCCACGTACGCGCCCCCCCCCCCCCCGACACGCCAAGGCCGGTGCTGGCCGAAAGCCGGCCCGGGCTGACCACGCAAAAAGAGAGATATAACACAAAAACCCAGG
>NZ_JAMYSZ010000059.1:0-16628 GCF_040322215.1 Mesorhizobium sp. M0184
GGGGGGCTCCATACCCGGGGGGGGTAGCACCTCCCCCGGGGCCCCCCCCGCTTCCTCGGGCGGGCGGGGGCGGCAACCGTACCCCCCCCCCGGGGCCGCGTATCGGGGGGCCGCGGTCAAGACCAACCGCCAGACGATGCGCGGCTACGGCGCCTGAGGAAGAGACCATGATCATCCGCAAGCAAGACCGTCGCCTTCGTGTCGGTGTGCTCGGCTGCGGGCCAATCGCGCAATTTGCCCATCTGGAATCCTGCGTGAAAGCCCGGAATGCCGACCTCTACGCGATCTGCGATGCCGCTCCCGACCTGCTGGCGCGCATGGGCGCGACCTATGAGCCCGAAAAAATGTATGGCGACTACGATGAGATGCTCGCCGACCCTGAACTGGAAGCGGTGATCGTTGCGACCTCGGACGCCTATCACGTTGCGATGTCGATCAAGGCGCTCGAGGCCGGCAAGCACGTGCTGTGCGAGAAGCCGATCGGCGTCTCGGTCGAGGAAGGTGAGACGCTCGCCGATGCGGTTAAGGGCTCCGGCAAGGTGCTGCAGGTCGGACATATGAAGCGCTTCGACCCGGCACTGGAAGCGGCGCGCGATTTCGTCCGCGACGAGATGGGCGAAATCCTGGCGCTGAAGGCCTGGTATTGCGATTCCACGCATCGCTACACCAACACCGATGCGGTGCAGCCGCTGCCCGTCACCAGCAAGCTGGCAAAGAAGCCGGCCGGCAATCCGAAGGCCGACCTCAGGCAGTATTTCATGCTCGCGCACGGCTCCCACCTTGTCGATACCGCACGCTTCCTGTGCGGCGAGATTGTCGCGGTGCGCGCCCGCCTCAATGAGCGTTTCGGCGCCTATTGCTGGTTCGTCGAAACTGAATTCGCCAATGGCGCGCTCGGCCATCTCGACCTCACCGTCGCCGTCCGCATGGACTGGCACGAAGGCTTTCAACTCTATGGCGAGAACGGCTGCGTGATCGCAAAGACCTTCAATCCCTGGTATTTTCGAGCGAGCGAGGTCGACATCTTTCACGAGAAGGATGCGACGGCGCGAAAGCCGCTTGGCGCCGACGGCCATTTCTTCAGGCGGCAACTCGAAGGCCTCGCCAACACGGTCCTCGACGGCGCGCCGCTGCGCGGCGCCGATGTCGAGGACGGCCTCGCCTCGATCCGCGCCATGGTGGCGATCGCCCGCTCGGTGGAGAGCGGGCTGCGCGTCGAGATCGCTGCCGTCACGGGAGCGGTCTGATGCAGGTCGGGGTGTTCGCCAGGACCTTCCCGGGCAGCGAGCCGGCCGGCGTGCTGGCGGCGGTGCGCGACGCGGGATTTGCCGTCACCCAGTTCAATCTTGCCTGCGCCGGCCTGCCGTCGATGCCGGATGCGGTACCTGACGGTGCCATCAGCGCCATCGCGGCAGCATCCGGTGCCTCCGGCGTCGCCCTGGTGGCGCTGTCGGGCACCTACAACATGGCCCATTCGGACAAAGCGGTGCGCGACGACGGCATGCGCCGGCTTGGCGTGGTCATCAAGGCCGCCGCGTCCCTTGCTGTTCCGCTCGTCACCCTGTGCACGGGAACGCGCAACGCGGGCGATCAGTGGGCGTATCACCCCGACAACGCCGACCGTGAGGCATGGGACGACATGGCAGGCGAGATCGAAAAGGCGCTTCAACTCGCCGAGCGTCATGGCGTCGATCTCGGCATCGAGCCCGAACAGGCCAACATCGTGACCTCGGCGCAGGATGCGGTCCGCCTCATCGCCGAGATGGGCTCGAAGCGGTTGCGCGTCGTGCTCGATCCGGCCAACCTGTTCGAACAGGCGAGCCCCGAGGAAGCAAGCGCCATCGTGGCCGCCGCCGTCGAACGCACTGCCGGCCACGTCGCCATGGCGCATGCCAAGGACCGCTTCGCCGACGGGCGCTTTGCCACCGCCGGCAGGGGCGTCGTCGATTTCCCGGATTTCGTCGCCAGGCTGAAGTCATCAGGCTTTGACGGGCCGCTGGTCACACATGGCCTCTCGGCCGAAGAGGCACCAGGGGTTGCTCGCTTCCTGATGGGGCTGACCTGATGGCTCGCCTGGCCGCTCTGCTTCGCGACGACGCCACGCTTCGGATTTCTGATAATGGCAACGGGCTTGCCGTCGTCTTCCAGCATGGGCTGGGCGGCGGCGAGGCGCAAATCGCCCAGGCTTTCCCGGCCGGTGCCGACTTCCGGCGCATCACGCTGGAATGCCGCGGGCACGGCGCCTCCGGACTGGGCAGCCGCCGTCCGTTTTCCCTGAGCATGTTCGCGGACGATGTTGTTGCCGCCGCCGATCAAGCCGGTCTCGACCGTTTCGTCGCCGGCGGCGTTTCCATGGGCGCCGCCATTGCCTTGCGCCTTGCCTGTCGCCACCCGGACCGCATCGCGGGTCTGCTGCTTGTACGCCCGGCTTGGATTTTCGACAGCGCGCCGGTGAACCTGCGGCCGATCGCCGAGGTCGCCGGCCTCATCCTCGACCACGGCCCCGACAAGGCCAGGACGATCTTCGCGCAATCGGAAACCGCCGAGCGCCTGCAGCGCCACGCGCCCGACAATCTCGCCTCATTACTCGGCTATTTCGACCGGCCGGACGCCGCGCCATTCGCGCAGGTCCTCGCCGACATCGCCGCCGACGGACCGGGCGTTTCTGAAAGCAACGCCGCCGCCCTTGGCGTCCCCACGCTGGTCATCGGCAACGCCATGGATGCGGTGCATCCGCTGCCGGCTGCGCGCACACTTGCCACGGCGATCCCCGGCGCGACCTTTGCGGAAATCTCTCCCAAGGCGCTCGACAGCGTCAGGCATTTCGCCGAGCTGCAGGCTGAGATCACGACCTTCCTTCACGCTCACTTCAACATCCGGAGCCTTGTCCCGTTATGACGACCAAATCCCTGTCCGGCCCCGCTGCCATCGCCGCCCTTCCGCGCAACCGGTTGCTCGGCGAGTTTTCGCTGTGGTCGGCCGACCTCGCCAATATGGAGCGCGACCTGAAGCGCGTAGATCCCTTTGTCGACCTCCACCACATCGACGTCGCGGACGCCCGCTTCACCCCGGGCTTCCTGTTCTTTCCGGACCTGGTGGCGCGGATCGCCATGCTGACGGCAAAGCCGATCCATGTGCATTTGATGGTTGAAGCGGAGATCGTCGAGGAGCAGACGCGCCAATTCATCGAGGCCGGCGCCGATCTTGTCAGCGTCCATGCGGAAAACGGCGAGGCCGGCCTACGCGCCGTGCGGCTGGCGCGTGAGCTCGGCGTCGAGGCCGGGGTGGTGCTGAGACTGGAAACACCGGTGGCCGCGGTCAAACCTTTCCTGTCGCAAGTGGCTTTCGTGACGCTTCTCGGCACATCCATCGGCGTCAAGGGCCAGAGCCTGTCCGACCAGGCCGGCCCGCGCCTGATCGAGGCACGGGCGCTGATGCGAAAAGCAGGTCGAGAAAACGAAATCATCTTGGCTGCCGATGGCGGCATCCGCCACGAAACGGTGCCCCGCCTGCGCGCCGCCGGCGCCGAAACCGTGGTGCTCGGATCGCTGGCATTCGGCGACCCCGACCTTGCGCAGCGCATGGCCTGGCTGCATGGGCTGGAGATTGCCGCCTGATGACAAAGGTTGCGCTTGCCTTCGATCTCGGCGGAACGGAGCTGCGCGGCGCGCTGGTCGAGAGCGGCGGCCACGTGATCGCCCATGTTTCGGCCCCGACGATGGCGATCGCGGGATCGGAAGCGGTGATCGGCCAGATCATCGCGCTGGCCGGGGACCTTCTGACACAGCACCCACAGGCCAAGGTTGCCGGCATCGGCGTCGGCGCACCGGGGCCGCTCGACCCCAAGGCCGGGATCGTGATCGCACCGCCGACACTGGCTGGCTGGCACGACGTGCCTTTGATCGACATTCTCGGCAAGCATTTCGGTCTGCCGGTGCGGCTGGAGAACGACGCCAATGCCGCAGCACTCGGCGAATGGCGCTTCGGCGCCGGGCGTGGCACCGGGTCGATGGTGTTCGTCACCGTGTCGACTGGCATTGGCGGTGGCGTCGTTGCCGAGGGTCACGTCTATCATGGCCGGCGCGGGCTGGCGGCCGAGATCGGCCACATGACCATCACCGGCGAAGGAGACCGCTGCTTCTGCGGCGCCGTCGGCTGCTTCGAGGCGGTCGCCTCCGGAACCGCGCTCGGGCGGCGCGCCACGGCGCTGACGGCGCCGGGCGACGGCTCGCTGCTGCGGCGCCTTTCGGCCGACGGCGACATCTCGGCCAGGCACGTGGTCGATGCCGCGCGTGCAGGCGACGGGCGCGCGCGCACACTCATCGAGGCGGAGGCGAATTGGCTGGGCATCGGCTTCACCAATCTGCTTCATCTCTATTCGCCGGACCTGATCGTAATGGGTGGCGGTCTCGCCAACGGTTTCGACCTCTTGGCTCCAAGCATCAGGGCGGTCGTCGAGCAGCGGGCGATGCCCGCCTACCGGGACGTACCCATCGTGCCGGCGCAACTCGGCAATCAGGCCGGACTGATCGGCGCCGCCAGCCTGATCCTGTGGGAAGGCGAACCAGGCGCGCCGCTGGCGATGGCGCAAGATGACGAAAACAACAACGACACGACCAAACGTGCCGGTGCCCGGGAGGCAAGCCATGGCTGAGCTCAAGCTGAGCGGCGTGCGCAAATCCTACAGATCCGTCGAGGTCATTAGTCCACGACCAGGCGACTCTGCTCGACTACACCGCTGGAGGTGCGCGCCATCGCAATGGGCGCATACAAGCCTTCTGGTAGTCGCGGCGAGACTGCGAACTGCCCAGCGGCGGCATGACCGTTCGAAGCAGGGCTCGGCCAGCGTCGCCCGTGCGGAGGCGTCATTAATTTTGCTGACAGATTGCCGATCTACATTGGTCGGCGGTGCCTGGCGGGCGGCTCGACTGTTGGTTGGGGACAAGGATTTCGACGTGGTTCGCGCTGGCTGCGATCGGCGCCGAGGTTACCTAAGGCGATGTGCCGGCGGCCGAAGCCGCATCCACCTTCTCGAGCTCGAGCTTCGGTGAGAGAAGTGACCGGGAGGAAACTCTTGGCTGCTACGGTCCTACCAGCACGTAAATCCCCCATCGACGGGTACGACGGCTCCGGTCATCAAACTGGCCGCGTCGGAAGCGAGGAACAGGACAGCGCTGGCGACTTCGTGCGCCTGGCCCATGCGGCCCATTGGCGTGTCTCGCAACCACGCTTCTATACGCGGCGCGTTTTCCGGAATCGCCAGGACCATCGGCGTTTCGATGTAGGTTGGCGCCACCGCGTTAACCCGCACGCCATGAGGCGCTCATTCGGCGGCGATCGAGCGGGTCATGTGATGCACGGCCGCCTTGGAGACATTGTAAGGTGTTTGCGGCTGCGGCCGGTTGCAGATCGTGCCCGACATGGAACCCAGATTGACGATTGAGCCGCGGGCGGCCGCGATCATGTGGCGGCCGAAAGCGCGCGAGCACCAGAAGACGCCGTTGATGTTGACGTTCATCATCCACAGCCAGAGTTCATCACTGATATCTTCCGACGAAATGCCGCTGCTGCCGACGCCGGCATTGTTGACGAGAATCGAAGCCGGCTTGCCCCGAGTGGCGAGCGTGTCAGCAATCTCGCTCATCCTTGTTGACGAAGTGACGTCACCGAGCATCAGCTCGGCCGAGTAGCCTTTCGCAGTCAGTGCATCCCTGCCAGCACTGCCGATCTGCTCGTCGGGCTCTATGATGACCACATGCGCTCCGGACTCGCCCAACGCTTCGGCGCATGCGAGGCCAATACCTCTGCCTCCGCCGGTCACCACGGCGATCTCGTTGTCCACCCTGAAGCGCGCTTGATACATGGCCTACCTCCCCGAATTTCGATGCCGAGACGCTACGTGTCAAATGTCGAAGTTGGTCGGCAGAATGACGATATCGCGAATTGTCACCGTTCTCGGCCGGGTCAGCATGAACAGCAGGACTTCGGCAATTTCCTTCGGCCCAAACAGATTTCCGGCCGCCATCGCCCGGTCGAGGTTCTCCTTCGGCCAGTCGGCGACGAGGGGCGTCAGTACCGGTCCGGGGGCGATCGCGCCGACACGGATGCCGTGCTTCGCCACCTGTCGCCTCAGCGCATGGACGAACGCTTGAACTGCGTGCTTGGAAGCGGTGTAGATCGGCTCCCATGGTATTGCGGTATGGCCGGCAACGGAACTGGTGACGACAATGTCTCCCGTGCCCCGCTCGATCATGTGCGGCAGGACCGCATGGACCGTTCGGAATACGGCATTGACGTTCAGGTTCAGCATCCCGTCAAAGGCGTCCGGATCACCATCAATGAAATCGCCGCCGATATAGGCGCCGGCATTGGCATGGAAGGCGTCGAGGTGACCGACCTTGTCCAGAATGCCGGGCATCATGCCTGCCACGCTTTCCGGATTGGTGAGATCCACCCTCAAAGGAATCGCGTTCTCGCCGAGATCAGCAGCCAGGCTGCGCAGTTTCTCATCCGCATAGTCGATCAGGACCACCCGCGCGCCAGCATCGAGACAACCACGGACACAAGCAAGGCCGATACCCGATGCCGCGCCCGTGATTGCAATGACCTTTCCAGAGAGTTGTTCGCTCATCTTCGTCCTCCATCCGTCGGGTTGCTTTCGGTGTTGAGTGCCTCGCCCGTGCAGGCGAAGCGGTACTCGTCCAGGCTGCGCTGGATCGAGGCGATCAGTAACGAGGTCGGCTCGAGCGGTTTGCCTGCAAACGCCTCGAATGCGGGCAGATGCTGGCGAAACAGCGTGAGCGGCACCGTCTTGCCGTGCAGGGTCGCGGTCAGGCTCGCGACCGCTGCTTCCGCCTCCGGCTGGTTCCAGTAATACCGGATGCGGTCCGAGAACGAGTAATGGCGCTGGATGCGCTGTTCGGCTTCCGAGCCGTGATAGTGGCCCTGCCAACTGCCGGGTTTGGCCAGCATCAATCGCTCCATGGCCTGATAGAGTGGACGGGCTCCGTAGTCCGGCAAAAGATCGGTCGCGATAAGGTCCAGCGCGTAGAGCGCCTCGCGCAGGACGAAGGTCAATTCCGGCCCCACTTTCAGGATCGGGAAGCCGTCCTCGACCAATTGGCGCAAATATGTTCGTCCCTGGTAGTCGGTTGAATGCGCCTCGTAGACCAGGCCAGGCTCCTGCTCGAGCAGCCGCGTCAGCCCGCGTGCCCTGGCGGAATCGTAAAGGACCACATTCTCATTGCCAAACTCCACGCCGGGCTGGACCACCAGTGCGATGACGCGTGAGAACGCATCGGCCAAGCCTTGCTTCAGGAACAGGTCGCGATGAACATCGATCGTGTGCGTCGCCGCCGCTACGCTGGTCGGCTCAATGTCGCTGATTGCATGGTTGGCGCCGCCGGGCGTCGGCACCTCGGTGCCGATGATGTAGACCGGGGCCTCATCTCCTGCGGCGCGCGCCGCGCGCTCTGCCGCCAAGGCCAGCCGCGCTGCACGCTCCGCCGTTCTGGCGTCGTCGAGCGCGGCAGGCTCGCCGGCGCATCCCATCGAAGCATCGAGGTGGATCTTTCGAAAGCCGGCGGACACGTACGCCGTGACCATCTCTTCTGCCTTCGCCATCGCTGCGCCGGCATGTTCCTCGCGCCACGGATTTGGCCCAAGGTGATCCCCACCGAAGATGATCCTTTCCATCGGAAGCTTTTCTTCTGCCGATATGTGCTGGACGAGACGAACAAAATCGCTGGGCAGCATTCCGGTGTAGCCACCGAACTGGTTGACCTGGTTGCAGGTTGCTTCGATCACAAGCATGTCGGAGAAGCGTGCAGCATTGCGCGCTGCTGCCCGAATGACCAATGGATGCGCTGAGCAGACAGACGTGACGCCTATCGGCGAACCATTGCGCCGCGCCGGCGCCAGGCTTTTGAGGAGACCGGTCATCGAGCGTTTCTCGGGGTCACGGCGATGAATTCGTCAAGCTGCCGACGCGAGGCGGCACCTTCCATCGGACCTTGAATAGTAACGTTGCGGGCTCCCGCGGCATTGGCATACTCTAGGGCTTTGAACACAGGCATGCCGAGACGGCGGCAAGCGACGTAAGCGCCGCCGAAACAGTCGCCAGCGCCCGTCGGATCAATTTCCGCAACCCTGAACGCCGAGCAATCAATCCGCGAGCCGTCAGCACCGAAGAATGTTGATCCGTGTTCGCCGCGTTTAAGCGCAATCTCTGTCACACTGCGCCCAAAGAGCGCGATGACCGCGGCAGATTCACCATCAACTCCAGCTGCCATGAACAATTCGTCGCCGGAGGGCAGGATAAGGTCGGCGACATCGACGAGCTTGGCGAAGCGCTCCTGCGTCTGCCCGAGCCCGAGCAATTCCTTGCGCAAGTTCGGGTCAAGTGAAACGGAGCCGCCGCGCCGCTTGATGACGCCGATGGCATAATCCATCGTCTCCCAGATACCCGGGATGGCAAAAGCGCTACCCATGACGTGGAGGTGTCCAGCCCGCTCGAAGAGCGCCTTCGCTTCAACCGTCAGGCTCACCAGGGCCGCCGCCGATTTTCCGATGTTGAAGACAAAGTCGCGCGAGCCGTCATTGCGATAGCGAACAAACGCGCTTCCGGTCGGATAATCCTGGCTGACCGAGATGGCCGATACGTCCACGCCGTCAGACCGGAGCCGCTCAATGTTGATGCGGCCGAAATCGTCATCGCCGACCGAGGCGACAATTGCCGCCGACCCGCCGATCTTGGCGCATTGATCGATGAAAATCGCCGGCGCGCCGCTGGGAAAGGGGCCGATAAGCTCTATCGGCTCGAGAAAGCCGTCGCCGCGACTTTTAGCCATGATCTCCACCAGGATCTCGCCGATGACCACCGTCGGCCCTAGTGCGTCGGGTGCGAGCTTGGTCTGACTTAAAATCGCATCTGCGGGCATCATACAACTCGGCTAGCGCACATCTTTTGACTGGAGCACGCGCCTGGAGGTTGCGGCCGCTCGCTCCACAGCGAACGACAACCCGAGACGGCCACGATGGGAATGCGGGATGCTCCTCCAGAGGCTACATTAATTATGTTTGTAGCTTTATGCAACATATTAATCAATCGAGACGGACACGCCACAATGGCGTTCTAAATCGCGATCAGACGGGTAGCCCGAGCAGCAGCATCGGTTCGGCAGTGCCGAACCTGGACATTAGTCTTCGTCTTCCTCTGCCCCTTCGAGTTCCGCCGTACCGTCGGCGAAACGCTGGCTTTGCAGAGACAAGTATCGCTGATGTAACATGCAGGCCGCACCGAAGGCGGAACCGACAGTTCCTTCATCATTCATTGTGATCGATGCGAACGGGAAACTGGATTCCTGTATGGCATGGATGTGTGCAGCGACCCTGGCAGCCATCAAGGGATAGAGTGCGGCGACCGAACCGCCTAGCACGATCTTGTCGGCGTCGATGATTCGGCAAGTCTGCACCAGGCCTATTGCCAAAGCCCTTGCCCAGTCCTCGGCTGTTGAGACGGCGCTGGGCAACCGGTTTTGGACATCGGAAAGGAAGTTGCCGAATGTCGGATCACTGAGGGCGGAGGTCTTGCGATAATCGGCCATAATGTTTTCAAGGCCGATTAGTTGTTCGAGATTGCGGCGCGGGCCTGGCGCGTCGCTGATAATCAAGTGCCCAATCTCCCCCGCCAGCCCGTTGGCGCCGCGAAAAAGGCTGCTGTCAACGATAATGCCGCCGCCGACACCGCTCTCCATAACGAGAAAAAGCGTGACGCCGGAATGCACCTCGCTGCGCCCGTAAGTCGCGCCGATCGCGAATGCGTTGGCATCGTTCTCGGCAAGGACCGGAACACGAATCGGCAGGGCGTCTCTCACCAGCTTTGCAAGGTGAACATTTCGCCAGCCGAGAAGCGGCGCAAAGTGGACGAAGCCATTCTTATCCATTTGCGCCGGGGTTGATACGCCAACGCCTTCACATCGCTCCAGTTTTGACACAGGAATAGATTGGAGAGCCAGCCTCACGGCGCGGTCGACCGCGGCCTCTACGTTGATCGACGGACCATCAAACGGTTCCACATTCGTCGAAACGATATTGGTTCCAAGATCGATCTCTACCGTACTGATATGCTCGACACCGATCTCGACCCCAAGGAAGAAAATAGCATCCGGCACAAGCTCCAGCATGATGCCGGGACGGCCGGCTCGGGCATAGCCCGCTTGTTCAGGCAGATCCTCAATTGCTTCGCGCACCAGACCGTCAGCCGTCAGGCTCGCGATGATATGCCCCGACGAAGAGCGGTTAAGCCGTAACTTGCGCGCGAGTTCGGCTCGAGTGAGACGTCCAAATTGATGAAGGGCTCTTAGAGCCGCCACTTCATTGTTTTGTCGAATCCTGCGATTTGAACTGGCGGTCAGCGCCGGGTCATTCACTTAGGTCTCTCCAGGTTACCTGCGGTCCGCAAGCCGAACGCAACCACAACGCGCTCACTTGGTACACGCCGCGCAGGCGTGCAGCAACTGGCGCGATCTTATTGAACACGCATCCCCCGAAGCTTCTGTCTCACGGATCCGAGGCTGCCGATGAACAGCGAAAAAACCGCAGCACTACAGCGCTGAAGACCGCGGAGCAGGGCGCCTTAGGCAGAGGGTCCGCACTGCCGCATAATCAGATTGTCCTCGACTTATGGACGGGCATTCGTCGTTCGCCGACGAACCGCCTCTTGCATTTTCAGGTCGATGAAGGCCTTGGCGTGCTTTGCCAACGGCATGTTCTCGGTCCAGGTATCGCGCCATATGGCGCATGCGAGGGACAGACCCTCATCGACCACGGCGCTGGAGAACGATTCAAAGGTGATGTCGCGGTTATAGCCGATGTCTAGCAACGCGTCGAAGATGCGATCGAAATCGATCACTCCATCGCCGAGGTAGCCGCGATTGCTTTCGCCGATGTGAAAATAGCCGATCTTGTCGCCCGCGAGACGAATGGCCGCCGCTGGATTGGCCTCTTCGATGTTCATATGAAACGTGTCGAGATGGAGCGTGACGTGATCGGAGCCGGTCGCCTTGATGAAGTCGAGGCCCTGAGCCGCCGTGTTCAAGAGATTCGTCTCGAACCGGTTGACGACCTCCAGGACCAGATCGACGCCGGCCTTCTTTGCTGCGTCAGCCGTCTTGGCAATGGCTGCAATGCTGTTCTTGCGGCCGCGATCACTCGGCATTATCGAGTATTTCGTATGCGCGGAATAGAGAATGCCCCCGAGCTTGGTGCCGCCGATGTCCCGCACCGCCGCGACTGCATTCGCGAGTAATTCCTCACCTGCCTTCACGACAGCGCCGTCCTCGCTCGACACATCGGCGCCCAAGGGCAGGCCCATGGTGACGGCGATTTCGAGATCTAACGACTGAGCCTTCTTGGCGAGGCGATAGATGTCGAACTTTTCGGGTTGAAGATACGCAAACTCGATCAGCCGGTAACCGCACGCAGCCGAATTCTCCATCGCTTCTTCAAGCATGGCCTGAGTGCCACCGCCGGTCCATACGAACGAATGAATGCCCAATCTGCGCATCGGCTGTTTCCTCCTGGGTACTGGCGACTCTATAAATGTTGACAAGGACAACAAAAATGCCCCCATCGTGACAAATGTCAAGGTCCTCGACGGCGCAACTAATGCTTGTGCGCGCGGCAACTCCTAACCGGATCGAGCATCATCCACGCAAATATGCAGAGGATAATACGCGGAATCCCGGGGCCGCTGCCTCGGCGGGTTTTTTGGCTTGACAGAATTCCCGTACCGTTTAATTTGTTGCCAAGAACAACATATAACGCTGCCCAACCAGCGAAACGTGGAGGAGGAAATTAACTTGCCCTGATCCAATTTCTCCGCTCTTCGCGACAGATGGGCTGATAGCGCTCTTCTGTGCTCGTTCGCATGAATATGGCCAACTCGGTCCGTGAGTTGAGACCAAGCCGGCAATTCGAAACAGCAGAAAATGTTGCCTCCCAAGGCCAGCACCTGAGGGGAGTTTTCTGTTCGGGTGCGGGCACGAAAAGCGATGAATCTTCATAGGGCCAGTGCCCGTGCGCTGGCGTCTTAAATTTGGATCAAGCCGGGAGGCGCCACCGGGCCGATTGGAGGAAATCGCGGAGGCGGGGCACCCACAATGCCTCTGATGGCCAGGAGGTTTCCGGTCTGGCGAGAAGGAACATTGCCATGACTGCGAAATGACGGACTGACATTCAAGATTCTTTGGAGGAGTGAAAGATGAGACATGAACTCGGAATAGGCCTTGCCGCATTGGCAGTGGGGCTAATGACCAGCGTGATGCCTGCCATGACGTATCAAAGGTTACGATGAGCACATCATATTTTGACATAAAGATATGTTTATGTCACGGTGTGTGATCTTGGAAGCCGAGGCTCACCGTGGTGCATTCTGAATCCTCCTTGGATTCCCTTTTCGGACCCGTTGTCGCCAAGGCGGATGGATCGGAGATTCGTTCTGCCTTGGAATCGGCCGCGCGCGAACGAATCCTCATCCTCGACGGCGCGATGGGCACGCAGATCCAGGGGCATGGCTTCAACGAGGAACAGTTCCGCGGCGACAAGTTCGTCGGCTGCGCCTGCCATCAACAGGGCAACAACGACCTGCTGATCCTGACGCAGCCGAAAGCGATCGAGGAAATCCACTACCAGTACGCGATTGCCGGCGCCGACATCATCGAGACCAACACCTTCTCCTCCACGTCGATCGCCCAGGCCGATTACGGCATGGAGGATGCGGTCTATGACCTGAACCGGGACGGTGCCCGTCTGGTGCGGCGGGCGTGCATTCGCGCCCAACAGGAAGACGGCAAGCGACGCTTCGTCGCCGGCGCGCTGGGACCGACCAACCGCACCGCCTCGATGTCGCCGGACGTCAACAACCCCGGCTATCGCGCCGTCAACTTCGACGATCTGCGCATCGCCTATGGCGAGCAGTTGCGCGGCCTGATCGACGGCGGCGCCGACATCATCCTGATCGAGACGATCTTCGACACGCTGAACGCCAAGGCGGCGATCTTCGCCTGCAACGAGATCTTCCTCGAAAAGGGCGTGCATCTTCCGGTCATGATCTCAGGCACGATCACCGACCTGTCGGGCCGCACGCTGTCGGGCCAGACACCGACGGCCTTCTGGCATTCGATCCGCCACGCCAGTCCGTTCACGGTCGGCCTCAACTGCGCGCTCGGCGCCAACGCCATGCGCGCACATGTCGCCGAGATTTCCGGCGTCGCCAACACCTTCACCTGTGCCTATCCCAATGCCGGCCTGCCCAACGAGTTCGGCCGCTACGACGAGAGCCCGGAATTCATGGCGGCGCAGATCGAGGGTTTTGCGCGCGAGGGACTGGTCAATGTCGTCGGCGGCTGCTGCGGCTCGACGCCGGATCACATCCGCGCCATCGCAGCGGCAGTGAGGAAATATCCGCCGCGCGCCATTCCGGAGATCGAGCGCAAAATGCGCTTGTCAGGTCTGGAACCCTTCACGCTCACCAAGGAAATTCCGTTCGTCAATGTCGGCGAGCGCACCAACGTCACCGGCTCGGCGAAATTCAGGAAACTGATCACCGCCGGCGACTACCCTGCCGCCCTCGACATCGCGCGCGATCAGGTCTCCAACGGTGCCCAGATCATCGACATCAACATGGACGAGGGCCTGATCGATTCGAAGAAGGCGATGGTCGAGTATTTCAACCTGATCGCCGCCGAGCCGGATATCGCCCGCGTGCCGGTGATGATCGACAGTTCGAAATGGGAGATCATCGAGGCTGGCTTGAAATGCGTGCAGGGCAAGCCGCTGGTCAATTCCATCTCGATGAAGGAAGGCGAGGAAGCTTTTCTCCACCATGCGAAACTCGTCCGCGCGTATGGCGCGGCGGTCGTCGTCATGGCGTTCGACGAGGAAGGCCAGGCGGACACGCAGGCGCGAAAAGTCGCCATCTGCACCCGCGCTTACAAGCTCCTGACCGAGCAGGCCGGCTTCCCGCCGGAAGACATCGTTTTCGACCCGAACATCTTCGCCATCGCCACCGGCATCGACGAGCACAACAATTACGGGGTCGACTTCATCGAGGCGACGCGGGAAATCATCCAGACCCTACCTCACGTCCACATTTCGGGTGGCGTCTCGAACCTGTCCTTCTCGTTTCGCGGCAACGAACCGGTGCGCGAGGCCATGCATGCCGTGTTCCTCTACCACGCCATCCAGGCCGGCATGGACATGGGCATCGTCAATGCCGGCCAACTTGCAGTCTACGAATCGATCGATCCGGAACTGCGCGAAGCCTGCGAGGACGTCGTCAACAACCGCCAGCCGGCGGGCGGCGGCAGCGCCACCGAGCGGATGCTGGAACTTGCCGAGCGCTTCAAGGGAACCGCCGGCAAGGAGGCCAAGGAACGCGATCTCGCCTGGCGGGAGTGGACTGTCGACAAGCGCATTTCGCATGCGCTGGTCAACGGCATCACCGAGTTCATCGACGCCGATACCGACGAGGCGCGGCTTGCCGCCGAGCGGCCGCTCCATGTCATCGAGGGCCCGCTGATGGCCGGCATGAACGTCGTCGGCGACCTGTTCGGTGCCGGAAAGATGTTCCTGCCGCAAGTGGTCAAGTCCGCGCGCGTGATGAAACAGGCGGTCGCCGGGCTGCTGCCGCACATGGAAGCCGAGAAGCTGGCCAACGCCGCCAACGGCATCGACACCGGCGAACGCCAGACCGCCGGAAAAATCCTGATGGCGACGGTCAAGGGCGACGTCCATGACATCGGCAAGAACATCGTCGGCGTCGTGCTCGCCTGCAACAACTACGAGATCATCGATCTAGGCGTCATGGTGCCAGCGACTAAGATTCTGCGGACGGCGCGCGAGCAAAACGTCGACATCATCGGCCTCTCCGGCCTGATCACGCCGTCGCTCGACGAGATGGCGCATGTCGCCTCCGAAATGGAGCGCGAAGGTTTCGACATTCCGTTGCTGATTGGCGGGGCGACGACCAGCCGCGTTCACACGGCGGTCAAGATCCACCCGCGCTATGAGCGCGGCCAGACGGTCTACGTCACAGATGCCAGCCGCGCCGTTGGCGTCGTCTCGTCATTGCTGTCCCACCAGGCAAAGGGCGACTATGTCGATACGGTACGCGCCGAGTACCGCAAGGTGGCGGACGCGCATGCGCGTAGTGAAGCCGACAAGCTGCGCCTTCCGCTCGCCAGGGCAAGGGCAAACGCCCACAAGATCGACTGGTCGGGCTATGTCCCGCAAAACCCCTCCTTCCTTGGGCTGAAGGTTTTCGAGACCTGGGACCTCGCCGAACTCGCCCGCTACATCGACTGGACGCCGTTCTTCCAGACCTGGGAGATGAGGGGGCGCTATCCGAAGATTCTCGAAGACGAGGCACAGGGGCCGGCGGCGCGCCAGCTGTTCGAGGATGCACAAGCGGTGCTGAAGCAGATCATCGCGGAACAATGGTTCGCACCGAAGGGCGTGATCGGCTTCTGGCCGGCCAATGCCGTCGGCGACGACATCAGGCTTTTCACCGACGACACGCGTTCGCAAGAGCTGGCGACCTTCTTCACGCTGCGCCAGCAACTGACCAAGCGCGACGGCAAGGCCAACGTCGCCCTGTCGGATTTCGTCGCGCCGCTCGAAAGTGGCAAGGCGGATTATCTCGGCGGCTTCATCGTGACCGCCGGCATCGAGGAAGTGGCGATCGCCGAGCGCTTCGAGCGGGCCAATGACGATTATTCCTCGATAATGGTGAAGGCGCTCGCCGATCGCTTCGCCGAAGCCTTCGCCGAGCGGCTGCACGAGCGTGTCCGAAAAGAGTTGTGGGGCTATGCGCCGGACGAGAACCTGGCCCCGGAGGATCTGATCGGCGAACCCTATTGCGGCATCAGGCCGGCGCCCGGCTATCCGGCGCAGCCCGACCATACCGAGAAGGCGACGCTGTTCAGGCTGCTCGACGGCGAACGCAACGCAGGGGTCACCTTGACCGAAAGCTATGCCATGTGGCCCGGCTCGTCGGTCTCCGGCATCTATCTCGCCCATCCGGAAAGCTATTATTTCGGGGTGGCCAAGATCGAGCGCGATCAGGTGGAGGACTATGCACGGCGCAAAGACATGTCAATTTCGGAGGTCGAGCAGTGGCTCGGGCCCATCCTGAATTACATCCCAGTGCAGGTCGCTGAGGCCGCTGAATAGATTGTCGGCGTACCAGCTTCAAAGTGGAATTCGTCCTGTATTCAAGCCTTGCCGGGCGCGCCGCTCACCCACTGGGCGGCAGGCGGCAAGAAGATGCAGAGATGGCGAAAATCCTAGGCATCTCCATAGCAGGAGTATGGGACGCGGTGAGCATTCCCGCAACAAGTCTGGACGGAAGCTGACAATGAAACCAATCGCTTAGACCCGCTAGCTAGCGGTCGAGAACCGGTGTCGGATCCGGTCGACGCGCATCACGGCCAAGGCCTGACGGCGCTGGAGCCCGGCCAGGGCATGAGTGCCAGCGTGCGGCTCCACTGGCGGCCGATCGATGCCTGAGGCTTACCGGATCGGCGTCTCGCCGCGAAACAGCGGCTGGTGCGCCCGCATCAAGGCGG
>NZ_JAMYSZ010000060.1:0-16275 GCF_040322215.1 Mesorhizobium sp. M0184
TCGAGCAGGTGGTCGAGATCGTCAAGCCGCCCCGGGCTCTTGATCACACGCCGCTGTTCCAGGTGATGTTGGCCTGGCAGAACAACGCCGTCGGGTCATTGGACCTGCCGGGGCTGAGTGTGGAAGCTGCCGGGGAGGGGTATGATCAGGTCAAGTTCGATCTGGAGCTGAGCCTTTGCGAGCGTGGCGAGGAGATCGCCGGAACGTTTGGTTATGCCACGGCGCTGTTCGATCAGGCGACGATCGAGCGGCAGCGTGGTTATCTGCTGGCGCTGCTGCGGGCGATGGCTGCCGATGCAGGCCAGCCGGTCGGCCGCATTGACATCCTGCCGGCCGCCGAGCGCACCTATCTGCTGGAGGATCTGAACCGGACGGCGGCGGCCTATCCGTCGCAGCGGTGCGTCCACGAGCTGTTCGAGGCGCAGGTGCGCCAGGCGCCGGAGGCTTTGGCGGTGGTCCATGAGGACGAGCGCCTGAGCTATGGCGAGCTCAACGCGCGGGCCAACCGTCTGGCGCATCATCTGATCGGGCTCGGGGTCAGGCCGGACCAGCCGGTGGCGATCTGCCTGGAGCGCAGCGTGGCGATGGTGGTGGGGCTTTTGGCGATCCTCAAGGCGGGCGGTGCCTATCTGCCGCTGGACCCGGCCTATCCCTGCGCGCGGCTGCGGCAGGTTCTCGACGATGCCGCGCCGCGGCTGCTGCTTTGCGATGCGGCCGGCCGGGCCGCGCTCGGCCCCGAGGCGCTTGTCGATGTGAGCGTGGTCGATCTGGAGACGGCCACTCCCACCTGGGCCGAGCTGCCGGCCTGCGATCCCGAGCCGCGCGCCCTTGGTCTCACCGCGCGCCATCTCGCCTATGTCATCTACACCTCAGGCTCCACCGGAACCCCAAAGGGCGTCATGGTCGAGCATGGAAGTCTGGTGAACTATTTGCATTGGTCGGATCGCAGCCATTACGAAGAAGCCGGCAACGGTTCGCCCATGCTGCTGTCGTTCAGCTTTGATGCTGGCGTTACGACCTTATTCGGGCCTTTCTTGGCGGGCGCCAAGCTTCGTCTTGCCAACCCCATTGCCCTAATACATGCGCTTGCTGCTTTAGAGGATGGTCAGACCTATGATCTAATCAAGCTGACCCCTTCGCATCTAAGCCTGCTGAACAAGCGGCTTGAAGCCTACAAGGGACCAGCCCCGACCAGAGCACTCATGGTCGGTGGCGAGGCCTTGATCCCGGCAGACATGCAGTTTTGGCAAGAGCATTTCCCGAACGTGCGTCTGATCAATCATTATGGTCCGACAGAAGCGACGGTTGGATGTGCCACATTCGCAATATCCGACGCTGTCGGGGGGCTGGCCTCCATCCCGATCGGGCGCCCGATTGCGAACACGCGGGTGTACCTGCTGGACGGTCATGGCGCGCCGGTGCCGTTCGGGGCGGTGGGTGAGCTTTACGTTGGCGGGGCCGGCGTTGCGCGTGGCTACCTGAACCGGCCTGATCTGACGGCGGAGCGGTTCATCGCCAGTCCCTTTGTGGAGGGCGACCGTCTGTACCGGAGCGGCGACCTGGGGCGTTATCTGCCGGACGGCAATCTGGAGTTTTTGGGCCGCAACGACGACCAGGTGAAGATCCGCGGCTTCCGCATCGAGCCGGGCGAGATCGCGGCGCGGCTTTGCGAGCACGCCTGGGTGCGCGAGGCGGTGGTGGTGGCGCGCCAGGACCGGGCCGGCGACAAGCACCTTGTCGCCTATGTCGTGTGTGGACCCGAGGCCGGCTCGGACGAGGACGGTGGCGGCGCGCTTGCCGGCGCCTTGCGCGCGCATGTGAGCGGGCGGCTGCCGGACTACATGGTGCCATCGGCATTCGTGCGGCTCGAGGCCTTGCCGCTGACGGTGAACGGCAAGCTCGACCGCAAGGCACTGCCGGCGCCGGAGGACGAGGCCTATGCGCGGGCGGCCTATGAGGCGCCGCGCGGCGCGGTCGAGACGGCGCTGGCACAGATCTGGGCGGAGCTTCTCGGTGTCGAGCGGGTCGGGCGCCACGACAACTTCTTCGAACTGGGCGGCCACTCGCTCCTGGCGGTGCAGTTGCTCAGTCGAGCATTAGATCTTGGGCTGGACTTTAGCGCCGCTGACCTCTTCCAAGCCCCTGTTCTGAAGGAACTTGCATCGAAGATTCATTTGGAGCCACAGCCCAGGAGTCGCGGAGTGATTTCCATTCGACCAACCGGATCGCAGCCACCGCTCTTCTTTGTCCCCACAGGTTTTGGAGATTGTTCCTATGTCGTCGGTCTGGTGGAGGAAATGGACGTAGACTGTCCCGTCTACGCTTTACCATGGCCGTCTTTCGATGAAGTTCGTCCACTGACCCTTGAAGCGATAGCTGATCAGGTCATCCTCGCGATCAAAGAAATTCAACCGCAGGGACCATATCGCTTCGCTGGATACTCATCAGGCGGAATCTTGGCTTACGCAATCGCCCAGCGCTTGCTGAGTCTCGATGACGCTGTGTCGTTCATCGCTCTCATCGATGTTACGCTACCCGCAAACGTGACAAAGATATCACCCATCCAAATGGTACGAGACGTCGTGCTCGATTCTTTTGAATCCTTAGATGATGAGAGCTTCGAAGTGTTGGAGCAATTTGCTGGACAAAGTTCAATCGCTCAGCTGCTTGAAAAGGGGCAGCAAATTGGGGCAATACCTCTGGATCGTAATCTCCATAACGATGTTTTGATGTATGAAAGGACCGCCCGGTTCCACAAGGCGCTGCAGGCGTACCAAGTCCCAACCCTGCCAATTGAGATACATCAGTTTTATGCCACCGAGGCTCTCTTCAGTTCTCGGGCACGACAAGCTAAGAGTTCATTCTGCCCAGAGGCATGTTCGCCTATGCGCGGCTGGGACCGGGTCTTGAGTCCGGAGGCCATTACTGCCGTACCGATTGTAGGCGACCACGTGACGATGATGAGTGTTCTGGAAAGCCGCAAGGCTCTGGCCCGAGCTATTTCTACGCCCTTAATCGGGGTTCTTGAAAAAGATCCCTAGCGAACTGCACCGAAGGTTCTGGCACCCAGACGAGGTTCGGTCTCGGATCGCGACAATCCCCAAATGTCGGAGGAGTTCTGGCTCGGTGATCCAAAGTTGGGAAACATATGTGGTCCGCCGCCACTGCTGATCGACGACCAAGTCGGGCTAAATGCAACGCGAAGCTACATTGACTGAGCATCTCATTGGAAAAGCTCATAGGAACCAGATAAATGGAGATTATCACGATTGATCAACAGAACATCCTCGTCGGCATTCGTCCAATAGAGCCGGCTGACGAATCGACCTTGTACGCTTCCGAAGTTACGTCTACGGGACGCGCTGTTCCCAAAGTCCGCCGCCAGAGCGGTGCTGCAAGAGTAATTGCCCGAACACTTCTTGGGCAACCGGGATTTCCACCACTGCCGATCTTAAAGACGCGCTCTGGTGTTCCGATCTGGCCAGCCGGCATGGTCGGATCTTTGGCTCACCACGATACAGTAGCAGCCGCCGCCATTGCAGGGACGAAGAGGATTGCAGCGCTCGGCATCGACATTGAACCTAATGAACCTCTGCCGGAGAACTTGATCGAATTGATTGCTACCCCTAACGAGCAACGCATGTACGATCTACGCCTGCTTCAACGGCGGGACCTCTTCGTTTTGAAGGAGGCTGTATATAAAGCCTATTTTCCACTGTACAATGATTTTCTTGAATTCCAGGATGTGGAAATTGATCTCCCTGCGCGATTAGGATACGTGCCAAAGAAAGATTGCACATTTTCGCTCGAGTTACTTGTTTCCAACAATGTAATTGGGTTGGCGTATTCATGGCCGACATGCGGTGACCTTGCCCCGCTTGCAAATTCCGACGACTAACCGGACGCCGTTCCTATCAAAAACCGGACGCGATTGGAGTGCACCCCCAGACTGAGACAAGGAAAATCGCGGACAGTTTCCCCGCAAATAGAGGAAACTGGGGCATGGCCGGACGGCAAAGAGTTATTGATGATGACCAAAAGCTGGAGCTTCTCCGGCGCATGGAGGCGGGCGAAACCGTCAGCAAGTTGGCAGATGAGGTCGGTATCAGTCGGCAACGACTTTACGAGTGGCGTGATCATCTCAGGCTTCATGGTAATCTGAAGTCACGTCGGCGCGGCCGGCCGGCCAGGACAGCAGGAGTTGACGGGGCCGCACAGCTGTAGAGTGCAGTCGATGTGCCGTCACCTCAGGAAAAGGCACTGAGCAAGGCCAGGCGCCGGATCAGGGAACTGGAGCAGAAGGTCGGGCAGCAGCAGCTCGATCTCGATTTTTTTCGCGAAGCCTTGCGGCACTTCGAGGAAGATCAGCGTCGGAGCAGCGCTCCTGGCGAAACGGCATCTTCAAAGTCATCGAAAAGATGATGACCGGCTTGTCGCAAGGCGAATTCAACATCGACAGAATGTGCTGGCTCGCTGGTGTCAGCCGCGCGAGCTATTACCGTCACTGGCTGGATTCGGCCCCTCGTCGGGCCGAGACGGGTTTGCGCGATCTCATTCAGAAGCTGGCTCTCGGCAACACACACTACGGCTACCGCCGGATCGGAGCCCTGCTTCGGCGCGAGGGGTGGCAAGTCAATCACAAATGCGTTCTACGGATCATGCGTGAAGACAATCTGTTGTGCCTGCGCGCTAGACCCTTTGTGCCTGTGACGACCAACTCCCGGCATGGTTGGCAAGTCGTGCCGAACCTCGCGAGGGGAATGATCCTCAATGGCGTAAACCAGCTATGGGTTGCCGATATCACCTTCCTGCATCTGGCCGAGGAGTTTGCCTTCCTTGCCGTTGTCCTTGACGCGTTTAGCCGCAAGGTCGTCGGATGGGCGTTGGATACGCATCTTAGAGCAAGCCTTGCCATCGAGGCTCTCGAGATGGCGATCGCTGATCGCCAGCCCGTACCCGGGAGCCTCATCCATCATTCCGACCGCGGGGTTCAAGGCGGATTCAAGCGGTCGTCGCAACACCTGAGCGAAGGAGGTTGCGATGGTCATTCGAAAACGAAGATCACACCGTTCTGGACGAGCGCCGTTGCCGTCGCCGGGACGGCCGCCAGTGGCGGGGCGATTTGAACTCCAGCGATTCTGGTTGGGGATTGCGCAGGGAATGACCAGCGAGGATGCTGCGCTGACGGCTGGCATGTCGCAGCCTGTCGGAACCAGATTGTTTCGAGAGGCAGGCGGCATGCCACCAGCGATGTTCAGTTCCTCGGCCAGACCGCCGTCCGGGCGGTACCTCTCGTTTGCGGAACGCGAGGAGATCGCACTTCTTCGCGTTCAGGGCCTTTCGAGACGCGAGATCGGACTCCGACTTGGCCGATCCGCCTCGACCATCTCCCGCGAGCTACGACGCAATGCCGCGACGCGCAGCGGCGGCCTGGAGTATCGTGCATCGACAGCCCAATGGCACGCCGAGCGATCGGCCCGTCGGCCCAAACCGACCCAAGCTTGCGCTCAACACGACCTTGCGCACTTATGTGGAGCAGCGACTGGCCGGCGTGGTCATGACCCCGAGCGGCGCCGCCGTTCCTGGTCCCGCCGTTCCGTGGAAGGGCCGCCGGCATGGCCCGCGAAAGGATCGGCGCTGGGCCAGGGCCTGGAGCCCGGAGCAGATTGCCCGACGCTTGCCGATCGACTTCCCGGACGACAAGACGATGCGCATCAGCCACGAAGCCATCTATCAAGCCCTCTTCGTTCAGGGTCGGGGAGCGCTACGCCGCGAACTGTCGGCCTGCTTGCGAACGGGGCGCGTGCTGCGGGTCCCCAGGGCGCGCGTACTCAGGCGAGGCAAGAGCTTTGTCTCGCCGGAGATCATGATCAGTCAACGCCCCGCCGAAGCGGCCGATCGCGCGGTGCCGGGTCACTGGGAGGGAGACCTCATCCTTGGTCTTGGCAGCTCGGCGATCAGCACGCTGGTTGAACGTACGACACGCTTCACGATGCTATTCCATCTTCCCCGGCTTGCGGGGCATGGCGAAGCTCCGCGCATGAAAAATGGACCCGCTCTCGCGGGACACGGGGCCGAAGCCGTGCGCGACGCAATTACGCGGACCATCATCACCTTGCCCGAAGAACTGCGCCGTTCGCTGACCTGGGATCAGGGAGCCGAAATGGCTCAGCACGATCGTCTCAAGATCGACGCGGGCGTCCAAGTCTACTTCTGCGATCCGCAAAGCCCATGGCAGCGGGGCACCAACGAGAACACCAATGGGCTGCTACGTCAGTACTTCCCGAAAGGCACCGACCTGAGCATCCATAGCGCCGACGAGATCGCCGCCGTGGCTGCGGCCCTCAATGCCAGACCGAGAAAGACCCTGGGCTGGAAAACGCCCGCAGAGGCGCTTGACGAGTTGCTGTCGTGAGTGAACACAATCGGTGTTGCGACGATCGCTTGAATCCGCCCAATACGCGTGCGGGGCCTACTCCGAACTTCTGCATCGCCGCGGCATCCAGGCAAGCATGAGCCGTGTCGGCAATCCTTACGACAATGCGAAGGCGGAGAGCTTCATGAAAACCCTGAAACAGGAAGAGGTGCAAGGTCTCGCCTATAAGGATGCAGATGATGCCCGCAAGCACATCGGTGCTTTCATAGAGACCGTTTACAACACGCAGCGCTTGCATTCGGCGCTCGACTACCTCAGTCCGGAGGAATACGAACAGAAGCATTCACGCGGGCGACAGATGGAAAAGGCTGCATAGCTTAACACGGGGTGTCCGCGATTTTCCTTGTCTCAGTCTGGGGGCGCACTCCACCTGTTAAAGTTTGAAGCGGCCAAGGCGCTGATCGTTGAGGCGGTACTGCCAAACCAGGTTCGGATCCTTAGGGTTGACGCCGGACGTCGACCAGGCGGAGCGCTCGAACTTTGCAGCGTCATGCAAAGGAAGTTCGTCATCACAGCGCGACGGCTGTAACGACGAGCGAAGGCGATACCGTCCGATACTGTGAGTTAGAAATTCGATGACACAGACGGTGGCGAGGGACAGGATCAAGAAAGCAGTGGAAAAGCTGAGCAGGCGAAGGCCGGTTTCCTGATCGGGCAGGGCGAAGAAAGCGAGCACACCGCCGGCGAAAATTGCGAACCCGAACCCTCATGAGCATGACACAGAGCCTCCTATTTCGATGTTGATCATTATAATATCACAGATCAAGCGTCATTATAATGATCAACGGAGATAGGATGGCCCCTCATGGAGCAAGCGTTTTTCGAAGGCTGGGGGCATGGTGCCGCCTTTGGCGGTATCGGCTTCAGAGTGCGGCGTATTCCCCGGCGCCTTTTCCAGCTCGGACAGGGATAGAGATTGGATCCTCGCCGACCCGCGGGGGCCAAGCCTTGCGGCCCGTTTTGAGCGTAATCGGCAATGCGAATCGTGGACTGCGCAGCCGCCTAACATCGTTACATAGCCGGGAAATCATCCACGCTCTTGAAACAGGGGCGTCGAGGTTTCGCTTCTGGTCGATCTGAACCAGGTCATTCGAAATGGTATGGGGCAACGATTGCAGGGCCTGCCTGCCGCAGGGGCAGAGAACAGGGTTGTCCCTCCGGATGAGGCGTTACACGACAAATTCATAAGTCGGATGACCACGCCATCCAACCTGGATCATTTAATGATTCATTTTCAACAGGGCATTCAGATCGAAATGCTATCGTGCTCTGGAACGATTTAGCGGCGGCCAAAATCGCTATACGGGAGTATGGGGAGGATGCCGCGACACTTTAATAGGGCAATGAGTCATCGTTTCGGCTAACAGCCTGAGCACTAGACATTTTACAAAAAATGGCCGTCATATTCCGACCGATAAGCAGGAGTGCAACCGTGCCAATATTTAAAAACAAGACAGAAGACAGCGATGGTTGGCTTTCGATCCTGCTCGCCCTGCGACTTCGCCAAATCGAGAACGAGTACCCGGACTATGCGAGTTTTGCCGACGCTACGGGGCTATCGCGCGGCACGCTCTACCAGTTGCGGACGGGGAAGGGGAACCCGACATTCGTCACCCTGGAGCGGCTGGCACGGCACCTGAAGGTGCCGGTGTGGACGCTCATCGGGCGTACTGGTGACGACGACAGCGTGAAGCGGGACATCGAGACGTTCGGCTTCAACTTCAACGAGATTGCGCGGCATATTGAGGCCACGCGTGCTGTGAAGCGCTCGATGACGGAGTTCAGTGGTGTACCTTCTTTGAAAGAGGCAGCCATCCCCGCTGGGGCAACCTCCGAGAAGAAGCAGCCACCTCAGGCCAAAAAGAGACGCAGGACAAGCCAGTAGCATACAATAAAAGTATACGCTGCTAAACAATCGGCGTAGATTCATTTGCTACGATAAGCTGAAAATATGCTTTATATTTCTTTGACTGGCATTGGAAAATCTGCCAGCGTCGATGCACCGGCATCATTTTGCTGAAGGGTTCACGATGCAAGCGAATATTTGGCAAGTCGCAGGAGACAATTCGCTCTACAAGGAAGCGGCGGCGTTCGTCGATTGCCAACCGAAACCATGGGTGGAAGAGGTTTCCGAATTTCTGCGGAAGAAAGGCAAGCCCGAGACGATCACGTTGGTGATCGGACAGTTCATCGTGGCGGCTCTGTTCGAAGGACGACACGCGGATCTGCTCTACTGGTCGTTGGTTGCGTCCGAAGTGAACTGCGGCGGGATGGAGCAATGGCCTGATGATGTGCGCCAGGAGCTGGCAAGCCATCTGAAACGGGGATTTGGAAAGCTCTCGTCGCGAAATCTCTCCCATTGAAGGCAGCTGGCCGACGGCGTGGCCCTCAATGGGGAGACGGGGTTACACCTGACCAGAGGCAACATTGATGTCGCTTCTGGCGGGACCGGGAGCGGATGAAGCGAGTTTTGTCTCACCACCGTTGGGCGTCTGAAAGTCGCCTGGTCCCATTTGGCAGACCGGTTGCGCGCCGCACCCCTGACGAATGGATTGGCCGGCCGAATTGAGGCCGGCATAGCGGCGGTTTACGTCGTTCGTCCAGTTACGGCGCTGGCTTTCCGTGCTGCCGTTGTAACGATCGGCGAGGCAGGGAATACTTGACGTGCCGCCGCACGATTTGACGGCATCGCGAAGCGTCATTACGCCGCCTTCAATGTTTTCGGACAAGATGCCCCGATCCATCCCGTAGGCGCGGCCGGTCGCTCCCGTAAGCTGCATCGGTCCAAGAACGCCACTGAAGGAGCCGGCACATGCTGACATCGCGCCTTCGTGAGCGGACACGGCAAGAGCGAGCTTGGGATCAACGCCATACTTGTTGGCGGCGTCTACAATCATATTGGCGATGTTCGGGCTGCGCTCCATCATCTCTTGCGTGGACGGATAGCTCGGCAGACCCGCTCCGTTCTTACAAAGGGAACGCAAGGTCGTTTTGTCATTGAGGTCGCAAGAATTTGCATCCTGGTCAAAGGAATTCGCTTGCGCAACAGGCGCTTGTCCGACGACCAGGAGCGCGGCGAGGAGTATTGGGAAGGGACGCAGCATCTTACTTCCCCGGGCAGAAATTATAGATGGTGCCATTGATGGAGAGCGCGTCGCTGGATGGGCGCGTAATCTTCATCGGCGTGATGACCGGGGAGCTGCTGCCACGCTCTGTACATGAGGCTTGGAACGCATCGCCTGCATGACGGGTGCCTGCTATCTTGCAGGTGCTTGCGCCGACGGTGATTGCGTCGCCGTCAAACTCGGCAAGTTCGAGAGCGCCCACGCCTTGGTCGAGATCGGCACATGTGTGTGTAGACGCTACATATGATCCCTGCGGAGCCTTGAGCGGATCAAGCGCTTGCGCGATTGCCGGCGAGATCAAGACGGCTAGAGTCGTGAAGATTGTCGGGCTGGCCATGGCAGATCTCCTGAACGTCATCCCGCCGCGGCCGCCGGCAGGAGCCGCGGTCAAGGCGGCGCATCGCGCGCCGTGAGGGAAGCCTTGATCCGGTGGCGATGGCCGGTGGCAGGCTGGTGTACTGAATAAGGTTAGGTTTTCCATGTCGATCATGGTTGCGCTCCTTCCGAATATCGAGGTTGCCGGAAACACACCGGGCATCGCGGCTTCCCCTAGGGTTGCGGGACAGGGACCCGGAATTGGCATTCCGGGGCGATTTCACCTTGGAATACGATGCCGGCGCGAATAGTTTTGGCCTGAACATCATATGCACCCATTGCACCATTCCGAGCGAGGTCGGGGCGGACGTTATTCGGTTGCGCGCCATATTCGATGAAACAGCCTGAGCCAGCGTCAGCGACCGTTGATCGGCCGTTCTGGTAGATCGCCAAGCGCATGGGACATCGTTTCAGCGTGGCATTGCCGACAGGATCGGCGCGGATCGGCGAGCAGCCGGTGAGCGTGTGCAGGACCGAGAGGACGACGGTTTTGGTCGGGCTGCGCACGACGATGTGACTCTCGGAAGCCGGCGCGTTGGCGACCGCAAAGCGCGTGTCGCCTTTGGCCACGTAGGCGTCGTTGTTTTTCTTCAGCCGGTCGGCCCATAGGGAGGCGTAGGGCACAGCTTCCGAGTTCGGGAGCTCGAGATCGGCGTAGGCGACGGCGCGCCAGGCGTTCGGATCATGCGTGAGCGACTGAGCCAAAGCGTGGGGCGCCAATGTAAGGGCAGTCGCGACTGCGACAAATGTCAGGCGTACGCGCATTCCTTGCCTCGCTTTTCTGCATTATGATTAAATCAATGTTTTGGTGATTGTCGAGCGTGATATTTGAATGAACCAAAAAGCTCGCCTATCGGGGCTGGATGAATTGCGTGGTCTGGCGATCGGGCTGGTGGTGCTGTCGCATGTCGGGCCGGTCTTCGGAGATGGCGGGACGAGCGCCGCTCTGCTATTTGCGCCGGCATGGAGCGTCGGGGTCGACTTGTTCTTTGTGATTTCCGGCCTGCTGGTGGAACGCTCATTGCGAAGCCTGCGGCTCGAGCTCGGAGCGATCGAGGCGGCTTCCGCTTTCTATGTCAGGCGTGCCATGCGGATCGTGCCGCTGGCCTGGTGCGTCGGCGCCATCCTCTCGATCGGGTTGATCATCCCGGAAAGCGGCGTTGAGCCCGCAGACGCGAAGGCGGCATTCGCCTTCATCTCGAATGCGCATTGGGCGCCCTGTTTCGGGGGCGCCACAGGATGCGGGAACGCCTATGCGTTTGGGCCATTCTGGTCGATCGCCGCCGAAATGCAATTTTATCTACTGGCTCCGCTCCTGGTGTTCTTGCTACCGCGGCGGGCGCTCGTCGCGCTGGCCGGACTCGTTCTCGTGGTCGGGACGTTCACGCTGCGGCCATGGGGCGGGACGCTTTGGACGTTCCGCATCGATGCAATCGCGGTCGGGCTGGCGATCGGAGCAACCATGGGCAAAAGCGCATGGCCAGGACTGGTGGAACACCTGCGCGCGATCGGTAACATGGAAGCGGGGTTCTGGATGACGGTCGGAGCCTTCATGCTGTCGATCTTGCCGCCGGCGACACATGGCGTGGCGACTGCCGCACTGGCGCTGATGTGCGGGTGGATCGTGACAAGGGCGACCTTGCGGGATGGTTCTGTGAACTGGCCGGGGCGGATGCTGCGCCACTTAGGAGACATCTCCTATGCCCTCTACCTGATCCATCTGCCGGTGCTGGCGCTCTTCAATTGGTCCCTTGGCCAATTCCTGGGGGCTCCGGCGACGGCAACGCTCTCGATCGCGATTGCGATCGGGCTGTCTCATGTGCTGACAGCGGCGATCGGAAATCCGCTCCGCCAGCTCGGCCGCCAATGGTCAAATCGAACAGTCCGGGAGGTGTCGCCGTGACGGAAGAAAATCGTCAGTGGTCGCTTGGTGGTGAAGATGTCGATCAAATTCCGCGAGGAGCGAGGGCGCTGGCGGAGCAGCTATTGACCGAGACCGACGGCGATGCCGTGGCAGCGCTCGTCGCGGCATGCTGCGTCATTGGAGCCATGCGCTCGGCGGCATCGAGGGGTATGGTGCGCAACGGATCGCCGTCAGGGGTCGATATCGCGCAAGTGCTGGACGTGTTCGTGCGAAGCGAGCCCCCAGCAGAAGAGCAGAGCCTAACCGATAGAGGACCCCGACCGTGAAGCAGCTGCGATGGGCTGTGCGTCCTGCCGCTCGCTCCCCCGGAATGCTGAACGCCCGATACCCGCAGTTTGATCTTCGTGGGCGACCGTCAGCAATACCGAGCACTGACACTGATTCGCCCCGAAAAGGGGTTGAACTAAAGCCTTGCGAAACGCGCTTTGGCCGAACGACAGATCGATCTCGCATAGTGCCTTTGAAATAGTCGCTCGCCGGGCCTGTTCTTCCCAAAAGAAAAAGTGCGGGGAGCATGATTTTTCGGCCGGAGGTGAGCGATGCGGCCGCCGTGCTGAAGGTCAGCCATGACTGCTGGCGCGACCACACGCAATAGGCTCGAAGTCGCCGAAGACGGCCGTCGCCATCTTCGAACTGGGGTCTGCGCGAAAGAGACACGGTGGTGAATCGGCACGCTGCGTGACGACAGATCCGGAGCGTCGTAAAAGCCGCTCGCAGCGTACCTCTCATACGCCGCTGACAATCTTGGCGACGCCGGCGCCTTGCCGTTGGTTTGGCCGTCGACTTCTGTGCGCATCTGGCCTGCCGACACGCGGTAGAGTGACGGCCGCCGCTCAGTAGCGGTTGCCGAACCAGCCCTTGCTCTTGGGTGGCGAGGGTTCCTGATAAGCCCACGGGACGGATTTGTAGGACGGCCTCGGGTCTTGGACGCGCCAAGCCTTCTGCCAGTAGTAAAAATTGAGGGGTACTCGGGCGAGTACGCGACCATCGGCAGACAGGAGGTCGGAAGCGCAGGTGACGACGGGGCCATCGTAGTGTTGCACGCGGCCGGTATAGCCGTTGAGCGCTCCGGGCCGGCACGCAAAGACACGAACGCCTGCAGCGATCGTGTCTGGGGCTTCCGCAGGGACGGAGATCGTCTTGATGCCTTCCTTGGTGATGAGCGTGCGCACGGGCACAGAGCTCCAATGCGAGCGGCGCAAGGCGTTATTCGCCTGAGCTTCGGTTGGGTAGCCGGTACGCTGGGTAGTGATCGGCGGGAAGCTGCCCCAGTCGGGCGCATATTCCTGCCGGCTGCGACTGACCCGATCGGGCTTCCAATAGGCGTCCGTAGCCGAAACGGGTCCATGCGAGGCCGATTGTGCAGCATCCGGCACTCGCCCGGCGCAACCGGCGAGCAAGGCCGCGGATGCGACGATGGGGAGGATGTGACGAAAGGTACGCATGTCGTGCTCGAGGGTCATGGGTTTCGCAGGTGAGGATTTCCGGTAGATCCAAGGCATCTTGAAGGTGCTGGCCGAAATGCCGCGATGGGTTTTGCGCGCCTGGCGCTCGATCTGGCCGTAGAGGGGGATGCGACGATCGGGATCGTCGGGGAGGGTAACGGCTATGCCGGCTTTCAGCCTCTCGCCGGCGACGTCGGCCATATCGCTGGTTGGACAACGCCCGGGACGATAGCCTCGTCTTTCCGGATCGGCGAGCAGACAACCCATTTTTCAAGGTGGCGGTTACGAGCCATGCCATGGCGACAACGCCACAAGGCCGCATCTGCTTTCCCAGCGTCGCGGTCTGGCCCAGGTCGCAGCCGTGGACGCCGCGATAGGTGCACGCGTGCAAGTGTCTCTGACTCATATCCAGCGAGGGGAGGAGGGTGCTCGCATCCGGACCGGTGCACGATGGGCCGGGTAGGGGCCTCGGTGTCGAGTTGACGCGGGGCGGTCTGATTTTCTGGATTTCGGCAAGGGCTGGGACCATCAGGCAATCGATACTCTGAATGCGCGCTATGCCGGGGCAGTCGCAGCGGCATCCGACTGGACGAACTCAGCGGCTTCGTGGGAGCCTTGCCTGATGTCGCTGCGAGCTGCGAGCCTCTCGAAGCCGCTGTTCGAGCGCTAAATAGCGAGCCGTTATCGCATTCAGTTTTGTGAAGAACTGCTTGCTCTGCGCAGGGTTGCCCGGCACAGGTGGAGGTGACAAAGCGAAAAGAGCATCCCTATCAGCGTCTAATTGTTCCAGCTCCAAACAGAAACGGCAAACCTCGTGGTCGGTCGTTCCGGAACTCCGATGTGATGCACGGCGCGAGGTACGCGTAGGGTTAGTCTGCCGACCCACATCGTTTGACGAAAATACGATCGTATCCAAGGCGTTTCCTCCACGCCGGTTTGTGGCCATGCAACCTGGAATAAAGCGGGTTGCAACCTAAGTATACTGGCGGTTTCGCCTGTCACTTTTGACAGGGCGCAAGACGCTGGAATCCAGCGAGGAGCAACCTAGTTAAATACCCCGCGCGAATGGCTCGGAGAGGCACGTCGATAGCAAGGAGGTAAGCGCAATTGGACTCAAATTTTCACTACATGACTGAGGGTATTCGAGCAGTTGCCTCTCCTGCGGACGCAACGGACCTTCTGAACACAATTGTCGAAAGTTACGGCCTGGAGACGGCGGCCTTTCTTACCGTCAGGCCGGTTTATGAGGAACCGAGTAAGCCGTTCTATGTGACCACCTATTCGCCTGACTGGGTGAAACGCTACATCGAGAAGGATTTTTTCGAAATCGATCCCGTGCTTACCTACGGGCTGCGTGCTGTGACATTGGTTGATTGGAAGGAAATCGACCTATCGGACAAGGCTGTGCGGACATTCTTCGGTGAAGCGAGGGAACATGGGGCCGGAAAGCATGGCGTCACGTTCCCAGTTAGGGGTGTCGACGGCGACCGCGGCATTCTGAGCGTGACGAGCAACGAGAACGCAGCGGCGTGGCAGGCGTTTCTCAAATCCGAGGTTCGTGACTTCCAGCATCTCGCCGGCGAATTTCACCATGCTATCGGTCGAATTCAAGGAAGGGCTCTCCATCAGACGGTCTGCTCCGATAGAGAGATCGAATGCCTGAAATGGTACGCGAGGGGAGAGAAGGTCAAACGGACCGCAGAGATACTGTCGCTATCCCCTCGCACGGTGCGATTTCATCTTGATCTGGCACGGGCCAAGCTGGGTGCCAAAAGCTTGGCGCATGCAGTTGCGATCGCGACAGAGCGCGGCCTTTTCTTCCAAAGACGGTTTTGATCGCTAGCCAAGCGCTTCGCGGGAAGGGCCGCCGGCGATGGTTCCCGCCGGCAATATTCGTACCGTTTCGTGAAGCTGGGATTATAGAATGATGAATGACTAGATCATGGGGAAAGAAGGGAGACGGCGCTCTGTAAAACCTCATCCGGAAAGGCGCGCGACCCTCTGAGGGCAGAACGCTGGCCAGACCAAATGCCCTATTCGCAAACCATACGGTACCGTTTGCCGGGCTCGCTGACGTTCTTGCAGACAAGCAGCTTGTGCGGCTCGGAAGAGGAGAGCGGAGGACTTGCGACCCGCGATCCACGTCTGTTTGATGTCTTGTGACTTGCCGTAGGGCGCGGTTCGAGCCTTTCCGGCTTCTGTGGCGCAACCGGAAACACGCTGGCTTCGATCTGTGGCTGCTGCAGGCGTGGCGGCTCTTTGTCAAAGAATCGCCTGGCATCAAGCGATCGCGGAATAATCACCGTACCATCATCGCTGTGCGCGCAGCCGCTGCCCAACAGTAAAGCCAGCCCCAGGAAAAAAGGCGGTGTCCGTCCAAACATAAGCACAACCTTGGCGGGCATACCCCGGCTTGCGAGTCGCCGGCAACAGGGGATGGATCACGAGAAAGGGCGGCATCGCTTGCCGCCCTTCCGAGATATGAGATGCGAGGACCTTTAAAAGCCCATGCCGCCCATGCCGCCGCCGCCCATGCCGCCAGGCATACCACCAGGCATGCCGCCGCCAGCCGACTCCTTCTTCGGAGCCTCCGCGATCATGGCTTCGGTAGTGACCAGCAGGCCGGCGACCGAGGCCGCGTCCTGCAGAGCCGTGCGCACGACCTTGACCGGATCGACGATACCCATGGCGATCATGTCGCCATATTCGCCGGTCTGGGCATTGTAGCCGAAGGTCGCGCCCTTGTTGTCGAGGATCTTGCCGGCGACGATCGATGCTTCCGCACCGGCGTTGGCCGCGATCTGGCGGGCCGGAGCCTGCAGCGCGCGACGCACGATGGCGATGCCGGCGGTCTGGTCGGAGTTGGCGCCAGTGACGGTGATGGCCAGCGAAGCGCGCAGCAGGGCGACGCCGCCGCCGGGAACGATGCCTTCTTCGACGGCCGCGCGGGTCGCGTTGAGGGCGTCATCG
>NZ_JAMYSZ010000061.1:0-14857 GCF_040322215.1 Mesorhizobium sp. M0184
CCGCTAAACACGGGGGCTGCGCGGCGGACACGCCGACGTCACCGCAATGCCACGCCATTTTGCAGAACTTGACGCACACAACTCTCAGAAACCGCTCAGAATTTCCCGTCGCGCCGGTACCAATGAGGAACGGGTCGACGACGTGGTCGACGCATGGCCTCCCGGAATGACTCGGCCGTTGTTCAAAATGCAAAGTCGACCAAGCGGGCAGCCCGGCGACCGCTCAGAATCCTGAGGCGGCCAACAGGCCGCTCGGCGGATCGCCAAAACAGGCTCAGTGCGGAAATTCGAGCCCCATTTCGCGGTAGCGCTCGGGATCGTCGCCCCAGTTCTCGCGTACCTTGACGAACAGGAAGAGGTGCACCTTCTGCTCGAGTATGCCTGCGATTTCCATGCGCGCGGCCTGGCCGATGGCGCGGATCGTCTCGCCCTTATGGCCGAGCACGATCTTCTTCTGGCTGTCACGCTCGACATAGATTGTCTGGTCGATGCGCACAGAGCCGTCCTTCTTCTCTTCCCATTTTTCGGTCTCGATGTGGGAGGAATAAGGCAGTTCCTGATGCAGCCTGAGATAGAGCTTTTCGCGGGTGATCTCGGCCGCGAGCTGGCGCATCGGCAGGTCGGAGATCTGGTCCTCCGGATAGTACCAGGGGCCGGCCGGCAAGGTCTCGGCGAGATAGTCGAGCAGGTCCTTGCAGCCGGACCCGGTCAGCGCCGAAACCATGAAGGTGCGCTTGAACGGCACCCTTTCGTTGGCTGCCGCCGACAATGCCAGCAACGTCTCGTGCTTGACCCGATCGACCTTGTTGAGGATCAACACCATCGGCTGCCGGACATCCTTCAGCCGCTCGAGGATGGCGTCGGCATCGCCCCGGATGCCGCGCTCGGCATCGATCAAGAGCAGCACGATATCGGCGTCCTTGGCACCGCCCCACGCTGTGGTCACCATCGCGGTGTCCAGCCGGCGCTTCGGCTTGAATATGCCCGGCGTGTCGACGAAGACGATCTGCGCGTTGTTGTGGGTGGCAATGCCGCGCACGATAGCGCGCGTGGTCTGCACCTTGTGCGTCACGATCGACACCTTGGCGCCGACCAATTGGTTGACCAGCGTCGATTTCCCCGCATTGGGCGCGCCGATCAGCGCGACGAAGCCGGAGCGGGTAGCGGGAGCTTCTGTTGCCGAAGCTTCGGTGGCGGTCATGCGGCACTCCCTTGATCGAGCCAGACGCCTTCCCGCTGCAGAAGTGCCGCGGCTGCAGCCTGCTCCGCCTCGCGCTTGGAGCGCCCGCTGCCGGTCGCCGGCGGATAGGCGCCGACCTTGACACTGACGGTGAACAGCGGATCGTGGTCCGGTCCCTCGCGTCTGTCGATTATGTAAACCGGCACTGCGCCTGCCGCCTGATGCGCCCATTCCTGGAGTTCGGTTTTCGCATCGCGGCGGGCGGCGTCAATGGCTTGCGAGCGCGGCTGCCAGTATTTGTGGATGAAGGCACGGGCCGCTTCCAACCCTCCGTCGAGATAGAGCACGGCGATCAGCGATTCCAATGCATCGGCGCGCAGATTGACGCGCTTGCGCCCGTCGAGGCCGCGTACGTCCGAACCGGCGCGAATAAGTTCCGGCAAGCCGATCTCCTCGGCAATTTCCGCCAGGGCTTCAGCGTTGACCAGAGCGTTCAATCTCAGCGACAGCTCACCCTCGGCGGCGTCGGGAAATGCCGCCAGCAGCATATCGGCAACGACAAGGCCGAGAACGCGGTCGCCCAGGAATTCGAAACGTTCGTAGTCGACGCCGGCGTGACTGCCGCGAGCGCTGGCATGGGTCAGCGCCCGCTGCAGGCGCTGATGGTCGCCAAAACTGTGGCCGGTGCGCTCCCTGAGCGCCTCGGCGAGCGCATCGGCGGTCAGCCGTTTCGTCGCCGCCATGGCCCTAATTGACGAAATGGAACAGGCGCGAGGCGCGCATCAGTGACGGCCATTTCCAGATTTCGAGCGGGCTGGCGCTGCCGCCGATCGAGAAGAAAATGAGGTTGGCGCGGCCGACCAAATTCTCGTCCGGCACGAAGCCGACGGTGAAGCGGCTGTCCGACGAGTTGTCGCGATTGTCGCCCATCATGAAATAGTGACCGGGCGGCACCTTGAACTCTTTGGTATTGTCGCCGATCGAAGCCTGCGTCAGGTCGAGCGTGTCGTAGCTGACGCCGTTCGGCAGCGTCTCGCGATAGACATCGACCGGATAGGGCTCTTCGGTGATGTCGTGATTGTCGATCTGCCCGACCTTGACGCGCGGCACACCCACGTCATTGATGAAGAGCTGGCCATCCTTGACCTGGATCTTGTCGCCCGGCAGGCCGACGACGCGCTTGATATAGTCGACGGAAGGGTCCGGCGGAAACTTGAACACCACCACGTCGCCGCGCTTCGGCTCGGAGCCCCAGATGCGACCCGAAAAGATGTTCGGCCCGAACGGCAGCGAATAGCGGGAGAAGCCGTAGGACCACTTGGTGACGAAGAGATAGTCGCCTTCGAGCAAAGTCGGCCGCATCGACCCGGACGGGATCGAGAACGGCTGGAACAGGAGCGTGCGGATGACCAGCGCAAGCAGCAGGGCCTGGACTATGACGCTGACGGTTTCGCCAAGTCCGCCGGATTTCTTCTGGGTTTTTTCAGCCACGCTCATGTCGTCCTCGATTGTGCGTTGGATGGTATAGAGTCTCGGCGCGCGCTGGGCAACGTCATGCCGGTGGTCAGATGCAATCAATGTGGCGCTTCTTCGACCGGCAACGCTTCAATGATCACAAAGGCTTGAGCGAGCGGAAAATCATCGGTGATGGTGAGGTGGATCACCGCGCGGTGCCCTTCAGGCAGAATTTCGTCCAGCCGCGCTGCCGCCCCATTGGTCAGCGCCATGGTCGGCTTGCCGCTGGCCAGGTTGACGACCCCCATGTCGCGCCAGAACACACCCTGCGCCAGACCGGTACCCAATGCCTTGGCGCAGGCTTCCTTGGCAGCGAAACGCTTGGCGTAGGAGGCCGCACGCGCCGCGCGGTTTTCGGAGCGCACCTGTTCGATCTCGGTGTAGATGCGCTGGATGAAGCGCTGGCCATGGCGTTCCAGCGACTTCTCGATGCGTCTGATGTCGATGAGGTCGCTGCCGATACCGATAATCATTCGGCAGGAACTTCCGGCCCGGTTTTTCCAGCCTTTGCCGCTCTTTCGGCCAGCCGCTTGCGGCGCTGCTCGTGGAAAGTGACCATGCCCCAGCGGGTGATGCCGTAAAACAGCAGGCCGAAAACCAGGCCGAGCGGTATTGCGCCGATCGTCATCGGCTTCAGCACCGGTCCCCACAATTGCGCAAAGGAAAGATTATGCAGCATGTCGCCGAGATGCGCGGGCGGGCCATGCGCCGGCAGGTGTTCATGCAGGATCAGCTTGCCGACCTCCCAGGAGGCGGCCCATAGCAGCGGAAAGGTCAGGGGGTTGCCGAAGACCGTGCCGAGTGCTGCCGCGACCAGATTGCCGGCGATCAGCCAGCACAGGATGGCAGCAATGATAAAGTGAAAGCCAAGCGGGAAAAACGACGCGAATACGCCCGCCGCAACGCCGGCGGCCACGGCATGCGGCGTGGCCCTAAGCCGCAGGATGCGCTTGGAAAAATACCGCAGCGAGCGCGAGAACGAGCGGCGCGGCCACAAATAAGTACGCACCCGCTCGAAAAAACCATCAGGCTTGCGCCGTCGAAAAAGCACTCTGTTCCTGTTCCTAGTTCCGTCAATAGCTTCACGCCGGCTTCTCCAGCCGGGCGCGACAGCCCCATGCTGCGCTCTGCGGTCGCCGAAAAGCAACTACGACTTTGATATAGCGATGCGCTGGCCGAAGAACAACGAGGCCGACGGCATCCGCTCGGTGGCCGCTCGCGCCGGCCCTGGGTGTCGCCGTTCTGAACAGGGCATGATCGCGGCGAATTTAAGGAGCGTCACTTAGGATCGATATTCGCTGACCTCGACGAGGTTGCCGTCCGGATCGCGGAAATAGACCGACATCATCGCGCCCCGGGCGCCGACACGCTCGACCGGGCCGACCTCTATCACCACACCATTGGCGGCGAGGTTGGCACATATCTCGGCGAGCGGCCGGGCAGCAATCAAGCAGAAATCTCCGGAGCCCGGCGTCGGCGCCTTGGCCTTCGGCTCGAAGGTGTGCCCGACCTCGTGCACATTGATCTTTTGCGTTCCAAACAGCAGCGCCGTTGGTCGATCCGGCTCGTCGAGGCGCTCGAAGCCAAGCACGCGCTGATAGAAGGCGCAGGTATCGTCCACCGAACGAACTGTCAGCACGAAATGATCGATGCCAGCAATCACGGCAGCGTCTCTTGACTTGTTTTTATGCATGTCGTTGTCCCAAAACCGCCGCACACTTTTGGGCGACATGCATTAGATATTGCGGCTGCCCGGCTTGATCGCCGGTATGGCGGCGAGCTCGGGCGGCAGCATGTCGGCTGGATAGGCCGGAACTTCATATTCGGCGAGCGCGATCAGCGGCACGCCGACATCGGTCTTGCCGGCCGAGCGGTCGATGATGCATGCGGCGGCAACGACTTCGGCGCCAAGGCCGCGCAGGCAGTCGATGGTCTCGCGGATCGACAGGCCGGTGGTGACGATGTCCTCGACAATGACGACGCGCGATCCCTTGGCGATCTCGAAGCGGCGCAGCCTGAATTCGCCCCCTTCCCGTTCGACCCAGATCGCCGGCGCACCAAGATGGCGCGAGGTCTCATAGGCCGGGATCAGCCCGCCGATCGCCGGGCCGACGACGTAGTCGATCCTGCCGGGCACGCCAGTGCGGATCTTTTCGGCGAGCGCCTTGCACAAGCGCTCGGTCTTGTCGGCATGCATGAAAACGCGCGCCTTCTGCAGGAAGACCGGGCTGCGCAGGCCCGACGTCAGGATGAAATGCCCTTCGAGAACGGCGCCGGCCTCGCGGAAAATGCCCAGCACTTCATCGGTGTTCATCGTTCACTCCATGTCCATGGTGAATGGTAGTAGGGTAGTGAGAGCACCCTCTTTCACTATTCACTATTCACTATTCACTATTCACTATTCACTATTCACTATTCACTATTCACTATTCACTATTCACCCATTCACGCGCCTTGCATCGCTGACGCTCGAATTGTCCTTTAGCTGCGACAGCAGCCGGTTCAAGTGCTTGAGGTCCCACACTTCAAGATCGATCAGCATTTCGGTGAAATCGGGCGCGGTGCGCACCATCGACAGAGTGTGGATATTGGCGTCGTTGGATGCGACGACCTGTGCAATGTCGGCCAGCGAACCCGGCGCGTTGATGGCGGTGACCGAGACGCGCGCCGGGAACCGCTCCTTGGTGCGCTCGTCAATATCCCAGCGCACGTCGATCCAGCGCTCGGGCTGGTCGTCAAAGGCCTGCAGCGCCGGCGACTGGATCGGATAGATGGTGATACCGGTTCCCGGCTGCACGATGCCGACGATGCGATCGCCTGGCACTGCCCCCTCCGGCGCGAAGCGCACCGGCAGATCGCCGCGCACACCGCGGATCGGCACCGCGTCGTCGCGCGGCTGGTTCTTGTCCTTGCGTGCAGCGCGGCCCGGAATCTGGAACAGCATGCCGGCGGCGTTGCGGATCTTCGACCAGCCCTCCTCGCGCTGCTTGGGCGCGACCAGCGTGACACGCTCGTCCTTGTAGTCGGGAAACACCGCCTTCATGACATCGGTGGAGGCAAGTTCGCCTCGGCCGACCGCGGCCAGTACATCCTCGATGTCCTTGCGCGCCAGCCGGTGCAGCACCGGCTTCAGGCTTTCCTTGGTGAAGGTCTTGCCAGAGCGTTCGAAGGCGCGCTCCAGAATGCGGATACCGAGACCCGAATATTGCTTGCGAATGGCGTTCTTGGTGGCGCGGCGGATGGCTGAGCGTGCCTTGCCGGTAACGACCACCGATTCCCACGCCGCCGGCGGGACCTGCGCCTTCGAGCGGATGATCTCGACCTCGTCGCCGTTCTTCAGCTCCGTCATCAGCGGCATGATGCGGCCATTGACCTTGGCGCCGACGCAAGTGTCGCCGACGTCGGTGTGGACGGCATAGGCAAAGTCGATCGGCGTGGCGCCGCGCGGCAGCGCGATCAGCATGCCCTTCGGCGTGAAGCAGAATACCTGGTCCTGAAACAGTTCCAGCTTGGTGTTTTCGAGGAAGTCCTCGGGATTGTCGCCTTCGGCAAGCTGCTCGATGGTGCGCCGCAGCCAGGCATAGGCATTGGTTTCCTTCGAGATCGCATGGGCGGCACCATTCATCTTGCCACCGGTATCCTTATAGATCGAATGAGCCGCGACGCCGTATTCGGCGATCTTGTTCATTTGATAGGTGCGGATCTGCAATTCGACGCGCTGGCGCGACGGGCCGACGATGGTGGTGTGGATCGAGCGGTAGTCGTTCTGCTTCGGCGTCGAGATGTAATCTTTGAAGCGGCCGGGCACCATCGACCAGGTGGTGTGGATGGCGCCGAGCGCGCGGTAACAGTCCTCGACCGTCTCGACAACGACGCGGAAGCCGAAAATGTCGGACAGCTGCTCGAACGACAGCGCCTTGGCCTCCATCTTGCGGAATACCGACCACGGCTTCTTCTGCCGGCTCTTGACCTCGGCCTTGATCGAATATTTGTCGAACAGCGTGGAGAGCGCCTTCTCGATCTCCGACAGCACGCCCTTGTTGCGCTCGAAGATTTCGGCCAGCCGTGCGGTGACGGCGCGGTAGGCTTCCGGATTGATGAAGCGGAAGGCAATCTCCTCCAGCTCCTCGCGCATGCCTTGCATGCCCATGCGGCCGGCCAGCGGCGCGTAGATGTCCATCGTCTCTTCGGCGATGCGCAGGCGCTTGGCTTCCGGCACATGGTCGAGCGTGCGCATATTGTGCAGGCGGTCGGCGAGCTTGACCAGAAGCACGCGCACGTCTTCCGAGATCGCCAGCAACAGCTTGCGCAGGTTCTCCGCCTGCTCGGCCTTCTTCGAGACGAGGTCGAGCTTCTTCAGCTTGGTCAGGCCCTCGACCAGCTTGCCCATTTCCGGGCCGAACAATTCGTCGATCTCGGCCCTGGTCGCCGTGGTGTCCTCGATCGTGTCGTGCAGCAAGGCAACGGCGATCGTCGCCTCGTCCATGTGCATTTCGGTGAGGATGGCGGCGACTTCGAGCGGATGCGAGAAATACGGGTCGCCGGAGGCGCGTTTCTGGTGGCCATGCTTCTGCATGGCGTAAACATAGGCCTTGTTGAGCAGCGCCTCGTTGACGTCAGGCTTGTAGCGCTGCACGCGCTCGACAAGCTCATACTGACGCATCATGGCCGGGATCTCGCAATGCTGAAATGAATCATGCGCCGCACTGGCATACGGCGCATGTCATAGATAGCCACGAAACTGCCGACGCGAAAGTGTCGGCAGTTGTCGCTAAGATCAATAATCGTCGCTTTTTTCCGGCGGCACCAGGCCTTCGATGCCGGCCAACAGGTCTTCTTCGGTCATGCGATCGAAGGTGACGTTGTCCTCGGCGTCGTCGGCATCGGTGGCTGCAACGGCGCTGCCGGTCTGGTCGGCAATCGCCTCGCCATCGGCCTCCGGCTCATCGACCTCGACATGCTTCTGCAGCGAATGGATGAGATCTTCCTTGAGGTCGTCCGGCGACAGCGTCTCTTCGGCGATTTCGCGGAGCGCAACGACCGGGTTCTTGTCGTTGTCGCGCGGTACGGTGATCTGCGCGCCCTGGCTGATCTGACGGGCGCGGTGGCCGGCCAGGAGCACCAGCTCGAAGCGGTTGTCGACCTTGTCGATGCAATCTTCAACGGTTACGCGGGCCATGAGTTGCCCCTTTCATGCCTGGATTTGATGGAAAACAGGCGCGGTCCATAACCCGAACGCCGCCAAAATACAAGCTTTTATGGCGGTGCGCAGCTCTGACGCGGGCCGCCTGCGACGACACAGCGCCGATCACAATTGCTTGCGGTGCCGCATGGTGCCTTGGATTGCCGTAAAACTGGCGTTATCTCGAACGATGAAGGCCAACAGGTCTATTATCAGACCGGCCGATAGTCGCCACCCATTTAGACGACCGCTTATTTCGAAAAAGGACATTTTCCATGTTCGATCCTCGTGAAAAAATCGCTCTCTTTATCGACGGTGCCAATCTCTACGCCACCTCGCGCGCGCTGGGCTTTGACATCGATTACCGCAAACTTCTGGCGAGCTTCCAGAAACGCGGCTATCTGCTGCGCGCTTATTACTACACCGCGCTGGTCGAGGATCAGGAATACTCCTCGATACGGCCGCTGATCGACTGGCTCGACTATAACGGCTTCAAGGTGGTGACCAAACCGGCCAAGGAATTCACCGACTCGACCGGCCGGCGCAAGATTAAGGGCAATATGGATATCGAGCTGACCGTCGATGCGCTCGAGCTTGCCGATGTCGTCGACCATTATGTCATCTTTTCGGGCGACGGCGATTTCCGCACGCTGGTCGAGGCGCTGCAGCGGCGCGGGCGCAAGGTGTCGATCGTCTCGACCATGGCTTCGCAGCCGCCGATGATCTCCGACGATCTGCGCCGCCAGGCCGACCATTTCATCGACTTGATGACGCTCAAGAATGAAGTCGGCCGCGATCCGTCGGAGCGGCCGGTGCGCCGGCCCGAACCGGCCGAAGTCGACGAGGAAGACTATTGACGGTCGTTGCCTTGACCGCGCCCCTGGTCGTCTCCCCCGAACCCGATCGCGATTGCCCGCTCTGCCCGCGGTTGCACGACTTCATCGCCGAGTGGCGGCGGCGCGAGCCGTCCTGGTTCAACGCGCCGGTGCCGACCTTTTTGCCGCCGGAAGGCGAGGATGCAGTGCGTCTGCTGATCGTCGGGCTGGCGCCGGGCCTGCGCGGGGCAAACCGGACGGGGCGTCCCTTCACCGGCGATTTTGCCGGCGACCTGCTCTACAACACGCTGATCGCGCACGGCTTTGCGCGCGGCGAATTCAAAGCGCGACCGGATGACGGGCTGGAGCTTGTCGGTACGGCGATTACCAATGCGGTGCGCTGCGTGCCGCCGGACAACAAGCCGGTTGGCGCCGAGATAGCGACCTGCCGGACGTTCCTGGTACCGACGATTGCGCGGTTTCCAAATCTGCGCGCTGTGCTGGCACTGGGCTCGATCGCGCACCAGTCGACCGTGCGGGCGCTCGGCCAGCGCGTTGCCGCCTATCCGTTCCGGCATGGTGGGCAGCAGCAGGCCAATGGCATCACGCTGTTTTCCAGCTATCATTGCTCGCGCTACAACACCAATACCGGCGTGTTGACGGAAGCGATGTTCGTCAACGTCTTCAGTCAGATAGAAGCTTTTCTGAAGACATAGAATCGGACGACGCCCGCCAGGGCACGAGCCCTAGATTCGGGCGATCGCGAACAACCAGGCCAGGAGATCCAGCGACCACAGAAACAGTGCAAGCTGCAGCGCGACGCGCAGGCGTTGGATGATCCGCCAATTGCTGGCCATGTCGGATTTGATGCGCAGCGCAAGCGCTCGGTGCATCCCGTCCAGGGTTGCGGGAGGGTGCTGATCAACGAAGTCCTGGAGCAGCTTCTCTGGATCGAAACGGAACGTATAGTTATAATACGGCCACACCATAATCGCGACCAGCAGCCCGATAAGAAAAAGCAATGTCAGCGCCAGCCAGTCCCAAGGCCCCACGCCATCCAGGAGCGCCCTGCCTCCGAGGAGAGAACTCGCGAACGCGGTTGCGAAGATCAGATTGCCGGCGCGCGTATTGAGACTTTCAACCACGCCCTGCTGGTGCTGGAGGCCACGCACCGCCTCCGCATAGACAAATGCCAGGCGGGGGTCGCCGCCGTCCGTCGCAGCAGGCGGGGCGTTGCTGTCATTGGTTGATGAAGGGCGCTCCGGCATCAAATGTACTTAGCACGGCGCCGCCTGCGATCTGAATAGCCACAAGGGAACGCTTCGTCGCTCTGTCTTCGTGCCATCGAGGGTGTTTTGGTGGACAGGAATAGCATCAATCCGACGCTGTCGCTTCAGGCGCTGCGGCAAACAATGCGGCCAGCGTCGCAGGTCCGCCCTGGAGAACATTCAGGTCGACGTCGCCGCTGATGCCGTCGACGCGGCCCCGGTTGTGGTACTGCCAGTAGATCCAGTCGTCATGGCCCGGCCGCAGCGCCAGCGAACGCAGCCAGCGCGGGCGGCCGGCTAGCTGCCCGGCATAGGCTTGTGCCGCCTCGTCGGTCACATAGAGGATCGCCGTCTTGCCGAACGCCGCCTCGACCGGGCTGAGGAAGGCGGAGAGTTCGGCGCTCAGCTGTTCGGGAGTTGGCCGCTGCGGGCAATTGCCGCCGAACTCGATGTCTACCACCGGCGGCAGCAAAGGCTGATCGTGCGGCACCACCGAGATGAAGTTGCGTGCCTGATCCGCACCCGGTCTGCAGAAGGTGAAGAAATGATAGGCACCGACGGCAAGACCGGCGGCGCGGGCCGCGCGCAAATTGGCGGCGAAGGCATCGTCGACATGATCGCCGCCTTCCGTCGCCTTGATCACGGCGAAGGCGACATCGTCGGCGGCAACACGCCGCCAGTCGATCTGCCGCTGATGATGGGAGACGTCGATGCCCCTGACCGGATATTTGCCGCGGTCCGGAGAAAATGTCTGGAAGTAGGTATAGCCGCCGGCCAGAACGAGGCCCGCCACGAGCAGACCGGCCGCGCCCCATAAGACGATCCGGTTTTTCAAACGAGACCTATGCCTTTTGGTCCGCCCTGCCCGCCGCTATGGCTCCGGGCGTTCGTCGCTCGAAAAGCCAAATCGCTGGCTTTTCCTCCGCTTCGCGGACCGCTCCTCACCCTCGCTCCTTCAGCAGCCGGCCCTTCTCGCGCGACCAGTCGCGCTGCTTTTCGGTCTCGCGCTTGTCGTGCAGCTTCTTGCCGCGGCCAACGGCGAGCAGCAGCTTGGCACGGCCTTGGTCGTTGAAGTAGATCTTCAGCGGCACCAGCGTCATGCCTTCGCGGTCGACGCTTTGCGCCAGCTTGGCCATCTCGCGCTTGTTGAGCAGCAGTTTGCGGCGGCGGCGCGGCTCATGGTTGAAGCGGTTGGCCTGCAGATACTCCGGCAAATAGGAGTTGATCAGCCAGATCTCGCCGCCCTCGACCGAGGCGTAGCTGTCCTGGATATTGGCCTGGCCCTGGCGCAGCGATTTCACTTCCGTACCGGTCAGCACCAGGCCGGCCTCGATCGTGTCGAGCACCTCATAGGAAAACCGCGCCTTGCGGTTTTCCGCAACGGTCTTGTTGTTGGGATCGGCTTTTCTGACTTGATTCATGATGCGGAGAGGTGGCGCCTCATCCCTAGTTTATCAAGCCGGCGTGCTTCATCGCCGCGTCGATCTTCTCGGCGGTCGACGGCTCGACCGTCATTAGCGGCGAGCGCAGCACATTCTCGACCTTACCCAGTTTCGACAGCGCATATTTCGCGCCGGAAACGCCGGGCTCCATGAAAATCGCCTTGTGCAGCGGCAACAGACGGTCCTGCAGGTCGAGCGCCTTGGCGCTGTCGCCGGAAAGCGTTGCCTCCTGGAATTCAGCGCAAAGCCTGGGTGCGACATTTGCCGTCACCGAAATACAGCCGACGCCGCCATGCGCGTTGAAGCCGAGCGCCGAGGCGTCTTCGCCGGAGAGCTGGATGAAATCCTTGCCGCAGGTGGCGCGCTGCTCCGAAACCCGCTCGACCTTGCCGGTGGCATCCTTGACGCCGACGATGTTCTTGAAGTCATGCACCAACTGGCCCATCGTCTCCGGGCTCATGTCGACCACCGAGCGCGGTGGAATGTTGTAGATGATGATCGGCAGGCTGGTTGCCTTGGCGACGGCGGCGAAATGCGCATAGAGGCCGCGCTGCGTCGGTCTGTTGTAATAAGGCGTGACGACAAGGGCCGCGTCGGCGCCCGCCTTCTCGGCATACTGGACCAGGCCGACCGCCTCATCGGTGTTGTTGGAGCCGGCGCCGGCGACGACCGGAACCCGGCCCTTGGCGACCTCGATGCAAACCTTGACGACTTGGCGGTGCTCGTCATGCGACAGCGTCGGCGACTCGCCGGTGGTGCCGACAGGGACGACGCCCGTCGTGCCTTCGGCGATCTGCCAGGCGATGAACGCGCGAAAGGCTTTCTCGTCGAAACGGCCGCTCTTTTCGAACGGTGTGACGAGCGCGGTCAGCGAGCCTCTTAGCATGTCGTCCAACTCCTTGGGACTAGCGCATGACCCCGAAAATCGCAGTCGATTTCGGAAAGGATCATGCGCCAAATTTAAATTGCTACAGCGTCCTTTGCGCGTCTGAGAAGCCGCGCGGCGCTGTAGGTGTTTGTCGTGCGCGCCTTCTAGCCGAAAGCGAAGCGGCGCACCATAGTCTCGACATTGTTGCCCGGCAAGCATTGCGCCAGCAATTGCAATTCGAACGACCTCGATAGGGTTTTCTTTACGGGCCCTTCATCACAGACGAATAGGCTGCAGTTCATCTGTGCCAGCTGTAGCATCGAAGAAATAGGAAAAGACCAAATCCATGCCGACCAGGCGGCTTCATCTTTTCGCGCTTCTCGGCGCGATCGTTGTGCTGATCCCCGGCGCGGCGATCGGCGGCAGCGTCGATGGGCAGGTCACGTCGGCGATCCCGATGACGGAGCCGCAGAACGATGCACTGCAGCAGTCCCCTTCGCCATCCGCCAGCGTCGCGGCGCTGAAGAGCGGTCTCGATGCGCTGGCGGCAAACGACATTCAGCGCGCACGCCAGGTGCGCGAAGCGCTGCCGGCCAAATCGCTCGATCAGCACATCCTTGCCTGGGCGATTGCGCTCTATGGCGGCGACCAGGTGCCGAGCGGCGAAATCGCCGATGCCGCGAAGATGCTGCCGAACTGGCCGGGCACGATCGCCTTGCGCAAGAACAGCGAGCGCGCGCTCTATCGCGAGAACCCCGCGCCACAGGTCGTGGTGCGGGCGTTCGACGGCAGCCAGCCGCTGACCTTCGAGGGCGTGGTGATCCTTGCCCGCTCCTATGTAGCGCTGGGCGATACGAAGGCGGCGCGCTCGGTGCTGTCGCCATTCTGGCGCACCGAAAAGCTCGAAGCCACGGACGAGGCGGCGGTCATCCGCGAGTTCGGCGCGCTGATCCCGGGCGCCGACCATCGCTTCCGCATGGAGCGCATGTTTTATGCCGATCGGGTCGCTTCGGCGCTGCGCGTCGCCGGTCTCGCCGGCGCCCAGCAATTGGCCGATGCCTGGGCGGCAGTCACCAAAGGCGACAAGAACGCGGCCAAGCTGCTGAAGGCGGTGCCGGCAGCGCAGCGGGCGGCCGGCTATCTCTTTGCCGAAGCCGAATATCTGCGCAAGCAACAGAAATTTTCCGACGCCGCCGCACTGGTGCTGAAGGCGCCGGGCGACCGCGACGCGCTGGTCGATCCGGACGCCTGGTGGGTCGAACGCCGGGTGCTGTCGCGCGAGCTGGTCGACCAGGGCGACATGAAGACCGCCTACAGAATAGTCGCCGCGCATGCCGCCGAAAGTCCCGCCAATGCTGCCGAGGCGGAATTCCATGCAGGCTGGTACGCGCTGCGCGGCCTCAACGACCCGAGCACCGCCGCCAAGCATTTTGCGCAAATCGCGGAGCTCGCCCAAGGGCCGATGTCGCTGTCGCGCGCCTATTACTGGCTCGGCCGTGCCGCCGAACTCGGCGGTCCCGGCAGTGCCAAGGATTATTTCAGCCGTGCCGCCAGCTACGGCACGACCTTTTACGGCCAGCTCGCCGGCGAGCGTGTCGGCCGGCAGACCCTCAACATCGTCTACCCGCAGCCAAGTGCCGCCGATCGCCAGAATTTTGCCACCCGCGAGGCGGTCAGCGCCATCGAGCGGCTGCAGCAGGCAGGCTATGACCGCTATGCCGAAACCCTCTACCGCGACCTTGCCGGGCAGTTGAGCAGCCCCGGCGAACTGGCGCTGCTTGCGATGCTGGCGGAAAGACAAGGCAACCATTTCATGGCGCTGAAGGTCGGCAAGATCGCCGGCGCACGTGGCATCGACGTCGGCGCGCTGTCGCATCCGCTCGGCGTCATTCCCGACACCGCCAACATTTCCGGCTCGGGCAAGGCGCTGGCCTATGCGATTGCCCGCCAGGAAAGCGAGTTCAACATCGGCGCCGTCTCCAGCGCCGGCGCGCGCGGACTGCTGCAGCTGATGCCAGGCACGGCCAAGCAATTGGCGAAGAAGGCCGGCATGACTTTCTCGCAGGCCCGGCTGACCACCGATGCCGGCTACAACGCAACGCTGGGCGCTGCCTTTCTCGGCGAGCAGCTCGGCCGCTTCGACGGCTCCTACGTGCTGACCTTCGCCGGCTACAATGCCGGCCCCACCCGCGCCGCCCAGTGGGTGGCGAAATACGGCGACCCGCGCGGCAAGGACATCGATGCCATCGTCGACTGGATCGAGCGGATTCCCTATACGGAAACAAGAAGTTACGTCCAGCGCGTGATGGAGAACTACGAGGTCTACAAGATGCGTATCTCCGGCAAATATGACATTGTCGGGGATCTGGTGAACGGCCGGGGTTAGCCTTTCCTTCTCTCCTTGTGGGAGAAGGTGGCCGAGCGAAGCTCGGTCGGATGAGGGTGCTCCAGCTTGGTTCCGACAGCGCTCCGTCCAACACCCCCCAACCGTCTCGGCGCTAACGCGCCGATCCACCTTCTCCCACAAGGAGACCTTTGCATAGAAGCCGATTGGTGATTCTGTGATGATGGTCGAAGCAGGGAGATT
>NZ_JAMYSZ010000062.1:0-14782 GCF_040322215.1 Mesorhizobium sp. M0184
GGTGTTTCTTTTTACTTCGGCGCGGCCTCCTGTGGCGCCGCGGCTCGGCGGCTTGCTGCCGCCGCCCGCCCCCCGGGCCGGCCCCCCCGCCCGACAGGATCAGGCCAAGGCCGGTGATGCCCGAAAGCGTGCCGAGCGTCACCACGAAATCGGGAATGCGCCCGGCGGTGATGAGCACGCCGTTCAGGAATCCCACGGCACTGGTGGCGGCGACGGCAAGCACGCAGGCCAGCAAGATGCCATAGCCGGCGGCATTGACGAGGCCCAGGATGATGGCGCCCAGCATTACGGCGGCCGCGAGCGAAAGATCGATGCCGGCTGTCGCGACGACGAAGGTCTGGCCGATCGACAGCACGACAAGGATCGCCGCCGCCAGCAGCAGGGCCTGCAAATTGGCGACGCTGAGAAAGACCGGTTGGGCGATGCCGAACACGATGACGAGGCCGACGAGGCCGACGACGGATGCCCAGTCGGCCCAGAAGGAAGGATCCAGGAGGAGAGCCGTCAGGGAGGGGCGGCTCTCCTCCAACGCGCCCGCGTCATGCGCAGGCGCGTTTTGTTCAGGAGTGGTCACTGCAACATCTCGCGGAAGGGATCCGGATAGTCGCCACCCGGGCGCGGGAAGTTCTTCAGCGAGGCTTCCGCATTGTCCTTGTTGATCAACAGCACTGGCGCCGGCACGTTGGCGGGAAGCGTCTTGCCCTTGGCCGCCGCGGCACAGGCTTCCACGCCCATGGCGCCGACGACATAGGGATATTGCGCCACAGTGGCGGAGAGTTCGCCGGCGGCAACCGATTTCAGCGCGTCGACGATGCCGTCAAGTCCGATCACCTTGACGTCCTTGCCTGCCGTCTGCACGGCGCGTTCGACGCCGAGTGCCATGATGTCGTTGGCGGCGAAGAAGCCGGAGAGATCGGGGTGCGCTGCCAGGATGTCGGTGGCCGCGGTGAGAGCCTTCTCGCGATCCCAGTCGGCGCTCACCATCACCACGACTTCGAGCTTGCCTTCGACGGCCTGCTTGAAACCCTTGATGCGGGCATTGCTGCCGACATCGCCGACGATGCCTGCCACCAGGGCGACCTTGGAACCCTTCGGCACCAGCTTCAGCATCTCCTTCCCGGCCAGTGCGCCGGCAGCGACGTTGTCGGTGCCGATATAGGTTGAGATGGCAAAGCCCGCCGCCTTGGCCTGCTCGGCATCGATGGTGCTATCGATGTTGACGATCGGCTTTTTCTTCTGGGCGACGGGCACCAGCGCCTGCACCAGGTTGGAGACGCTGATCGGATTGACCAGGTAGCAATCGAAATCCTGCATAGCCATGGCGGTCAACCGATCGGCCTGTCCGGTTGCGTCGCCCATGTTGGCGGCTGCCTGAACGGTGACGGCCACGCCGTTGGCCTTGGCCTGCTCTTCGATACCCGTGTGCATGTATTGGAAGAAGGGATTGTCGAGACCCTTGACGATGGCCGCGACGCGCGCCGCGTCTTCGGCATGGGCCGGCACTGAAACGATGATTGCAAACAGACCTGCGCCAAGCGTCAGGCAATTGAACATGCGCATGCGTCGTCCTCCTCCTATTTGGTGGGTGCGTTGCATCTGGTTCGTTTTCGGCGAACGGAATGCCTGATGTGGCGCGGGCTGCCTCAAGGTTTGCGATGACAGGCTGCCGACCGATCGGCGATCGCCATGCAATTCGTGGGTCAGGGCCCGTTTGGGGCCTTTTTTTCGTGCCAGGCATTGCTCCTCCCAGAGCGCTGATTGATGCCTTGTCAGCGTTTCCGCATGTTTGAGAAAAATTTGACACGCGTCAAGTTTGAAAATGGTGTGCCGCGGGTTTTGATGTGCTGCATTGCAGCAAACCGGTGTCGAGCTATCGCGGCATCAGATGGCGAAATCCACAAGGCAGGGGATGCCGAGGCCAGGCTAGAAGCCGGCTTGGTCAGCAGTCGGATTCAACTTCCGAGTGCGCCACTCAGGCAGCGGCGTCAGCGCCGGGCCATCCGGACGAAACAGGTGGCAAACCGCGGGAGAGATGTCGAGCGCGATCGGGCTGTGCAACGGCGTCCTGTCGCCGCCTTCGGCCTGCACGACCCTCGACGTGTAGGATTTGGCATAGCGCTGGCGCTGTCAAAGACCGGACTTTCGGGGCCGGAATGGGTTGATGTGTTCAGCAGCGAACAGCGAACTGGCAGTCAGTTTGCTCAGCTCTTCACCGACCCGGCGGCCAGGCCCGCGAGGAAGTAACGTTGTGCAATCAGATACAGGATCAGAAGCGGGAGTGATCCCAGCACGCTCATCGCCATCATCTCGTTCCATTCGAACGCATGTTGGCCCATAAGCAACTCGATACCGATCGGAACGGTCCGCATGTCCGTCGACTTCGTCAAAGTGAGCGCAAAAAGGAATTCGTTCCACGCCAACAGAAACGTATAGACCGCGGTCGCGACGACGCCGGGGACTGAAAGAGGGATAATCACACGCCACAGCGCTGTCCAACTTGACCCCCCATCGACCAGCACTGCCTCATCGAGTTCCTTTGGCAGGGTATTGAGATAGCCGGTCATCAGAAGGATTGCGTAAGGCAGGGTGAATACCATGTAGGTTAGAATCAGCGCGAAATAGGTGTTGAAAATGCCGAAGGCGACGACCATGCCGAAATAGGGGATCAGAAGCGTGATCGGCGGTACGGTCTGTGTGCTGATGATGAAGACGTTAAGGGTATTCTTAAGCCGGAATGAATAGCGGCTGAAGCCATAGGCCGTCAGAATGGCGATCAGCAACGTCAGAAGGGTTACCACTCCCGCGACCAGGTAGCTGTTGAGAAAGAAGCGCACCTTGGTCGGATCATTGAAGATCGAAAGATAGGCTACGCTCGTGAAATGGTCGGGCAGCAGTTTCGGCGGCAGGGCAAAGATCTCGGTGTTCGATTTCAACGAAGTGAAAAACATCCACAGGATTGGAAAGCCTGCAAAGACCAGACCGGCCGCGAGCCCGAGATATGTCAGTACGGTCGGCAAAACGGTGCTTTTGAAGGAGCGCTTTGCCATTGCCGGTCACCTGGCCTTCTGGTGTTTGATGTAGAAGTAAGTCGCGCCCATCGAGATGATCAAGATGAAGATCGCGCTCGCCGAAGCCTGTGAAAATTCGTAACTCGAAAACGCAAGCTTATAGGTATACGTGCTCAGCACCTCGGTCGAATGGATCGGTCCACCGCCCGTCGTCATCCAGACCAGGGGGAAGACTTGCATCGTCCAGATAAAATCCAGCAGGGCGATGCTGATGATGATTGGCATCAGCTGCGGGATCGTAATGTACCGAAACTTTTGGAACTCATTGGCGCCATCGATGCCGGCGGCTTCGTAAAGGTCCTTGGGGATGCCCTGGAGACCGGCGAGCAAGCTGACCATATATAGGGGGTATCCCGCCCAGATGTTCGCAAACGTCAACGCATGGATCGCGGTTTTCGTCGAGGAGAACCACTCGACCTTGGAGTTGACGATATGGAGCGTCATCAGAATGCTGTTGACCACGCCATTGGGATCCAAAAGCAGCCGCCAGATGATTGCGATGATCACTGCCGTAAAGAGCCAGGGCAATATGTAGAGAACACGCAGGATGCTTCTAATCATCGGATGGACGCGTTGGGTGTTCAGCAACAGGGCGAAGGCCAGGCCGATTAGAAGGTGGAAAATGACGCTCATCACCGTGAAATAGAGGGTCTGCCCGACCGACTGCCAGAAGACTGGATCTGTGAAGATCGTCTCGTAGTTCTGCAACCCTATGAAAGCAGCGTCCTTTTTCATGATTGCGCCGTCCATCAGCGAATAGCGCAGGACCGTGATCATGGGAAACAGCATTAGTAGACAAAACAAAAACGTGGCGGGTGCCACATAAAACAGCGGAGTGAGCCGCTTTCTCGTCTTGTAAGAAAGCATGCCACGCTTGCGCATTTTCGTTCGCGCGACGATCAAACCTTCGTTGGCGAGGCTCATGAGGTACAATCCGCTGGGTCATCGACCGTATGGTCCGGTTCCGATGCAGCGGCAGCGCGATAGATCTTATCGCGCTGCCGAATTGTCTGAAGCAGCGCCTACTTGGCGAAGTCAACCAACCACTGCTTTTGCGTGTTGGCAGCGGCCTCCTTTGCGGTTTGCTGGCCGTCGAACATCTTTTGCACTTCGACGTTCATGTCGCGCATCAGGTCTTCGGCCACCGGCAAGCCCACGAATTCATTGGCCAAGTGACCGCTTTGGAAGATCTTGAAGGCTTCCTCGAACAGCGGGTCCGATTTCGAGAAGTCAGGCTTCGCTTGCACGTTGCCCGGAAAGGCATTTGCGAGCGATACCAGGCGGCCGTTCACTTCCGGGCTCATCAGATATTCAACAAGCTTCCAGGCTTCTGCCTTATGCTCGGTGCTGTTGCTAATGCCGATGCCCCAAGAGGCATAGGGCAGTCCGCGCTTACCCGTATAGCCGTCGACCGCAGGAAGCGCAGAGATACCGAACTTGAGATTGGGGTTACGCTGGCGGATAAGATTGATATGAGCCAGCGAGTCGATCATCATTCCGACACGGCCGTTGACGAACTCTTCGACCTTGTCCTGTTCCTTCTTGGCAAAGATGCCTGGCGATATGACGCCAGCGTCCTGTAGCGACTTGACGTATTCGAGTGTACCGACCACGGCCTCATTTTCCACGTCGGGCTTGCCGTCCTTGAGCATCGATGCTCCGGAAGCCCAGACCCAAGACATCACGTCGTTCTGGATGCCGCCGGGGTTTTGCAGCGATAGCGGCAGCACCCACCCGTACTCATTCTTGTCCGCATTGGTCATCTTCTTCGCGGCAGCGGCGAATTCTGTGCGGTTGGCCGGCATCTTGTCGACACCAGCAGCCTTGGCCAGATCGAGGTTGACGAAGACCGGGTATACGAACGAGGCGAGCGGGAACATGACGCTTTGGCCGTTGACCTTGATGATGTCAGCGATCTGGCTCTGATCATATTTGGTGTCAGCCATCAGGCTGTCCATGGAAGCGATTGCGCCCTGCTTTGCAAGGCCATTGACCCATGCTCCGTCCAGGCCGACGACGTCGCTGAGCGTCCCCGACGCGGCGCCGACTACGATCTGATCATGGGTGGCGGAATAGGGACCGCTGACGAGCGTCACCTTGATACCAGGGTTTTTGGCTTCGAAGTCGTCCATGATGCTACGCAGAGCACCGGCGGGCATTTCCGGCTCCCACCATTGGATGAATTCGAGATTGGTCTCAGCAAAGGCGCAGGTAGCAGACACTGCCCAGACAGCCACAGCGGACGTGGCCGCAGCAATATATCTTCTGACGTTCATGTTTTCCTCCTAGGAGCGACGTTTGGCTCGATCCTCCCGATCGCGATCAAACTAGGTTCTTTTCCGGGTCTTTGTGTCAATCAAGAACTGCAATCGTGAAAAATGGGTAGGATGCCGGGATGTTATGAATGAATGTAAGCCATTGATTGGTATATGGTTTTTCTTAAGTTCTCTGGGGGCAGTTTTTCCCTTGTGCACATTGCTTGTGCCGCTTTCTTTCTCTATTTTCGTAAACAAATGAAAGCCACTCCCCTAAAAAGAAAACAAATGAAAGTCGTATATTCGAAGAGAAAAAAAGCCATTCGGTGGGGTCGCGCGCTCGCGTAGACGTCGCAATTCAGAGGCGTTCAGGCGATCGTTTTGGTTGTCGATGACAGGGTGCCGCCGGGCACAAGACGATCTCCACCTCCGGTGGAAAAATCGGCTGTCGCGCGCTGAACCGATGTCGAGCAAAGTCTCACCATTTGCCAACGAAGACGGCCCGAGCTGTGATGGGCGAGCGAGAACTGGTCGGATTGCCCAGGAGAGCGAAGCCAGCGTCTACCGTCACCTACGCAAATGGACCAGAAGACGGAAGCGACATTTGCGTCTCCGTCCCTTTAGCCGGGTCAACCATCGCGGATCACGCTAGATTGTGAGGCGCGTCTGGGGATCGAAGAAGTGCAACTTGGCCGCATCGATCGCCAGATCAATCAACGCGCCCGGCCGGACCGCGCTGACGGCTTCAAACCTCGCTACGACATTTGCTGCGCCGCTTAGATCTTCAACAGCATCTGGGTCGCCAGAATCGATTCGAACCGCGTCGACCTTCAAATGAACGATAAGCTCGGATCCCAATTCCTCTGTCGTCTTCACGATGGCCGGTAGAGTGGCATGTCGCGATCCCGATTCCAGACTGCTGTCGTAAAGATCCTCGGGGCGTATGCCGAAAATGAGCGTCTTGCCTTCGAAGGCGCTCAGACGAGGAGAGCGCTCAAACGCACTCGTCGGCACCGGTATCGAAAAGGTCGGCAGGTTGATCCTGCCATTGTGCAAACGGCCTTCGAACAGGTTCATCGACGGCGAGCCGATGAAACCCGCGACGAAGGCATTGACTGGTCGATTATACAGCGTCTTTGGCGTGTCGACCTGCTGAAGGACACCGCCTTTCAAGACCGCAACCCGGTCGCCCATGGTCAAGGCTTCGGTCTGATCGTGTGTTACATAAATCGTGGTCACCCCCAGCTGTCTTTGCAGGCTGACAATTTCCGCGCGCATTTGCACGCGCAGCTTGGCATCGAGGTTTGACAAGGGTTCATCCATGAGAAAGGCTGCCGGTTCGCGCACCATCGCGCGCCCCATGGCGACCCTCTGGCGTTGTCCGCCAGACAGCGCGGCCGGCTTACTGTCGAGCAGCGTGTGCAGCTGCAGGGTCTTTGCTATTTCATGGACGCGCTTCGTCCGCTCGGCCTTGCTCTTCCCCGCAAGCTTCATCGAGAAGCCTATGTTGTCGAACACTGTCATATGCGGATAAAGGGCATAGTTCTGAAAGACCATCGCAATATCCCGGTCCTTCGGCGCTAGATCCTCAACATTCTCTCCACCAATGGTCAGGGTTCCGCTGCTGATCTCCTCCAGCCCCGCGATCATGCGCAAGGCTGTCGATTTTCCGCATCCCGAAGGGCCAACGAGAATGAGGAACTCGCCGTCGTTTATCGTCAGGCTAAGATCCTTGATGGCTTGGAATTTCGTCCCGTAGGTCTTGCAAATTTTGTCCAACACAACAACAGCCACGTCACATCCTCCCTATTGTCAGCGCTACCTAAACATCGAATAGCCTCCGCGCGGCGCGACTGCAGATCGAACCGGCATTGCTATCTGCGCGGTTAACCGCGCGCCTCGGACGTCCCACCAGCAGCGGCAATATCCGAGTGATGAATTCTCAGTCTGGCGACGTAATCGGTATGGGCACAGGTGCATTTTCTTTCGCCATCCACGCGACACAGGCGTTGTGATCCGGCAGAGCCATGCGGCCACCCCGGCCCGTCACTGAGATCGCGGCCGCGGCAGTTGCATAAACAGCGCAGGCGACAGGCTGCTTTCCCTGCGTAAGGGCGAAGGCATAGGCGCCATGAAAACAATCCCCCGCGCCGGTCGTGTCCACTGCCCTGACCTTGTAGGCCGGAACGTGCCACAAAACGACATCGTCCTTTTGCCGGATATAGGCTCCTCGATCGCCTTCGGTTAACACGACCGCGGAGCGGTCATCTGACCACAGCTTGCGCAGGATCGCTGTCGCCTTGGCCTCGCCAGTATAGGTTTGGGCAAATTTCAGAGGCAATACCAGGTGATTTGACAGGCGGATCAATCGTTCGGTCGCAGGTCCGACAGTCCACTCAATATCGGCCACCACCGCCAGACCCAGCTTACGGGCACGAGCAACGATCATGTCGGCGTGCGTGGCGTAACCGTCGATCAGCAGCACCTGGGCTTGCGCAAGGACGCTATCGGCCAGCGCATCGGAGGTCCCGTGCGGCACATCATCATCATAGGCGATGAACCTGTCACCATCGGGCGCGACCGTAATAACCGACCGGATCGGCTTGGCATCGGAACGACGTGGCGCGAAAGATATGTCGACGCCGTGTCGTTCAAGCTCGTGGGCGCCGACATCCGTAAGTGGCTGATCACTCAGCCAGCCGATGAAACCGGCACGCCCCCCCAGCTTGGCGACAGCAACGAGTGCCGTCGCCACATTGCCGCCGTGGTCCTTCGTGCGATTTGTCACCTTCCCTTTGCCAGCACCCAGCGTGCTGTCGACATAGATGATGTCGTCAATCGCCAAGGCTCCGAAGCCCAAAACCTGCAGATTGCCGGTCACAGCTCACGTGCCCGCAGCCGCCAAAGCGTCTTGCGGCGCCATCCCGTCGTGAATGACGCACTTGAATGCACGCGCTGCCATCGTGGTGTCACCGTGCCCCCACAGATTGCGCCCCACGACGGCACCCTTCGCACCGGCGCGCAGGGCTTCAGATGTCTGGGTGAGAGCGCCCAGAAGATCCTCGGTCTTCGGACCGCCGGCGATAACGATGGGAACCGGGCAAGTTGCCACGGTTTCCTTGAATGAGTCGAAGTCCCCGGTGTATCCGACCTTGATCACGTCAACACCGGTCTCAAAACCAATCCGCACTGCGTAGGCGATTTCGTCGGGGGTGAAGACGATCTTGCAGCCGTTTGAATAGTCGCGGGGATAAACATGTGCAACGACCGGCATTTCGAAACGAGCAGCCGCGTTGACCGTGTCGGTAAGCCAACGAATGTAGTGACCCTCGGTATCGCCCCGCACCGGAATGGCGACCGCCAGCGCATCGGCACCATAGCGCACTGCATCTTCGGGCGTCGCGATCAACTGACTGATCCGATCGTCGGGCGTAAAGCATCCCGCCTGAATGACCAGCGCTGCCTTGCCGGCGTAAGCCGGCCACAAATGACGCGCCGCACCAGGCTGAATGCTGATGTAATCTGGCTCTCCGGCCATCACCCGCTTGAGCGCGCCGGGCAGATCCGCAAGGCCTCCCTCGCGGACGTTGCCGTAACCTACGAAATGGTCGACGGCACCACCGAACAGGTTCCCAGATCGATGCGAGAACAGCCGCGACAAGCGAATTTTAGTTCCAAGGCCCATATCAGTGCAGTCCCTTCGCAATTGTTGATCTGACGTTGAGGACCCTAACTCGAAAGCAAAACAATATTCAATATTTCGATTTCTTTCGTTTCGATATAGGTTGCAACTGCAACGGCTAGCGTTCGCTGCGGTGAGGCGGTATCCCTCGAATTCTCAAACGCAGGCCGGTTTCCTATTCGATTTTCGAAAGGTTGGCGTGCAGTTATCCAAACAGCAATTCGGGGTTACACATGCTTGCGGAACAACGGCGACATCAGATCATGCTCGCGCTTCAGCGGACCGGCCAGGCGCGTACCAGCCAACTGGCGGAAAACTTCGGCGTCTCCGAGGTGACCATCAGGTCCGACCTGGAAATTCTGGATGCAAAAAAGCAGTTGATCAAAACGCATGGCGGTGCGATCGCCTTGCCCGCTGATTCGCCCGCGGCGGCCTTCGAAGAGCGGATGTCTCGCAATTTCGATGCCAAACGGCGTATCGCGCAGATGGCGGCGCGCCAGATCATAGACAACCAGTCCGTGGTGTTCGACAGCGGCTCGACGTTGCTGCAGGTCGCAATGCAGATGCCCCCGGTCAACAATGTGGTAGTAGCCACAACCGCGATGAACATTGCACAGCATCTGATGTATCGCCCTGGGCTGGACGTGCATATGATAGGCGGTCGGGTCTATCCCTCGACGGTCAGCACGATCGTGTCGGATTTTGATAGGGCTGTGGGCGGCCTTGTGGCCCACCAAGCGTTCCTCAGCGCGCATGCGATCGATCAGTCATTCGATGTCGTCGATGTCTCAGAAGACATTGCGCGCACAAAACGCAATCTGGTTCGTATGGCCAGGCGCGTGATCCTTGTGGCGGATTCAAGCAAATGGGATATTGGCGCCTCATCTAAGGCATTTTCGTTGTCACGTGTCGATCTGATCATCACCGACACCGCTATGCCCTATGGGATTCGCAGTCGATTGGACAAGCTGGGAGTCGAAGTGCGCTATGTCTAGGTGCCTTCCGGATTGTGGTGCCCAGAATTGGCAGCGTGTCCCATTGGCAACCGAGTCCCTAGGCCCCGACTCGGACGGCCCTCTCGGCCGCGTGCAATTCTGCCTGGCGGCAACCGATATCCGGAGTCAATATGGCTTGTACTTTTCGCGTCAACTAATAAATTTACGCGTGAAAAAATTCAGCGATACGCGTTGAAACTGCTGAAGCTCTCTGTAAAATTTTGCCTTGCCGTTGCACGGCAGCGCACCGTATGCGGGTGCCCTGGGGCAGCGCTTAGGGCAACCCCGTGATTGGATGTCCAGAACGCGAGGCGTTTGAATGCCGACGACGCACAAGACGATGGATGATTTTGCCCGCTCTTGCGGCGTCTCCAGGCCGACGCTGTCGAAATATTTCGACGATCCGACCAGCGTCAAGCCAGCGACACGGCAGCGTATCGAAGAGGCGCTGCGCTCGTCCGACTACCAGCCCAATCTGTTTGCACGCAACCTGAACCGCAAGCGGACCCGCAGCATCGGCATCATGGTGCCAACAGTGGCCGACCCCTTTTATTCGGAGATGGTCAGCCGCATCGAACTAAGGCTGCGCGACGAAGGCTACTGGCCGATCGTGATCTCCTCGCACGGCTCGCGCGAGCTCGAAGTGGAGGCAACGCGAACTATCCTGTCGCTGAAGGTCTCCGGTGCACTCATCGCGCCGCTCGGCCTGCGCTCGGACCACCGCACGCTGGAGAAGCTGACGCAGGCCATACCGGTGGTCTATTTCGACACCTATCTCGAAGGCGGAACGCCGTTCGTCGGCAACAACAATGCCCAGAGCGTCTCGACCATCGTCGAGTATCTGTGCCGGTCCGGCGACGCCCCGGTCTATTTCGATATCCCGCACGTCAACCACAACTCGCCAGAACGACTGAAAAGCTATATCGCTTCTATGAAGCGGCTCGGGCATGAGCCTGTCGTCATCGGCAACACCGACGAGTACACATGGGATTTCGAACGGATCGGCTACGAGCAAATGGAAAAAATGCTCGGCAATGGCGGCCTGTCGGGCAAGACAATTCTGTGCAACAACGACCGTCTCGCCTTCGGCGTGATGGCGGCCGCCTACGCGCAAGGCCTCAAGGTCGGTCGCAAGGCCGACTGCGACCTGCGTGTCGCAGCTCATGACGATCACCCGCTGAGCCGCTACACATGTCCAGGCCTCACCACCATGGCGCAGGACTTCGCCGCCATGGCGGGATATAGCGTCGAGACGCTGCTGGCCCTGCTGAACGAGGATGGAGCTGAGGTTGCCGCTAAGGTCAATCTCGACGCGACGCTGGTTATGCGTCAATCGGCCTGAGCTTTCCATCGAAGCCGCGCCACGCGGCAACCGCCGCGCCGACGGCTTGCCGCGAGGCCGGACCATGGCGGCCCATCGAGACAAAGCCGTGGATCTGGCCAGGCCAGCGCCTCAGCACGACAGGCACGCCGTCATCTTGCAGACGCTTTGCGTAAGCCTCACCCTCGTCAACGAGAATGTCGTGACCGGCGATCGCGACAAAGGCTGGTGCTGCGCCGGCAAGGCTGGCGACCTTCAGCGGCGACACGCGCCAGTCGTCGATATCCCCGGCATGGTTGACATAGTGGTCGCGGAACCAGGCCATCGTTGCCGCGGTGAGACCATAGCCCTCAGCAAAACGGCGATAGCTGTCCGCTGTCTGCGAGGCATCCGTGTTCGGATAGAACAGCAATTGCACGGTCGGCGGATTCTTGCTCCCACGCACCATCAGGCACAGCACCGCAGCGAGATTGCCACCGGCGCTGTCGCCGGCGACAGCGATCCGCTCCGCGTCGATGCCGAGATCGTCGGCCGCACTTTGCATGAAGGCAAACGCTGCGCGGCAATCCTCGATGGCGGCCGGGAATTTGTGTTCCGGCGCCAGCCGATAGTCGGGACAGACGACCACACAGGCCGCCATGTTGGCAAACCAGCGACAGATCTCGTCATGGGAATCGAGATTGCCGATTACCCAGCCGCCGCCATGCAGATAAAGCAGCGCTGGGGCACTGGCCAAGGCCGCCCGTCGCCCGTGATAGATCCTGAGCGTCAACGGGCCGCTAGGCCCGTCGATGAAGCGTTCGTTCAGCGAGGCGACCGGCTCGCGTTCACCCTGCAGTGTGGGAAAGCTCTCCTCATAGGTGCGCCGCGCCTCTTCAGGCGTGCCGGCCTCGAACGGCCGCGCGGGAGCCTGTCGGCCGAGGTCGAGCACATGCCGGGCTTCCGGATCGAGAAGTGATGAAAGCAACGTAGGCATCGACTGATCCTACGCCTCAGGCAAGCAGGCTCGTCGCCTCGTCCTCGCCAAGAAGCGGCGGCTGGTCGACCGCCCCGTTGACGGCGACGGACTCGCGGCTTTCTCCCGAAGCGAGGATCGCCTCCATGATCTCCAGCACATGCAAAGCGAGATCGCCGGAGGCGCGGGGTTTTCTGCCCGTCGTCAGCGCATGCGACAAATCGGCGACGCCAAGCATGCGGTAGTTGGCGCGGTCGGGCGCGGCGTAAGGCCAGTTGCGCCCCCCGTAGAGCTCGCTCTCGCTATGGAAGTCGGCCCAGTCGGCGCCGCGTTCCGAAAGCGATACGGTGCCGCCGAACGTGTCAGGATCGGGCAGGCGCAGTGAGCCTTCCGTGCCGTGCAGTTCGATAGGGTGATTGGAGTGTCTGAAGACATCCCAGGAGGCTCCGAAGGTGACGGTGGCGCCCGATCGGAACTCCAGCAGCGATAGGATGTTGGTCGGCGTGCCGACCTTGAAACTGGTGTTCCTGTAGGGACCTTCGGCAGTGATAAGGCGCACTTCCTGTCCCTGAGTCGCCATCGCCATCACGCGTGCCACCGGCCCAAGCAGGTTGACCAGCATGGTCAGGTAATAGGGGCCCATGTCGAAGATTGGGCCGGCGCCCGGCTGATAGTAAAATTGCGGATTGGGATGCCAGTGCTCCATGCCGCGCCCCATCATGAAGGCGGTGCCGGTGACGGCGCGGCCGATCGCGCCCTCGTCCATCAGGCGGCGCGCCCGCCGTCCGGCTGCGCCGAGAAAAGTGTCGGGGGCCGAGCCTAGGAGCAGATTGCGCTTCGCCGCCTCGGCGACAAGCCGGCGGCCGTCGCTAGCCGAGGTTGCCAGCGGCTTTTCGGTGAAAACATGCTTGCCCGCCGAAAGCGCCGAAAACGAGATGTCGAAATGCGCCGCCGGGATAGTCAGGTTGAGGACAAGGTCGATGTCCGGATCGGCTAGAAGCGTGTCGACGCTGACCGTCCGGATGCCGTATTCGCTGCCGCGCAGCGCCGCCAGTTCGGTGGAAATGTCGGCGCATGCACGCAACTCGACGCCGCCGAAGAGCGCCGCGTTGCGCAGATAAGTCATCGAGATGTTGCCGCATCCGACAACGCCGATACCGAGCTTAATCTGTGATTTTGCTTGCATTTTCGAGTCTGCCTCCCAACGCGATGACACTTCGGCGGGCCTGCTGAATCGGTGGCGAGCCGCAATCACAGCCCGCTATACAGCACTTTAAATATTGACGCGCGTAAAATTTTTGCAGAACATGCGAAAATGCCGGCGCAACATTGGGGGCCGCAGCCTTCAGGGGAGGAAATGACTGACATGAAAAACGGCCGACCGCCGCTACGAAGCCTGTGGGTCACGTCACCATCGCCGATCGCCGGCAATTTCTCATCGGCGCCGGCATGCTGGGCGCCGCAGCGCTCGACACGGGTCTCGGCATTCGACCGGCGCGGGCGCAATCACGTTCCGAAATCAGCTTGCCAGCGCCGCCTTCTTCGGCAAGGAAACCTTTGGCGACCTAATCAAGGCCTTCAACGAACGGCAGGACCGCAAGGCTAACGCGGGGCGGCATCAAGGAATGAAAGGACGATCGTGAAAGACCTGAAAGTCGGTTGCCAGACCTTTACCTGGGAAATGCTCGGAGAGCGCTTTGCCGGCGGCCCGGACGATCTCTTGAAGGCGATCGCCGATGGCGGCTATGCCGGCATCGAGATCACCGACACGATGATCGGCCGATATGCCGACAAGCCGGCGGAGTTCGCGACCGCGCTGAAGGCGTCAGGGCTGACGCTCGTCTCCTTCGCCTTCGGTTCCAAGAGCGGCTTCACGCTCAAGGAGAAGATCGGCAACGACCTCGAGACCGCGAAGCGATGGATCGACTTCGCTGCTGCCTTTCCGGACACGCTGGTGTCGATGGGCTCGGCGACAGTCGTCTCCGACGGCCCGCGCGACGACAAATTCGCCATCGCCGCGGAGGTCTACAACAAGGCGGGGGAGCTAGGGCGCAAGGCGGGCGTCCAGGTCGCGGTGCATCCGAGTTCGCACCACAACACGCTGCTCTTCGATCGCGCTGACTACGACCGGATCTTCGGGCTGGTCGATCCGTCGCTCGTCGGCTGGGTGCCGGATACCGGTCACATCTTGCGCGGCCATCGGAACATGGCCGACACGCTCACCACCTATCGCGACCGCATCCGCTACGTGCACCTGAAGGATGTCGATGCCAGCGGCACATGGGCGATGCTCGGCAAGGGCGTCTGCGATACCGCGGCGGTGATCGACATCGCCAGTGCAGCGCCACGCTTCAATGGCTGGCTGGTGCTGGAAGAGGAATCCGAGACCGGGGGCGCCCCACCCGCGGCCCCCGGGCGAACCAACCCCCCCCCCCAGAGGGGGGCAGGGGCCGGGGGGAGAGGCCAAGAACAACCCCCCGCCAGACCCGCGCCAGGCGGTCGGTGT
>NZ_JAMYSZ010000063.1:0-14471 GCF_040322215.1 Mesorhizobium sp. M0184
CGCCGCATGTGAAGAAAGTGGTGATCGCAAACCCCAAGCAGGTGCGCATCATCGCCTATGCCAAGATCAAGACGGACACGATCGAGGCCAGCGTTCTGGCGCAGCTCTTGTAGAGGCGATGGAGCGTCATGGGTGTCTTCATCTGACAGCAGAGATCCGCAGCGGTTATTGGCGATAGCGCGGCAACGATCGACCGCAGGGGCACTTCGATAGGATTGCGATGTCTGAGCCAAAGGCTATGGTTTTGATCTGCCGCGAGCCTTACCATGCCAACTCCTCTATCCCGCGATGCGCATGTTCAGTTCGTGCGTATTGTTCGGTGCTACCCATTCGCTTGCCGTCTGCCGTGAAGCTGAAACGGCGCTGAGACGAGAGCGGCAGTCGCCCAACTTTGGGCACCGCCGTCCCGTTATCTGGACGGGCTCGGCCTTCCCAAGCCTAGCTTAAGCCGTGTTTCGGCCGCAGTGAGAATGCTCCCGCCCATACTCCGTATCACGCTGACTGCCCGCTCTACGAGCGTGTCATTGTCAGCAAAAACGCCCTTTTCGAGGTAAAGATTGTCCTCGAGACCAACTCGAACGTTACCTCCGTTGCCCGCGGCCAATGCGACAAATCGCATTTGGTCTCGACCGATTGCAAAGGCGCTCCAAATCGATTCCGACGGCGCCAACTGTTTGAATGCGTCCAGAACGAAGGATTCAGCGGGAGCGCTACCGGGGAGCCCGAGACAAAACTGAATCAAGGGGACCCCTTCGAGCAGCTCTTCTGCAAAAATCTTGTGCACGAAGGCGAGATGTCCCAATTCAAAAACTTCCAACTCAGGTTTGATGCCCAGCGAACGAATGTGCTTGGCCATTCGTCGGAGATAAGTCGCTGGAGCCAAGTATACCAGAGCGCCGTCACCAAAGTTCATTGATCCGCAATCGAGCGTGCAGATCTCTGGCCGCAATCTCGGCTCGCGGCAAAGGCGCTCCAAGTGCTGCAGCCGGTCGACTGGACCAAGCACATCGGTTCCTGGCCCTGCCAACCCGTGTCCCGGAGCATCGCTGAGCACCAAGTCGCCAGCCATACCGCAGCTGATATTGACGATAACGTCCACGTTGCTGTCGCGGATCAAAGACACGATTTCGGCAAACAGCTCTGGATCTCGGCTTTGCTGGCCGGTGTCAGGGTCGCGAGCGTGGATATGAACAATGGCGGCTCCTGCCTGTGCGGCAGAGATGGCTGCATACGCTATTTGCCTGGGTGTGACTGGTATCCTTGGGTGTCGCGAAACCGTTTCACCACCACCCGTCACAGCACATGTCACAAATGTATCCATAGTAAATCCTCGTTAAGTTTGATCGAGCGGCGCAGACCTCTCGCCAGTCGTGCTGGTTGAATCAAATCGATGCCGTCCACATAAGCCTACGGCGGCGTCGCCGGAGCCTTCTTCTTGGACGACGAGTGAAGCAGCCAGTCGAACATTATCTGGCAAGACGGCAGCGCGAGGTAGCTTGAGATCGAACATCAGGCTTACTGCATCCATAGTTGCACGCACGTTTCCGCCCAGCCCAGTCATCAAGTCGATGAGTGATTGATTTGCGGCCCGCCTTTACACCTGGGAACGTATCGTCAGCACGACGTGGCGTACGTCAGCCCATCCGAGCCCGTTGGCGCAACGGCTCTCCTTCGAACCGTCTACGGGGGAAGGTGCTCAGTTCCGAGAGCGCGCAGGCGCTGCTAACAAACAAGTCGCCGCGGCTCGCGAGCACTGGATTCCCTCCAGATCTTGGGTCTCGGCCGTCCCTCCTTTCAAAGGGTCACTGCCGCCGCAAACACAAGCGCCGAACTGGGCACGGCGGGTTAGTTGATGCTGTAGTGGTGAGTTGGCTGGCGAGAAGATTTGGCCCTGTTTGCTTGCGGCCGTCTTCCGAGTGCTGAACGTCGTCCCGTCGTCGGTCATGATGACTTGTATTGGCAAGCTCACGCTCGCGCGGGATTGCGCCGAAACAGGAGACGCGTGCTCCTTCAATCTTCAATAGGCTTTACAAGATCGAAAGATAGCGCCACTTCGGTGGGATGCCTGACGTTATCGAGCACGGGGCAGCAACGCTCCGCGATTTCCAGCAATTGGGACATGGCTTCTGGCTCCTCGTCACTGACAATTTTCACAGTCGCGGATATTACGGGAAAGCCAGCTCGAACACCTTCGCTCGTTCCGAAAAAACCCTGACTGTTCATCTCTGCCGACAGCTCTACGCCGATCGACCTCACCTGAATCCCCAAAAAATCGGCGTAGCATCTGATCGTCACTTCGATGCTGGCGCCAAGCGCAGCCAACATCACCTCGGCGGGATTTGGTGCGGCTCCTGTCCCGCCGAAACTCACCGGTTCATCGATTGTAAGGGCAAGATCACCGAACCGCGATTCTGAACGAAGTCCATCCACTTGCTGTGTCCTCCCCGACATCGTTTCAAGGCATTCACGCGGCTCGCCAGAGGAAGACGCGGCACGGAGTTGGGCAAACAGGCGGCCCAGCTTCGTTGAAGGTTGTCTATTATTCATGTTGTTACCCATTGGTATGGCGAAGTAAAAAGTTGATGAAAGTTCCTGAATGACAGGCTGCTAATGGCCGAGGTCGGGCGATATGTTCAAACACGGTGGTCATACTGTCTCCAAGGTTTCTTTCGGCGTACTACTGTTTTTGCGAAGCAGCAACGCGACTAGCTTCTCGCAACTTGAGAAGCCCTATGATAGTCGCGTTTCGCTCGTCGACCATTTTGGAAATGGTTCTGCCGTCGATAACTTCCTGGGCTTGTTGAAGAATTCGATCGAGTAATTCGGGGGTCAAATCTGGTAGTGGCGATTCCGTAACATAGGGAGCGCACCAGTCTACGGTTCCATAAGAATCCAATAGTGATCTCAAGCCGCTATCACCAGCTCCTAAATGGAACGTGGCAAAGGGACCCATGCATGCCCATCGCAGCCCGAGCCCATGGGTCAAGCAGTCATCAATCTGGGCAACGGTTGCTCGATCTGCCGCGATCATATGAAGCGCTTCACGAAATAGGGCTACTTGAAGCCTGTTGATCATGAACCCGTAGATTTCCTTCTCCATACGGAGAACTCGCTTCCCAACCGCTTCATAAAACTCAACAGTCCAATCAAGGACAGCGGGATCGGTTTTTTCTCCTCCAACAACCTCGATAAGCGGGATGAGGTAAGGTGGATTTACAGGGTGTGTGACAACGGTGCGTTCGGGAAACTTGCAGCGCTTTTGAATGTCCGTCATCGGGAAGCCAGCAGTGCTCGAGCCGATCACGATCTGAGGCGGGACCAGCTCATCGAGCTTTTCATACATACGGACTTTGAGTTCGAGATCTTCCGGTACACTTTCTTGTACAAACTCGGCACCGGCAACTGCCTCTTCGATGTCTTGAGTGAAGTGCAGCCGCGACCTTGAAGCGCCAGGCTTCAAACCAACCTTCTCAAGCACAGGCCACGCTTGGTCCAACAAACGCTCAAGGAAATCCCGGGCGTCCTTACCAGGATCATATGCAGCCACATCATACCCGCTACATAGGAACTGGGCGACAAATCCACCACCAATGGTGCCTGTTCCGATGCAGGCGACGCGCTTAACGTTTTTAGGATCGGGGCGGCTCATCGTGCATATTCCTCGTTAGTGAGCTACGATGCTGTAGCCCAAGTCCAGCTAGATTAGGGAGAGCGTTGAACCCGTCTTTGGCTAGTCCGAAAACCGGCTAGCGACGGGCAACACGATTATCTGGTTTTGTCGTCGAAAGCGTCCATTATCGTGGATGGCTGCGCTCATGCCGGTCATCCTTTTAGAGCATCATCCTGACGCATTCTGATCGGCAGAGAGTTAAACCAACCGCGTTCCGGTAACCAAAACGCCACCATCGATTGGCAATGCGACGCCGGTGATCGACTTTGCTGCATCACTGCAGAAGAACAAGACACCCGCGGCGATCTCGCTCGGATCGACGAATCGACCAGTGGGCATATCGGCAAGCACGATTTTTTGCGCTGCCTCGTCGAACGAGATTTGAAGTTCTGCCGCCTTTCTCGCGACTTGTTTTGCCGCCAAAGGCGTCAAAACCCAGCCGGGGCATATCGCGTTACAGGTTATACCTAGTCGAGCGCCTTCAAGAGCCACCTCTCTTGTTAACCCGAGAATACCATGTTTCGCGGCAACATAGGCGGATTTTCGCGCCTCCGCTTGGAACGCAAGAGTAAACCAGATCGCTCGCCTCCGTGAAATCGGATAAGTCATGGGGAAAGTGGTGTGCCTTTCGGCCGGTATCTCTGCTGATCGAAGCGATGATTTCGGCAACCTCATCGGGAGACCCAAAACCGTTTAGCGCCACATCGGAGCCGTTCGCCGCGAGCAAGCGAGCGATTGCCAGACCGATGCCACTTGTAGATCCGGTCACTAAAGCCACCTTGCCGTGAAGCGGCACAGAAATATTCATAGAACACCTCCCCAACCTTCCACTGAGACCCTACAGAGATTAACCAGATTCCTGGATACCGAATTAGAAATTGGCGTCAATGGTGACTATAATTTACTGGAAGCGCTGGGCGGCTACTATCCCGCTTTGTCACTGGGTTGAAAAATATTGTCATGTATACGGCCAAAAAGGGGGCGAGGCGGTTACCATATCTCTTGGCAAACCCTCATAAAATTGCCGGACACAATCTTCTTAATTGCGTCTTCAGAATAGCCGTGATCGAACATCAGTTGTACGAGCTCTATCACGTCCTTAGGTCTCTGAAAACGAAACCCTTTAAAGTTCGGATCTTTTGAATCAGGCCACTCGTCTTCTATGTTTTTGGCCCACTCATCTAGTAAATCTGTTTCGAACACGAAGTCAAAACCGAAGCCAACATGGTCTGGACCGATAAGCTGCACGACATAATCCAGATGAGGGAATATGGCCGACATAGATCCGGTTTCGTCGCCGATGTACGCACTGTTCCCGGAGAGGCCAATCACGCCGCCGTTTTGACCAACCGCGCGAAGCTGGTCGTCGCGAACGTTCCTGTAATGTCGGTTAACTCCCATGATGCCAACATGTGAAAAAATCAGCGGCCGGGTCGCCATGTTTAACACGTCGAGCGTAGTGCGGTAACCGACATGAGCGAGATCAACAACCATACCTAGCCGCTCGATCTCCCGGACGACTTGTGTGCCGTATGTAGTTAGACCACCATCGGCCTTATCAGAGCAGCCGCCCCCAACAAAATTGGATGCATTGAAGACGAGCTGGACAACTCGAAGTCCAAGTTCACGGAAAACTTCTAGAACACCGACATCCTTGCCAAACCAGCCAGTACCGTGCGTTTGCATTCCGATAGCGAGTTTGCCTTCTTTCTTGGCACGCAACACATCATCCACCGTCAAAGCGTGAATGAGGACGTCAGGCCTCGAGTGGATCAGCTTCCGCTGCAGAGAGATGCTCTTAATCGCGTAATCAATGCTGCTAGTATCTTCCGCAAAGCAAATCGAAGTGAAATTTACTCCGGCGTTGATATAATGATCGAGATATTTTTCACTACAGCCATACGCTTGATTTAACATATCCAGCGGATAAAGCATGTCCCAAATAACATTATTTTTCCAAAAGGTTCGCGTTGACTCGGAAACCATCCTCAAATCCTTCTTTCGGACAAGCGCGCCGCCCTCCCGTCGCAAATTGATGGGCTAACGCTGGATTGTGATTGCTTACTTCCAGGCGAAGATGATTCTATACCCAAACTGACCGCATCTTGCAGGGGTAAACATTGTCTAGACGTCAACCTTATCATCGCCGGCCACAAACAGTGCAACACATAAAATGTCACTGGCGAGATGACTTTTTTGCACACTGCCTTCCAGGATCCTCATGCGAGCTGTCGGCCGGTTTCGATGCCGGGGTATTTGGAGAGCATGGAGGACTTGCCGCCGCCAAGAAATGATCAAAAGCGGTTGGCTACTTGCGATGGGCAACTGGGATTTGGACGGTTTCCGCTGCGTCGAACGCTGGTGGTTCGCCAATGTTTGATTGAGGCGATAGTCAAATGTTCTCGGTCACAAAGATCATCGGTTAGCGCGTCGCTCTAGGCGTGCTGCTTGTGGATTTTTTCGCTGATAATTTTTGCCGGCGTTCAATTCCTGCCAGGCGATATCGCCACGGAAATGCTCGGACAGGCGGCCACGCCGGAGACTGTCGCGGCGTTCCGAAGGAGTCTTGGCTTGGATATTCCCATCCATCTTCGTTACCTTCATTGGTTGGCGGATGTGCTTCATGGTCACTTTGGGACGGCCCTCGCCAATGGCAGAGATATTGGCGAACTCATACGACCCAGGCTGTTCAACACTCTGTTTCTGGCCCTCGCTACCGCGCTGGTAGCGGTTCCCCTCGCGCTGCTTGGTGGAATTCTGGCTGCGCTTTATCGGAACACGTTGTTCGATCGCATAATCAATGTCGCCACGCTCGCCTCGATCTCAACCCCTGAATATGGCCAACCGGCCGGTGTGTGGCTTGGCACTTTATAGGCATGGTCTGCTGATGTATCGTAACCGTCCGGTGAGGCTTTCGATTACCCACATCGTCGGCGGGCCTATTGCGCCGTATGAAGCTGCCGTGATTCTGTCCGTGACGCCGAAGCCCGCTTGGCCGGAAGAGCTTTGCGCGGCGGCCTTTCCCGACAAAGCGTCTGGTCCGTCGGCTGCAGCGGTTGCTGGATCAGCTGTCAGCAGCGCCGGGCAAGCCGATCCCGGCGGCCTGTGGCGACTGGGCAGCGGCGAAGGCGGCCTACCGCTTCTTTGACAACCCGCGTGTGACCGAACACAGCGTTCTCGCCGGCCATTTCGCCGCGAATGCGGCGCGCGTTGCGACGAACGAAGGTCCGATCCTTATCCTGCAGGACACGACCGAATTTATCTACAGCCGCGCGCAGCCGGGCAAAATCGGCTTCACCAAGACCATCAACGCCGCGCGCTACAAGGCTGGGCAGCTCAACGTGCCGCGGCAAGCGCTGTCGCCACCTGCGGCCCGATCTGCATGCCGTCGCCGCGCACGTCGCCGATGTTCTTGTGGTCACCGACCGCCTTCGCCAGTTCCGTGCGGAAATAGGCGCCGGTCTCGCCAGCATTCCTGACCAAATCCATCTCGTCGATAAGTTCGAGATTGGCGACACCGGCAGCAACGCAGATTGGATGCGCCGAATAGGTCCAGCCGTGGCCAAGCGATCCGAGCTTATCGGAACCCTTGACCAGCACTGCCTCACATCCGACTATGCGCCGCTGTCGGGCGTCATCGTCTCCGACGTCGTCTGGCAGGCTATGTCGCCGCCCTTGATGCCGGACAGACAACCAAGACGATCAACGCCGCTTCTCGGCCTTTCCGGCGTGCGCTTGAGCAGGGCAAGCCGCTCAAGGAATCCCTGGCGAGATCGACTACGTCGCGTCCTTCATCGAATGGTACGCAGAGGAAGCCAAACGCCTCAACGCAGAGAGCGTCACCAGCCACTTGCCAGGGGCTGAAATGATGGTGCGGCGCGAGCCGCTCGGCGTCGTCGGAGTTGTCACGCCGTGGAACTTTCCATCGGCGATGCTGACCCGGAAGGCTGCTGCAGCACTTGCCGCCGGCTGCACTGTCGTCGCGCACCCGTCATCTGAAACGCCGCTGTCGGCACTCGCGCTGGCCGAGCTTGGCGAGCGCGCCGGGCTGCCGGCCGGTGTCTTCACTGTCGTCACCGGAAAAGCTCCCGTCATTGTCGGGCGGATGTGCGAGGATCCGCGCGTACGCGTCCTGAGCTTTACCGGCTCGACCGAGATTGGCCGATTGATCGCGGCGCAAAGTGCTCCGACGATGAAGCGGCTGGTGATGGAACTCGGAGGGCCCGCTCCGCTGATCATCTTCGCCGATGCCGATCTCGGCAAAGCGGTAAGCATTGCTATCGACGCCAAATTCGCCACTTCGGGCCAGGACTGCCTTGCTGCCAATCGCATTTATGTGCAGCGGCCGATTTATGACCGGTTCTGCGCAGCCGTTGCCCGACGGATTGAGACCTTACGGGTAGGCAACGGGCTCGCCGACGATACCGAAATCGGACCGCTGATGCATGAGCGTGCAATCAGGAAGGTCGAGGAGCAGGTCGCCGATGCGATATTCCGCCGCGCACGCTGCCTTGCCGGCGGCAAGCTTGAGGCAGTGGGATCGCGTTTCTATCAACCTACCCTCCTGGTCGAGTGGCCGATGAGGCGCTCATCATGCGTGAGGAAACCTTCGGTCCGATTGCCGCGGTGACGCCGTTTGACGACGAGGCAGAGGTTGTCGGTCGCGCCAATGCCACGGAATACGGGCTTGTCGCATAAGCAAGGGCACGCAGCAGCCGACGGTCGGCGAGTCGGTCGAGCGCGTCGTGGCGGATCGTGCGGGAAAAGTGCGCGGACATCGTCGAAGCCTCCCAGGTTATTTCACGCGGGAAGACTACCGGTGAGTGGCAGACAGAGAGACTGTTTGCAGCCTGCCCGGGGAGAGAATCTCTCTAATGTGTAGACCAGCTAGATAAACTCTCGCCTGACCCCGTTACGATTGGGTCGGGAGAAGGCTAGTTAGAGGCAAGACCGTGTCATCCTTCACCGACTTGCTGACAATGTAGGTGAAGTAACGGTCGATACCGATCTCGCGCTCCAGTAGGCTATCGACCAGCCGCTGGTAGGCGTCGATATCGCGCGCCATCACCTTCACAACATTGTCGACGCCACCCCTACGGACCAACAGGCGACGATCTCGGGGATGTCGCGAATGACGCGGTCGAAACGGTCAAAATCAGCTTGGCGGTGGCTGGCCAGCGTGACCTCCATCAACACCGTAGCGACGGGTGCAACGGTGCGCATAGCGATCCGGGCGTGATAGCCCGAGACGATGCCTGCTTTCTCCAGATTCCGCAGCCGCACCCAGCACGGGGTTGGCGACAGGCCGACCTTTTCGGCCAGTGCTAGTTTGGTGATGCGTCCATCGCGCTGGATGGCGTCGAGGATTTTGAAGTCGATCGGGTCGAGTTTCCCAGCCGTCATCGCCGTCCACTTCATCGCTCCCGCGTTCCTGTCGGCATCCTGGTCTAGGCAGTACGCCCCAGTTCAAGCCCTACGTTCTCAACACTTAGCGCCATCAACTATGGTCTGTGATGAGTGTATGTGATTAAAGTCACGTGCGACTGGCGGGACTAAGAGCAGGCGTTCTGGGCTGCGTTGGCTTGGCGACCGGACGCACGCTCGACCTGGTCAATGTGCCGAACAGGTCTAGCGGCTGGGCCCCGCCGTAAGCGCTCTATGGCTTCCGACCGTGCCTCGCGCGGGGTCATTCCATAACTGTCGCGATAAGCCTTTGAAAAATGGGACGCCGAGACGAACCCACAGGCCATCGCTATCTCGACGATTGGAAGCTGCGAATTCAAGATGAGCAAGTGTGCGCGCTCGAGCCTCATATCAAGATAATATCGTGCAGGCGACCGTCCTATTTTCTGGGAGAAAATGCGCTCGATTTGGCGCCGGGACAAACAGCTTGAAGCGGCCACGTCCTTGAGAGCGACCGGCTCGTCGAGATGCATCTCCATCTGCTCGATGATCCTCAACAAACCATCATGTTGTATGGCTGCCCCTGCATGCAGGGGCAGTCGCTGACGGTCTCCAGGCTGACGAACCCTCATAGCGACAGCTTTCTCGCACACTCGGCTCGCTACAAGGGAATCACAGTCTTCGATGACAAACTGCACGAACATGTCGAAAGCAGCATCTCCACCCGAGCAGGAGTACGTCTCATCGTCGATCTCAAAAGCAGACTGAACTGCGGCAACATTCGGAAATTGTTCTACGAATGCAGGATACTGTTCCCAATGCACTGCACATTTTCGTCCATCGGCCAGGCCTGTCTGCGCGATGCTGAAGACCCCGCTCGCGATGCCAGCAAGACTTAGTTTCCGAGCTCGGCATTCCCGCAACCAGCCATGTACCGTCCGGTTGACGGTCGGGGGGTGGCTACCCCCGCACACCACAGCGACCGAGGGGAATAAGCCCATCTTTCCGATAAAGCTGCGCTCGTCCTTGAGCGACGTATCGACCGAGATGGTAAGTCCGCAACTCGATCTTGCAGGGTGCCCGTCGTCAGATACAATCCGCCAAGCATAAACCTCCGATTCAAGCACCTCATTGGCAAGCCGCAAGGCCTCTACTGCAGACGAAAAGGCCTGTAGGGAAAATCCAGGCGCGAGATAGAAGCTGAACAGGCGTTTTGTTACTTTCATTTTAAGCATCACTGCGCCTTTCTGAAAGCAAGGTGCCCGTCAGACCTTGGCTCTCAGGCCTTTTGGATCGAAGAAGGCCTGTAGTGAGACGTCCGCATCATAAAGTTCTCCGGCAATTTCGATCTGCCAACGTCCAGCGTCGATCCACTCCCGACTGACGCCATCAGCGTTGTTGACGTAGCCGAGTCCTATCGAGGACCCCAAGGTAAAGCTCCGGACCCCGGAGGAAATGTAGCCGACAATGCCGCCATTGTAGCGGATGAGCTCCTCGCGGAAGAGCAGGGGCTTTGGATCCCGCAGCTTGAACGACAAGAGCCGCTTGCGCGGTGTCCCTGCTGCCTTTTGGGCTTCCGTCGCATCCTTGCCTTGGAATCCACCAGCCTTCGACCAGTCGATCGTAAATCCGAGCCCGGCTTCGAGCAGGGTGTCCACCGGGGTAAGGTCCAGTTCATACTCGCGATAGGCTCGCTCGGAGCGGAGGTGCTCGAGCGCATGATAGCCAGCAGCCCGTGACCCGTGCTCAGCTCCTGCCTCCCACAGGACATCAAAAACGTGCTGGGCCATCTCTGTGGGAATATGGAGCTCCCAGCCCAGTTCTCCGATATAAGTCAGCCTGTTGGCGATAACTCTCGCATAACCGACATCGATTTCCTGGCTCGTCGCGAACGGAAAGGCCTCGTTCGAAAGGTCTGTATCCGTGACCTTGGACAGTATTTCGCGTGATTTTGGCCCCTGGAGCGACAGTACCGCATAGGCCGAGGTGACGTCCGTGAGTGTCACGCTCCATTCGCTGGTGATATGCTTGCGGATCCAAGCTGTGTCGCGTGGATGGACGGTGGCCGATGAAATGATGAGATATTCGGTGTCCGAAAGCCGGTTTACGGTGATATCAGTTTCAATGCCCCCTTTTTCATTGAGCATGTGCGTGTAGACAAGCTTGCCAACTGGTACGTCGACATTGCCGGCACAAAGCCATTGGAGAAAGCGGCAGGCGTCGCGGCCTTGGACAAGATGCTTACCGAAAGAGCTCTGGTCGAACAGCACCGCATCCGTGCGCGCGGCACGGCATTCTTCAGCGGTGTTTCTGAACCAGTTGGGCTCGTTATACGAATAAACATTGTCCGTGGACTGACCTTTCTCCGCAAACCACATTGGACGTTCCCATCCCATGCCCTCGCCGAAACTTGCGCCAAGCTCCGCCAAACGATCATGGAGCGGGCTCTTGCGCACCCCACGGCAGGTTTCTCGCTGATGACTCGGCCAATGCATCTTGTAGTGCAGGCCGAGCACCTCAGCTGTGCGATCGTGCAGGTAGCGTCTGTTGATCTGGAACGGGTGGAATCTAGCCACATCGACGAAGCTGATGTCCATCTGCGGCGATTTGGCGACGATCCATTCAGCCAAAGCCCTTCCGGCTCCCGCACCGTATTCGATACCTTCGGAATTGTAGCCTGCCGAAACGTATAGGTTCTTCAGTTCCGGAACCTCGCCGATCATGAACAGCAAGTCCGGGGTAAAGCTCTCCGGTCCATTGAAGAACTTCGCAATTCCGGCGTTGGCAAGTTCGGGAAGGATTTCGATTGCCTTTGTCATCGGCAATTCGAAATGGTCCCAGTCCTCCCAGAGCTCGATAAAGGCCGTATCCTTTGGCAACCGGTCCATTGCGACAGGCTTGCCCCAAGGCTCAAAAGCGCCAATCAGGAGCTTGCCTGCGTCTTCTTTCAGGTAAACGTGGCCATCGGTGTCGCGCAGGACCGGCAACGTCGGTCGAATGAAGTCCATTGGTTCGGTGACCACATAGAAATGCTCGGCTGCATAAAGGGGGACACGCGCGCCTAGCCGGGCTGCCAAATCACGTGTCCAAAGCCCGCAGGCCAGTACCAAGGTTTCGGCCTCAATGACCCCATGGTCGGTCTGCAGCTGATAGAGACCCTCCGGCGTACGCCACAGGTCCTTCACCTCCTGGTTCTCGAAAATCCGGGCGCCATTCTGCTTGGCTCCTGCCGCCAGCGCCATGCAAGTGTCGATCGGGTTGGTCTGCCCGTCTCGGGGGATAAACACCGCCCCCTCGATTATAGAATCGTCAATTGCAGGATAAAGGGCCTTTGCCTCAGCCGGAGAGATCATATGGGCTTCAAGACCAAAGCTTTTGGCTACCGAGGCGTTGCGGGCGGCTTCGTGGAGACGTTCCTTGGTCCGGGCGACGCCAAGCGTACCGTTGCGTTTCAACCCGGTAGCCTGGCCTGTTTCAGCCTCGAGAGCATCGTACAATTCGGCATTGTATTTTGCGATTTCGGTTAGTGAATGGGTGCCACGCGTCTGCATAATTAGGCCGGCAGCATGCCAAGTCGTTCCCGAAGTGAGCGTGTTCCGCTCCAAGAGAACGACATCGTTTTTTCCCAGCTTCGCAAGATGATAAGCAACGCTCGCACCTGCTATGCCGCCTCCCAAAACAACGATCTCGTGATGACGTGCCGCTGGTGCGCGTGGGCGGAGAGGTGAAGAATGTGTCATGTAACCCTGCGATGAAAATGAAGGGCTGCAAGAGCTCGCACCTTCCGAATTTACCTCCAAGAAATTAGCCGGACAGCCACGCGGATATACCGCGTATTTCTCGCCAGCTTTAGGGTTTGGCCGCGACTACGGGAGTTTGTTTGCGGCTATCGGGCGTTGCGGAACGTTAAGATGACGCTACGCGGGGCGAGGACACTCGCGACAACCGGCAGTGCCTTTACGATATGTTTGATCCACAACGTAGCGACTCAATCCGCCTGGTCCTACACGGCCTGTTTGGCGGTGTGCGGGTTGGCGAGGTCCCGATACGTAACAGCATGACTTACGACATAGGTGCCTGCATCAACCTCCTCGAGGTGAGCCCATGATGATTCCGATTCTGCTGGACACTTCCTCTTTCCCGCGCACACCTAAAGCTGCTCCGGTACTGGTGAAATGCCCGGCGGGACTGGATTTGACTTGGTGGCCGTCTCGGAGGCGTCGCCGATCAGCAGGTCAACCTCGGTCGGACGGAAATAACGCTTGTCTATCCGGATCAGCGCCTGGTTACTCCTGCGTTCGCGGCCCACCTCGTCGACGCCTTCGCCCTCCCAGACGATCTCCTTCCCGACCCGCCTGAAGGCAGCCTCGACAAAGCTGCGGACCGAATGCGTCTCGCCGGTCGCGAGCACAAAGTCGCCAGGCTCGTGGTGCTGCAGAATGCGCCACATGCCCTCGACATAGTCGCGCGCCGAGCCCTAGTCGCGCTTTGCCTCCAGGCTTCCAAGATAGATGCAGTCCTGTTTACCTGCCATAATCGCAGCTACTGCACGGGTCACCTTGCGCGTGATAAAGGTTTCGCCCCGCGTCGGTCCTTCGTGATTGAACAGAATCCCGTTACTGGTATAGAGCCCGTATGCCTCACGGTAGTTCACCGTGATCCAGTAGGCGTAGAGCTTCGTCACCGCATAGGGCGAGCGCGGATAAAACGGGGTAGTCTCCCCCTGCGGACACCCTGGACTGAACCGAAGAGTTCGGACGTGGAGGCCTGGTAGAACCGTGTTTTTTCCTCGAGGCGGAGAATGTGGATCGCTTCCAGCAGTCGCAGTGTGCCGAGAGCGTCGGCATTGGCCGTATATTCGGGGTCTCGAAAGAGACTTGCACATGGCTTTGCGCAGCCAGATTGTAGATTTCGTCGGGCTGCGTCTCCTGCAGGAGACGGATCAGGTTTGTGGTATCCGTCATATCCCCGTAATGCAGGACCATGTCGGGATGATCCTCATGCGGGTCTTGATAGAGGTGGTCGGTGCGCTTGGTATTCCCGATCAACGAGGCTCGCCGCTCAAGGCCATGCACCATGTAGCCCTTCGAAAGCAGCAGTTCGGCAACCAGCGCGCCGTCCTGACCGTCTGGGCAGGAATAGTTGACAGCGCGTGGGAATGACTAACTGCGCGCTACAATCAACGCTGTACGACCGTCTTAGCTGGGATCTGTGCCTCGAGTGATGCTAAGAAGGCATGCGGATTACATCGGGTGTCGTGTGCCGTCGGCATCAGATGCAGGAGGACTTCGCCTCCATCTTCCGCACGACGTGGGGACTGTCAGGAATTCTGTGCGCGAGGCCGGCCTCGTCATTGGCTGACGAACCTCTCGCCGAAGACAACGGCGAACTGGGTCTT
>NZ_JAMYSZ010000064.1:0-13703 GCF_040322215.1 Mesorhizobium sp. M0184
GGCCGTCGTCGACCGACAGTTTTGTCACCGCATGCACCACCTGCGGCAGGTAACTGTTCACCCAGGTCGATGACGGCGCATACTCTACCGCGACCGTGCCGCCGAGCTCCGTCACAACATTGCGCAGCAGGTTCGGGTTGCCCGCGCCCGGCGTGGAGATGAACATGTGGGCGATGTAGTCGGTAAAATCCGGAAGGCCATCGCCGTTGAAGTCGCCGACCGGCGATCCGGCGGTCATCGCGACAGGAAGATAGAACCGAACCGGCGTGAAGTCCGTCGAGGATGGCTGCAGGAAGTAAATCTTGACGTTGCCGGTGCTGTAGGGCTGGGTTTTGAGATCGCTGTTGCTCAGCGTGATGAGGTCCATCCGGCCGTCATTATCGAAGTCGCGCAGCATTCCAATATCGCCATCCGCGTCGTGCTTGACGTAGCCCTTGAAGCCAATCCCGGTCGACAGAAATACTCGGGTGCTGCCGCCTTGGCCGTAGTTGACAATGTCTGTCGCCCCATCGCCATTGACATCGGCCAGCACGCAAGTGCCAGAGCCAGAAAATTGCGCCGCCGGGCAGGTAATGTCGAACGCCGTCCCGCTCGGCTGCCATTTGTCGACCGAAAACACGCCCTTTTGTAAATTGCTTCCCGATATATATATCGGCAGCTGATGGCCATTGCCGAGGAAGTCGCCGACGCCCAGGCTCGGATTTAATAGAGTGCCGCTACTTTTGTTGACCACGTCGAGGCCATCGCCGTCCGCGTCAGCGACAATAAATGAGCCATCCGAGAGCGCATCACATGCGGCCTCGTATCCGGCCGGCGGCGACGGGGCGCCGAGGAACGTTTTGCAATTGGCATTGGTCAACGCCAGCTGGGTGTCGGAGAGGACAATCGCGCCTCGTGTACCCGTCACCGACTGGCCGCCATTCGACTGAGAAGTCGCCGTGACCGTATCGGCAAAGTCCATCGTGCTTTTGTTGGGTAAGAGCCTACCGGGCTTAGAAGAATATAGACCGTCCTCTGCCGCGTTGAGGGCTACCGATGTCGTGTTGATGAGCGCGCTACTCGAATTGAATTTGTATGTGTATTTCGTTCTATTGTAGGTGATGGCACCAGGATTTTGCTGTGTTCCCGACGTTTGTTGCCAGACCCGGTCACCAAAGATTTCGTCACGGCCGTCAAAATCCAGATCGCCGGTCTCGTTGGGTGCTCCTGGCACCAGGAGCGCGGAGAGCACGCTATTAACGGTCGTGTAGACCCCATCGGTATTCTGGTAGGTCATCTGGCCGAGCGGCTTTGCGGTGCCGCCGGTGATGCTGCCGTCGGCAGCGATGGCCGCATCGGTGCCGTAGCGGGTGACGGCAGTCAGACGGGAAGCGCTGGAGAACGGCGCCTGATCGTAGGTCAGCTTGTAGGCGCCGCGCAGCGCGCCAGAGACCGTGACGCCGATGGCCTTGATGCGCTGGCTGGTCTCGGAGATGTCGCGGCCATTGCCCATCAGGATCAGGTCGGGCCGCGTCTCCAGATAGAATTTTACGACAGTGCCGTTGTAGCTGATCGTATCGGGGTAACAGACCGGGCTTGCCGGGCAGGTGTAGGTGTAGGCGACGCTGTTGCCGTTGGTGTCGGCGACCGAGGTCAGCAGCCAGCGATAGTTTTGGGCCAGGTCATAGGCCGGCGTGCCGGCAGGTGGCGTCAGGTTCGCGACGGCAGCGACCGAGCGGAAGGTCGAGACGGTGCCGTCGCGATCCGTCACCTTCCATTCGTTGGTGGTGCCGTTCAGCGCAATGCGGCGATAGGATTCGTTCTCGGTCGCATGGGTGCCGCCGGCCGAGCAGGACGGCGATACCATGCCGGCAACACAGGCGACCATCGCCTGACCGTCGAGCAGGTAGATATCGCCGGCATCGAATGCCGGCATGCCGTAGCCGGGGCTTGCCCGCTCGATGACGTCAAAACCGCCAAGACCCCAGGCGTAGCCCAGCCAGCCCTGGTAGAGCCCGCCCGTCTTGGTTCTGCGCGAAGACTCGTATGTGAGTGCAATCGACGGTTCGATGCCGTGGAAGTCCGAAACGTCGATGCCGATGGCATAGCCCAGATTGCCATTGCCTGAGCTCTTCGGCAGATCCACCTTCGGCGTGCCGATCGCTTCCGGATCGCCGCTCGTCGTGGTCGTCTCTATCGTTGCCGCTGCCGCCGGTTCCTCGGGTGCCGCCTCGCTGTCGGTCGGTTGATCCGCCGTGCCGGCCGCGGCCGGGTCGGTGCCGACCGTGGCTGCCGCGTCCGGACTCTCGGTCGCCGGTGCACTGCCGGAAGCGGGCTCATCCCCCGCACTCGGCTGATCCGATGAGCCGCCGCTGCCCATAGCTGCCCCGCCATTGCCAAGGCCCTCACCGGCGCCAGCATCTGGCGAGGTCGCTTGCGCCTCCTGCGCAAAAGCCGCCATCCCTGCGGAGCTTCTAATATAAGAAACGAAAGATGTATCCGCGCCGAAGACACCGGCGGCAAGCAATGCTGCGCCAACAAGCAACTTGTTCATGATTCCCCCGAGCCCAAGTTGCTTATTTCTACTCAGCCGCGACCAAACGAATACGACACCGCATCGTCATAGTGAGAATATCCACAGGGAAATTTTTAAGAGAGGTGAGCGTATGAGAGATTGTCTCTGAACAACCAGGACGCCCTAAGCCGATCTGCGGGCGCCATCAACCGCTGTTTTGATTGATCAGCCATAGCAGCGCAGACTATTGCCCTTACGGAGGTCGCTGACGCTCACGCGCGAGTTCCGAAAGAAACTGCGAAGGACCGGGGCCACGGGGCTCGTTTCGTCTAGACCGGCGCCCCAGGCATCCTCTCCGTTAGCGCCGGTTAGCGTACGGGCGATGCTCCAAGCCTCGAGATTGAGCCATTACGAGCTTAAATATCGGCTCCGCACTGAGCGATACAGAGCGATACAGATTGAGATACAAACTGTGATACAATCCGGTACGAAATTCTCAGAAAAACGCTTTTAAATCAACACGAGAACCGGTGCGGCGATGCTTCTCGACCGCACCATTAAATTCGAAAGCGGAATCTCTTACACGTTGAATTCGAGCACGGCGGGGAGCGTCCTTGTCGGGGCACGTGCCTTTTGCCTGATTACGATCGCGAGTTTGGCTTGTGCGAAGTGGCCATCGGCGGGCATGGCCATCTATCGACAAGCGCACATGATTATTCGCGCACCAGGCGTCCGGTCGCCCACCAGATCACCGACACAACAATGATCGATGCGTAGCCGTCCACGGCATAGTGCCAGCCAGTGAACACCGATCCGTGCGGGATCAGGGCTGCGAAGGTCCAACCGAGAACGAGCCGGCGCTGGGTGTGGTTCGAGGGGCAGCTCGATCTCGACCCTGATCGGATGGTTCATGGCCTATGGTCCAGCGACGACCAAGGGTGGCCCGGTAATCTCCATATCGAATTAGCACCTTTGCGCTTGCCTTGAAGGCTCCTATTCTGGAGGGTAGTATCCGCTCGTGGGCATAGAATGTCGGTACTGCCTTTCTTAAGAATTTACGCGCCGCTCAACGCGGTGCTGGCTGCGACTGGGCTTGTGGGGGTGGCTACGCTCACGACACCGGACCTGTCCGGACGAAGCAGACTGGCTTTGGCTGCCGTGCTCGCGGTCATTTGGGGCGTCTATCTCCTGGAATTGGCCGAGAAACTGCTCAAGCGCCGGGCGGGAGACGTTCGGGACAGGACGCCGGCAATCGCCATTGATGTGCTCGCGGTTTTGGTTCCACTCGCCGCATTTCTGCTCGTCGGCACGCCCGACTGGAGCCTCTACTGTGCTGTCTGGCTGCTGAAACCGCTGCGCGATTCAACTTTCTTCCCGCTGCTGGGCAGAATCCTGACCAACGAAGCGCGCAACCTGATCGGCGTCGCCACCGTCTTCGGCATCGTTCTTTTCGGTTTTGCGCTCGCAGCCTATGTCATCGAGCGCGACGTCCAACCGCAACAGTTCGGCAGCATCCCCCAGGCAATGTGGTGGGCGGTGGTCACGCTGTCCACCACCGGCTATGGCGACGCTATTCCGGAAAGCTTCGCCGGCCGCGTCCTTGCCGGGGCGGTCATGATGAGTGGCATCGGCATCTTCGCGCTCTGGGCTGGCATTCTTGCCACCGGCTTTTATCAAGAAGTCCGTCGCGAGGATTTCGTCCGCAATTGGCAATTGGTCGCCGCCGTGCCGTTGTTTCAGAAGCTCGGCCCGGCCACACTAGTCGAGATCGTGCGCGCATTACGACCTCGCATCGTGCCGGCGGGCGCTGTGATCTGCCGCAATGGCGAGACCGGTGACCAGATGTTCTTCGTCGTGGAGGGGCGCGTCAGCGTCGCGACGCCGAACCCGGTGGATCTGGGCCCTGGCGCCTTCTTCGGCGAGATGGCGCTGATCACGGGCGAACCGCGCTCGGCGACCGTCAGCGCCACAACGGTGGTCTCACTCCTGTCGCTACACTCGGCGGATTTCCAGATGCTGTGCAGCAGCAGCCCGGAGATCGCAGAAACCATCCGCAAGACCGCGCTCGAGCGGCGCGGCGCGGCACCTAAGGCTTGACCGTACTAGGTGTTCGTCAGGGGAGGATGCGATGGCAAGGCTGCCAGCTGCCTGCCGATGGTGGCTGGCTGGAACTACATGCTTTGCCGCTGCCGAACCACCCTCAATACAAATCGCCACGGAATCGTAGAAAAATGCTTTAAAATCAACGCGGCATCTCGACCGCACCATTAAATTCGAAAGCGGAATCTCTTGCCCGTTGAATTCGAGCACGGCAGGGAGCGTCCTTGTCAGGGCACGTGCTGTTTGCCTGATTGCGGTCGCGAGTTTGGCTTATGCGAAGTGGCCATCGGCGGGCATGGCCATCTATCGACAAGCGCACATAACTATTCGCGCACCAGGCGTCCGGTCGCCCACCAGATCACCGATACAACAACGATCGATGCGTACCCGTCCACGGCATAGTGCCAGCCAGTGAACACCGATCCGTACAGGATCAGGGCTGCAAAGGTCCAACCCAGAACGCCAAGCCAGCGATTGATCGATGACAGCAAATAGGCGTTCAATGCGGCAAAGGCGACATGCATGCTTGGCATGGCCGAGATGCCGCCGCCAAGACTTGGCCGGCCGCTCTGGTAAGCCATCAGGAGATATGCCGCGGGTTTCCGCACCATGTAACTGTGGTCCAGCCTGTCCAAAGCCGCATTCAATCCGTGGAAGCGATCCACGCCGACAAAGTGGTGGTAGTAAACCGGTCCGACCGATGCCAGCGCCAGGGCCAAGACCGTTCCGAGTGCGGACAGCGTCAGCGCTGCTGCGCAGAGATAGCGGATGCGGGCAATCTCGTCCGACCAGAGCGACACGAAAAGGATGGTGCCGAACCACTGGTAAAACCAAATGACTTCATAGCTGTTGAAGACGACGAACGACCAATTGTTCCCGTCGAGCTTATGGACGATCTCCCATGGCGGCATCCCGTGCAGCCATTCATCAGCGTCGGCCAACCAGTTGTCGGCATAGTATGGGACGACGGACGGGATGGCGATCTTGTAGGTAGAGAACGCGGTCAAGCTGGCAAAGAAGAACAGCAGCACCAGCAGACAACCGCGCCAGCGCCCTTGAACCAAATCCAGTGCGTAGCGAACCGGTTGCCGCCGGCCATGGACTAGCGCGGCACAGCAGACGCCACCGATAAACAACACCGGAATGCCAACAAGAAACTTGTGAGAATAGATTAAGGCTGACGTATAGAATACTTCTGGATATAGTGCAGATGCACCTAAAACGTATGTCGCCATGAACAAGGAGAGGCGCAATTGCCATATGGCGGAGGGCCTGTAGCGAGAGGCTTCCGTGGTTAGGGCCAAACCAATTTACCCGTTCTTAACGTTTCGCCGGAGAGACACATACACCGATAAGGTAAAAACCTTGCCGCCAGGTTTACTTTTCCCCGGTGGTCGACATTTGCCGGCTGGCCCGCATGCGGTGGATTGATTCCCTGAGCAATCTTGCATCCGCATTGCTGTCCATGCCCCCGCGTCAAGGAATTGCCCCAGAGCGTCGAGCCGGCCGGGTGTTTAGACACCGGTCCACCGCTCCCTGTTTGACATATCATAAGTTTTAGCTTATCATAAGTCATGATTTATGATTATGCAGGAATGGTGGCCTTGGCCGATCCGACGCGCCGCAAGGTGTTCGAGCTCATCGCCGATCGGCCCCGCTCGGTCATCGATCTGACGCGAGTGCTTCCGGTCTCGCAGCCGGCGGTATCGCAGCACCTCAAGGTTTTGAAGGAAGCCCGGCTGGTCCGCGCAGAGCCGAAAGGTGCCAGCAACATCTATCATCTCGACCCGCATGGGCTCGGCGAGATGCGCGCCTGGCTCGACCGCATCTGGGGCGATGCGCTCGACGCCTTCAAACGGGAAGTCGACAACAGCAAGGAGAAGAGGAAATGACGACCATGATCAAGCCCGCGCCGGTCAGGAAGTCGGTGACGGTGGAGGTGCCGCTCGACAAGGCATTCGATGTGTTCACCACAGGATTCGGGCGCTGGTGGCCGGCTTCGCACTCGATCGGCAAATCCGCCCTGACGACCGCGGTGATCGAACCGAAAGCCGGCGGCCGCTGGTACGAGATCGGCGAGGATGGGTCACAATGCGATTGGGGCGAGGTTCTCGCCTGGGATCCGCCGTCCAGGCTGACGCTCGCCTGGCGCATTGGAGCCGGCTGGCGCTACGATCCGGCATTGCTGACCGAAGTCGAGATCCGCTTTGTCGCGCTCGGCGAGAACGCGACACGTGTGGAACTCGAGCACAGGCTTCTGGAGAACATGGGCGAAACCGCAGAGGCGATGCGCGAGGCCTTCGAATCCGAGGGTGGCTGGAGCGGTCTCCTGGACCGCTATGCGGCTGAGGCCAAGCGCCACGCCGCCTGATCGGCAGGCCGTTAAGTCCAATATCCAGCGAGGCCGTCGCACCGTCGGCCTCGCCGTTTTGAATCAGTGTCGATCTGCCCATCTGGTTGACCGGGGCGGGGAGATACGCTGCCCTTTACCTGCCGCCGCGAAGGTTTGCAGCGCCGCAAGTTTGTAGAACGTCCTCTCCTCCTACCATCCGGCATGCGCCGCGTCGTTTGGACGCGCGAACGGCGCTGTAGCAATTTGTCGTTGTGCATGGTCCTTTCGCAAAATCGATTCCGATTGTCAGGATCATGGTCTAGACCTGACAGGCACCTTATCCGGAAATCCGATGGCGGGAGGCGCTGGTGGAAGGCCAGGACGAACAGATGACCGGCGCCAGGGCCGCCGAGGAGCGCCGCGCCGACATCTATGACGAGGACGGCGTCATCCTGTCGTCGTTCCTCGCCCAGATCGGTGCCGCGATCGCCGATCGCGATACGCTGACGCTGAAGCGTGAAGTCGACGATCTGCACCAGTCGGAACTCGGCCATCTGCTCGAGGCCCTGCACCCGGAACAGCGACGCGCGCTGGTCGAATTGCTGGGCAAGGATTTCGATTTTTCCGCGCTGACCGAGGTTGACGAGGCGATCCGCCGCGACATCGTCGACAGTCTGCCCAATGCGCAGATCGCCCAGGCGGTGCAGGATCTCGATTCCGACGACGCGGTCTACATTCTCGAAGACCTTGACCAGGAGGACCAGGACGAGATCCTGTCGCGGCTGCCGTTCACCGAGCGGATCAGGCTGCGGCGTTCGCTTGACTATCCCGAAGAGACCGCCGGCCGCCGCATGCAGACGGAGTTCGTCGCGGTGCCGCCCTTCTGGACGATCGGCCAGACCATCGACTACATGCGCGAGGACAACAATCTTCCCGATCGTTTCAGCCAGATCTTCGTCATCGATCCGAGCTTCAAGCTGCTCGGCGCCATCGACCTCGACCAGATCCTGCGTACCAAGCGCTCGGTCAAGGTCGAAGAGGTCATGCATGAGACCAGGCATGCCATCCCGGCCACCATGGACCAGGAGGAGGCGGCACGCGAATTCGAACAATACGATCTTCTGTCCGCCGCCGTCGTCGACGAGAACGAGCGGCTGGTCGGCGTGCTGACCATCGACGACGTCGTCGACGTCATCCAGCAGGAGGCCGAGGAAGATCTGCTGCGCATGGGCGGCGTCGGCGACGAAGAACTCTCGGACAGCATCTTTTCGACCTCGCGCTCGCGCGTGCCCTGGCTGCTGGTCAATCTTTTGACGGCTTTCCTGGCGGCCTCGGTGATCGGCCTGTTCGACCGCACCATCGAGCATATCGTGGCGCTGGCGGTGCTGATGCCGATCGTCGCCGGCATGGGCGGCAATGCCGGCTCGCAGACCATGACGGTCACGGTGCGGGCGCTGGCGACCAGGGACCTCGACATCTACAATGCCGGCCGCATCATCCGCCGCGAAATCGGGGTGGGCTTCATCAACGGCATCATCTTTGCCATCCTGATCGGCCTCGTGGCTGCTGCCTGGTTCCACGATCGCAATCTCGGCGGCATCATTGCGGCTGCGATGATCATCAATATGTTCGTGGCGGCTCTGGCGGGCATCCTTATCCCGCTGCTGCTCGACCGCTTCAAGATCGATCCGGCTGTAGCTTCGGCGGTTTTCGTCACCACGGTCACCGATGTCGTCGGTTTCTTTGCCTTTCTCGGGCTCGCCACATGGTGGTTCGGCGTGCGCTGAACGTCACCTCAATTGACTTTTACGTAAATGCCATGCGAGGCTTTGAAAGGTGCCTTGTCCGCCGATTCTGGTACGCGCCTGGGCGCCGGCGGCGGCCAGTTGGAACTCGCGGCGTGGCCGGGGCATTGGAGTGACGATGCGGGAATATTATTCGATCACGGAGCTGACCCGCGAATTCGACGTGTCGACGCGGACGTTGCGCTTCTATGAGGACGAAGGGCTGGTGCAGCCAGTAAGACGCGGCCGCACTCGGCTGTTCCGTCCGTCGGACCGGCATCTCATCCGCCAGATCATGCGCGGCAAGAGGCTCGGCTTCTCGATCAACGAGATCCGCGAAATCATCCAGATGTACAGGGAGCCGCCCGGCGAGGTCGGCCAGCTCAAGCTGATGATCAAGCGCATCGAGGAAAAGCGCGAGGATTTGCGCCAGAAACGCCGCGACCTCGAAGAGACCTTGGCCGAGCTCGACCAGGCCGAGGAATCCTGCGTCGAGCGGCTGGTGGAGCTCGGCGTCACCACGTAAGCCGGTGTCAGCCTCGCCTCAAATCCAGCGCCGCACCCTTTTGGCGTAGTCCCGGTATTTCTTGCCGAATTTGGCCGTCAGCACCTGCTCCTCGCTCTCGATCGTCAGCTTCTGCGTCAGGAACGCCGCGATGACCGCCAGCGGCAGGAACCAGGCGATCCCAGTGACAAAGGCGAGGCTGACCAGCAGCAGCGTGTTGGCGAGGTAGATCGGGTTGCGGCTGACGGCGAAGGGTCCGGTAATCACCAGATGGTCAGGCACGCCGTTCGGGTTGAGCGTCGTCTTGGCGCGGATCATGGTGCGGATTGCCGTGAACCAGAGCGCGGCAACCGCCACCAACCCCACAAGGCCGGCGGCGAACAGGATGTCGCCGAGAAGATCGCCGATCCACGGCAGCGGATAGAACAGCCCTAGCGCGACGCTGACGATGATGGCGGCGATATAGATCAGCGGCGGCCATGGGATGTGCCCCAGCTTCGGCTGCCCAGGATTTTGCTGCACGGGTTTCGGGTGACTGTCGCTCATTATTGTCCTCCCTCGATTAGCGCGTTCCCGGTTCCGCCGCCTCGGTTTGGGCGGTGCAGGTGCCGGCGAGCTCGCCAATATGCGCCTTCCACTCCGGGGACTGATCGTTGCTGTAGAGCCGGTCAAGCGAGGCTTCGCCCTGGAGAGTGTCCAGCATGCAGGCACAATAGCTGGAGCAGAACTCGGTGTCGCGTGCCTGCTCGCAGGATATCTGGCAGGATTTCAGAAAACGCACCTCCCTGGTTTCGGCCTGCGCCGGCATGAATTGCGAAAACAGCCAGACCGAGCCGATCAGCACCGGCTGATGGATCAGATAGAAGGCAAGGCTGTGCCGGCCGATGAAGACCAGCGGATTTGCCCAGCGGCCGGGCGCCAAGGCCGACTGCCGCGTCAGCGCGCCGGAGGTGGCGGCGAGCTTGGTAACCGCGATGCCGGCAAGTACGGCGCCGAACCAGGGCAGCAGTGGAACGTAGTCGTTGGAGCGCGGGTTGGTCGCCGACAGGCCGACCCACCACAAAGCCGGATGATCGAAAGTTTCGGATCGCAGGTAGAAAGGCGCAGCGACGACGAATACGGCGACAAGCAGCGTCAGCAGCGCCGGGAGGCGCAGGAACGCCAGGCCGAGCAGGCTGGCGAGCGCGATCTCGTGCAATATGCCGAAGAAGATGAAGCCGTCGGGCGTGGCGATGCGGGTGACCAGCGATATTGCGAGCGCTGCCCCGGCAACCATGGCGAAGCGCTTCCAGAAGCCGGTCCAGCGGATTTTCTTGCCATGGGCGAGATAGAGGCTGATGCCGACCAGGAACAGGAAGCTCGAGGCGATGCAGCGCGCGTAGATTTTCCACCAGCCGAAGGCGGTGAGGCCGGGATCGGTGTAGCCGAAGAATTCGAGGTCCCAGGTGAAATGATAGCTCGCCATGGCAAGCAAAGCGATGCCGCGTGCAATGTCGATAACGGCGATGCGCTTCGACTTCGGTTGATCCTGAACGGCTGCGCTCGGCGTGTCGATGCTCATGGTCTCGCTGTCTTGGTTCAGCCCCGGCAAGACGACTATCACGGTTGCCACCGTCAAAAGAAGCAGGGCCTTGCGTCGCGTTGGTACCGGTCGGCATCAGAGCTGCTTTAGGCCAGAGCCGGAAAGCCTTTGGCCGGCGTGCTGGCGTTTTTCGGACTGGGCGCGGTTTTCGCGACACTCGGCCTGCTGGCGGCGGCCTGCGGCTTCGTCACCTGGCGCTATCTGCCCAAATCGCTTTGATGTGCGAGCGCCGCATGGCGCTCGCGCACCCAGTTGTGGAAGCGGTGCAAGTCGTATTCCTCGGGCATCAGTACGCCGGCCTTGTGGCGCATCGAGCGCAGGCCCATCTGGTTGACCTCGCAGATATCAGCATCCTCCTCCAGCACCTTGGTACCGAAGGCGACGATGTTGTCGATATCCGCGGCCGGATCGGCGAGCGCTTCGGGCGAAAAAAGCCATTCGGCGGTAAGTTCGGTCTGCTCCGGCCCAAGCGGCACCAGCCGCACGGTCCTGACATAGTCGACATGGCCGACGACGAACATCGACGGCAGGCTGGTGGCATAGGTCTGCCCGGCGGCACGCTCGCCCGGCGTCAGGCCGGAAAAGACCGTGCCGTGGACGCGCCCGTCGCGCGACCAGGTTTCGGCCCCGGCCCGCAAGCCGCCGGCAAATTCCGGCGCGTCATTGTCGGCGTGGCGCGCCCATTCGGGGTCGTCGTGCCGGCCCATCAGGCCGCGGCCATAGATCGGCACCAGCCGCGACAGGTCCTTGTGTACGCCGGGGCAGTGCAGGCACTCGTTGAAGTTTTCCCAAAATATCTTCCAGTTGCAGTTCATAACCTTGCGCAGCACATGGCCGCTCAGCAGCGTTTCCAACGGCCAGTTGGCGAGGTTGCCGGATGCCGGATCGAAGGATGTTTCAGCCGAGCCGGCAGCGTCTTCCGCCAGATTGACGAAGACGAAACCGCGCCACACCGAAAGCGCGACCCGGTAGAGCGGATGATCGGCCTTGTCGAAGCCGTCCGGCAGCGATTTCGACGGCACGCGCACCAGATCGCCGTGCAGCGAATAGGACCAGGCATGGTATGGGCAGGTGATGAGCCGCGCCTTCAGCCGTCCTTCGCTCTGCTGGCAAAGCTGCGAGCCGCGATGCCGGCAGGTGTTGTGGAAGGCGCGCAACTCGCCGGTCTCGTCGCGCAGCACGACGACCTCCTGCGTGCCTATGCGGAACGTCCTGAAAGCCAGCGGCTGGGCAAGGTCGGCCTCGCGGCAGACGAGCAGCCAGTTGCGATACCAGATGGCCTCGAGATCGCGCTGATAGGCCGCGATCTCCCAATAGGCTGATGACGGCAGCGTCGGCTCGGCCCGCGTCAGGCCGTTGTAGGGACCGCGCTCATTCGGGCTGGGTTGCATGCCGGCTTCCTCCCCATCCGCCAGCCGACACCCGGCTGCGAAAATTGTCAATCGCGGCGCCGGCCGACCGGGCTTGGCGAGGCGGCGCATTCGCTACACGATCCGGCGGAATTTGGTTTGCCGGGCGCGGCGATTCTGCCTATAGTCGCTGATGTCGTCGGTTCCGTTTGGAACCAAGAGGGAATGCGGTGAGGGCAAGTTGTTTGCCCAATGCCGTGGCTGCCCCCGCAACTGTGTGCGGTAGTCCTCTCCATATGCCACTGAAGGTTCGCCTTCGGGAAGGTGGGGAAGGGCGCTGATCCGCGAGCCAGGAGACCTGCCGGCGACAGGAAACTGACTTCTATGCCCTCGGGTGGAGGGCGAAAGGACAAGACATGAATACCGCTTCCGTTTCGCTCGGCGCTTCCGCCTCCTCGCAGTCGCGTCTCATGCAGCTGGCGCTTGCTGCATTCCTCGGCATTTTCGTCATGGGCTTTGTCGGCTTCTCGCATATCGATGCGGTCCACAATGCCGCGCACGACTATCGCCATTCGATGGGCTTTCCCTGCCACTAACAAGGGGCTGACATCATGACACTGTTTCGCAACGTCGTGTTCATCGCGGCGATCGCAGGGCTTGTGGCCGGCGTGGCTCTCGCCTGCATGCAAGCCTATGCCACGGTGCCGCTCATCCTGAAGGCGGAAGTCTACGAACAGGCCGGCGGCGGCCATGACCATGCCGCGGCACCTGCGACACCGGCTGAAAACGCTGCGGGCACGACGGCTATGAGCAGCGCCGCGCCGGCACCGGCTGAAGCAATGGCTCCGGCTGAGGACGAAGGCTGGGCGCCGGCGGACGGTTTCGAGCGCTTCGGCTTCAGCGTCGTTGCCAATATCGTCACCGGCATCGGCTTTGCGCTGGTCCTGGTTGCGGTTTCGGAATTCGCCGGCGGCATCGGCAATTGGCGCCAGGGCCTGTTCTGGGGGCTGGCCGGCTTTGCCGCGTTCACGCTGGCGCCGGGCCTCGGCCTGCCGCCGGAACTGCCGGCGATGCCGGCGGCCGACCTTGTCCAACGCCAGATATGGTGGTGGGCAACAGTGGTGGCGACAGCGGCCGGTCTCGGCCTTATCGTCTTCCGCAGATCGCTGCCGCTGGTGGCTCTTGCCGTGGCGTTGATCGTTGCGCCGCATATCGTCGGCGCGCCGCAGCCCGATAGCTTCGAGACGGCGATCCCGGAAGACCTGCACCACCAGTTCGTGGTGGCGGTGACGCTGACCAATCTGGTGTTCTGGCTGGTGCTCGGCGCGGTCGTCGGCGTGGTGCGTGGACGCTTCACGGGCACGGCGACCAGCCTGCGCGACAGCTTTGCCTGACCGCGCTGCCGGGGCACTGACCCTGGTCATCGGCGGTGGGGGGGGGGGGCCGACCGCGCCCGCGCCGCAAGCGGGGAGTGCCAGTGCGGACCCCAGCGCGCGAGTATCACAACCCGGACCCGAAAGACCGCAGAGTACGCCACCCCAACCGCGCCCCCCCCAC
>NZ_JAMYSZ010000065.1:0-12739 GCF_040322215.1 Mesorhizobium sp. M0184
TTTTCGTCGGGTGGCGCCTCTGCCGAGCCGGCCCTTTGAGGCCGCACTCGGAATGACACCTGCCGCGCTCGCGGTACACGCCGAAGCGGCCACAACTTTCCCGGCTGTTTTGCGAGAGCCGATGCCTGGCCAGCCTGAGCCCGTTTTCGATTTCATTCTCGCCCCTAAATCCGAGGGCGTCTGATAGGCAACCCCTACAGTACGGTTCAAGCCTCTTAGTTATTTGGGTGCACTGCCGACCTGTCATGGACAGTTCGACAAGGGCAGCTTCAATCCTGGCGCAGTTGACCTACGGCACAGCCCGGCGCTGGCGGAGCACCCATGGCAGGCGCCGCTTCCATCGTTCATCTCGCGGCAAAGCAACATCTTTCTGCCACCGCTTCTTCTTGCGGGTCCGTCTGCCTCCAGTCGGTGCGTTCGATGCCTTCGGAACCGGCGCTTCCTCAACCGTCGGCGGCTTAGGAAGCGATACGTCGGGCATGATCACGTCCTTGGCGTCGGGTACTGCTTCACCAACGGCGGCCATGGGCCGAGAACGGATATCTTCGCAAGGAACAATCGGCGCTTCAGCGATCGGACCTTCAGTCTCGCTTCCGCGATATCGTTCGTGATGGCGGCCAAGTCGATGCCGGCCCAGATTGAGTGTGGCCGCTTCACGAGCCAACGCTTCTGTTTGATCTCGACGACAAAGGGTCGCTGCTGCCTCATAGGCTCTCGGCAGACTCAGGAGAGTTGCGAATGTCGTCTAGGCCGATCGCACGCTTTCGTCCACCCGCCCCCACGCATTCTCCAACGGTTTTCCAAGACGTTGCTGTCGTCCAAGCCACGACTGAAGCGGCTAACCGCTGAGGCCGGGGCCCACGCTCCCGATCTCTTGTCCTGCTGTCAGCATGACCGCCATAACGACAATATCGCCCACGCAGTCGGCTTTATTAGGCCCATCGCGAAGCCGCAAAATATTCAAAATGCAATGAAGATGGCCGCCACCCTTGTCCATGCTCGCATGTTCCCGTGTAAATCGGACCCGTCCAATGCATTTTTTGAATCGGTCACCTGCGACTGATTATGCTGCTGATGGTCCGCATGCCGGATGTCATGGGTGGCCGGGCACGGATTGCGCTCCGCAAGCGGTCGGCAATCCCAAAGCTACACTTGGTGCACATCGCATCGGCTTTCCTCCACCGATCAACCCTTAGTGTGGGTTGAGAAGTCGCAAGAGGTGGCGCTGACCAGGCTTGTTCCGCAGCCCTCGTTGTCGTTGATCCAGACGCTGGGTGGTGAATGAGGAATCGCAGCAGCGATCACCCACAGGATACAGGTCAGCTTTGCTGCGCTCGATTTTGTCGATGATCAGATCGGCCCCCTTCTTCGCGAGAGTGGGCGCTCTAATCAGCCTAGAACGGCCTGATCCTGGTCAATTTCACGCGCGCCAACTGCCTCGCCGGATTGTAGAGCCTCTTGCGGGTATTTTCTACAACAACCACCAGGGTCATCAAATCAAGCAGGAAGTCGTCGATCGCTTGGGCGGTTGTTCCTGACTCACCTTTGGACTGATCCCAGCAAAACGCACGCCCGATCGATCGCATCCGCGCTGGCCGCAGTGATTAACGCTTCGACTCCTCTTGACGATGGCGATCGTACGAGGTGCCGGCCCCCGACTCCTCATTGCAAGGTTCACCACGTGATGCGTTAGTTTCGTCTGCCTTTGCGACTGCCGCTTGGTCGCGGCCAGTCCACTGGCTGCACGATGCGCTTACCACGGCGTGTCGCTCCGGGCCTTCCGGTCTTTCGCATTTGCTGCGTTATACTATGAACGGCCCGGCATGATCGCCGAACCAGAACGTGTTGCAAACTTTACAAGGAATACGCACATGGCAACTGGAACCGTGAAGTGGTTCAACAGCACCAAGGGATTTGGATTTATCCAGCCCGACAATGGCGGTCAGGATGTTTTCGTCCACATTTCCGCTGTCGAACGCGCGGGCCTCTCGACCCTCAGTGACGGCCAGAAGATCAACTATGAGATCGAACAGGATCGCCGCACTGGCAAATCCTCCGCTGGCAGCCTCAGCAAAGCTGGCTGATTTTTCTCCTGCCCTCGGCAAGAGCCGGAAGGACGCGGCAAGTCCGGATGTACTGACGGCCGCTCGACAAGAGCGGGCGAGAATAGGGCTCGGCGCAGCAGATTGCTGCAAGCGGACGCGCTTCTTGTGAAACGAGAATGTTTGCAGTTGAAGGCGGGCTGTCCCCGCCTTCTCGTATTCTGCGCAAATGCCGACGGCAGTTGCGCGCTCCAGAACGAACCTCGATTGCCGAAATTCTAAGCTGCGACCTTCTTGCGGGTCCGCTTCGCCACTGCCGGCTCCGGCGCTTTCGGTTTGCGGCCGAGCCCCATCGTCTTGGCCAAAGTCGAGCGCGCCGCGGCGTAGTTCGGCGCGACCATGGGATAATCCGCCGGCAGGCCCCATTTGGCGCGATATTCATCTGGCGTCAGCCCATGGTGGGTCGACAAATGGCGCTTTAGCGATTTGAATTTCTTCCCGTCCTCAAGGGAGATGATGTAGTCCGGTGTCACCGACTTCCTGATTGGGACAGCAGGCGTAAGCGCAACCGGCTTTTGTGCGGTGACGCCTGCGGCCGTGCCTTTCAGCGCCGCGTGCACTTGGCCGATCAGGGCAGGGAGATCCCCCACCGGGACCGGATTGTTGGACACATAGGCTGAGACGACATCGGCCGTGAGCTCGATGAGGGTGTCAATGTTTTTTTCGGCTTCTTCTGTCATGAAACTCTCCAGGCGGCGTGAAACACAGTCGGCGAAGCGTCGCTTCATAGTGGCGGTCGCCGCTGAAAGCAAATACAGCCCGGCAGGACTATCGCGATGCTCGTCGGCACCGAGGACCATAGCGCTGCATCCGCCGTCGTGGGCGTGTTGATCTGCGCGCTGTCGGCCGGGCAAAACGAAGGGCCAAAGATGCTTTGCGCCACCCATGAAGCCCCAAGGTCGTCCTTGCGCAGCTCACGAAGCCCTCACGGACGCGGTAGCTAGTCTTCGGTTCTTGACTTTCGATTTGACCTGCGCCCCGGCCAGCGCGCCCTCGGCAGGCGCTACGAACTCGAATACGGTGGTTGAACCGATGCTGAGCATCACGGTAATTCAAGCACAAGCTTTGCCTGTTAATCCTGTGGTCACAAACGACCTTGATGGCCAACAATGCGAAACCCGATGTGCGCGCCGCACGGTCTTGAGCTTTTTGCAATTCATCCCTCACCTGGGTCGACCGCTCAGAAGATGCGCATATCGCCTCGAGCGGGCGCTTGCGGGTCATGATCGCGATGGTGTCTTAGCTACGATGTTTCCCATCCTTGGTTAGGCTGTCGAAAAGAACAATCGCTCTTCGATCACTTACTTCCGGAGCCCGATGTCATGATGAAATATCCAGACGTTAAACCAGGTCTTAAAGAAGAAGTGCCCTGGTCTGACAGCCTGACCAGCTACGACCGTCAGCACTTCACGACCTACCTGAGGCTCCTGGATGCAGGTGCCGACGAGGCAAGCTATGAGGAGATGGCGCAGGTCATCCTCGGCATCGATCCGGTGCAAGAGCCGGAGCGGGCCCGGAAAACTGTGCGAAGCCATCTCGATCGGGCGAACTGGATGGTGACGACCGGTTACAAGGAATTGTTCGCCGGATGAGGGCGAACAGGCGGCGACACGCTCCGCCTGTTCAGATGTGGTTACGGCGTCCGCGAAAAGAGCGGTCTCACGGTCGGGGCTGCGGGAATTAGGTTCAAATTGAAAGACCTCAGTTCTTTGCTCCATCATGACGATCGACCAGATGGCGGCGACCGGTGCGAGCACCAGACCCGCCACGCTGGACGACAGCAACACGAGGCCAACCAAACCCGAACCGCCAACATGAAAAGCCAACCATGCAGGCAGGACAATTCCGACGCCAACGATAACGAAAGAAGCCGATGAAAAAGCTATAAACAGCGGGTCTTTCGAATCGTCAAGCGAGACACTTTCCCGGCTCGCTTTCCGATGAAGATAGCGGTGAAGGAGAAGTCTTTCCGCAATGGGAAGCACAAGGCGCAGTGGTCGATGACGTTGCGTGAATATGCCAAGCCGCTGCACAAGAGGCCGATCGCCGAGATCGCGCGCGACGACGTGGTCGAGACGCTGAAGCCGATCTGGGAGAAGATACCAGAGACTGCTGACCGCCTCCGCATGTGCATTGCAGCAGTAATGGATCACGCGAAGGCGAGGCGGCTTTTATGTCGGCGACAACCCTGCCGACTGGCGGAGAGGCCTGAAGGATATGCTTCCGGCTCGACAGAAGCTCACGCGCGGCCATCACGCAACAGTCGGCTACAAGGAACTGCCTGCCATCATCAAGCGCCTACGAGCCGCCGCTGGCGTGTCAGCTAGGGCTGTGGAGTTCGCCGCATTGACCGCAGCGCGTTCCAGTGAGGTTCGCGGCGCAGTGTGGCCGGAGATCGACCTTGATGCGGCCTTGTGGACGGTACCCGCCGCAAAGATGAAGGCTGCGCGCGACCATGAGGTTCCGCTTTCCGAGCGCGCCGTGACAATCCTCCGCGCTACACAGCAGCAGTCGACCAGCGATCTGGTGTTCGAAGGTGGACGCGACGGAAGGCCAATCAGCGACACAGCGATGACGAAGGCGCTTAGGGCCGCTGGTGCGGGCGATGCGACCTTGCATGGTCTGCGCTCATCGTTCCGTGATTGGGCTGGCGATAGACCGACTACCCGCGCGATGTAGCCGCGGCGGCCTTGGCTCATGTGCTCAAGGACAAGACCGAAGCCGCATACAGACGTGGCACCGCGTCGCAAAAAAGACGCGGCTTGATGGTAGACTGGCACAGTATTGTGAAAATAAAGCCCGTTGACCATATCGACATTACAGGCGAAAACGCATATTGTTCTTCACCTTGGCTTACCTCGCCTAAGTTAACGGCGACCCGAATCCCTCTCTAAAGATTCAGAGTTTGAACGTGCCCCTTCGCACGTTGGATTTTCCGCACGCTCTTTTTGCGCCGGGTTGCAATGGGGATTCCGATGACAGCAAACGACAACCGACCGCGCCTGATCGCACCAAAAGACGCGGCGGCAGCCACGTCTCTTTCTCGTACACTATTGATTTTGATGGCCGAAGCCGGGGGGTTCCCGAAGCCCGTTTCGCTATCCGAACGACGTAGTGCATATATGCGTGCCGAGGTCGAAGAGTGGATTGATAAGCATATCGCCGCGAGCGCGGCAGCATGAGCCACAATGCCGAAACTGTTGCGAAATGTTTATGCTTTGGAAGGCTACCGAGAAGGCGTTCCTGCAGCATCTTCTGATCCGATTCTATAGAGGATGTTCCGGACTTCAATAGGGAAAAGTTCGCAACCGGCTTGCACCTACTGCAAGAGGAGTGGCCCATCGACCGAACAGACAAAGATCGAGAAGCGCAGGGCTTAGTCAGCATCCGCTTCCTTGGCGAATTGATTGAAATGACAGCAATGCGCATCGCTCGAGAGTGAGCACACTGACGGGCCGCGCGTTTCTTCAAAAAACACCGCCGACCAACGGCGGCACTCCAAGACTGGACCGCTCCCCTTGAAAATCCTTGATGCCCGACCGGAGCCGCCAGGCTGCGGCAACGCAAGGGAGTGTGAGTATGGAACGGCGAGAATACGAAACCGCCACGGATAAGGGGCGCCCCGGTCAACGTCTGGTGAGACTGCCGGGCGATAAACAGCACACCAAGCGTGGTGACAGCGCAAAGGTCATCGCGCGCCGCATTGCGCTAGACAAAGCGGAGAAGCGCCTGCAGAGGCTGACGAATGGCTGAGTATCGGGCTACGCCATCCAATGGAGCCAACCCGCGACTATCGCGGGTCTCTTCGTTGAACAGTTTGCGCGCGGATCTTTCGACAAGTCATTGCTCCACAATCCTGACGTGGCGGCTCTGTGGTCGCATGACAGCAGCCGGCCACTTGGGTGTGTTGGCCGCCGCGACAGCAAATATCGCAGCGGCCGGTCCACCCGCCGAGCAAGTCATATTCTTCCACCATGTAGCTCTTGATCTTCAGCCAACTGCCGTGCCGCCAACCGGCTTCCATGGATGCAGGTCAATTCACGATTTGCTGAAACGCGCTGTTTCCGCCCGGGTGGAGCTAGCCTGTCAGTTTAGTGAAGTCGTGGCGCCGCGCGCGAACATGTGCCAGCAAATTCGTTTCGTTTACGACCCCTGATTGAAAGAGATTCAGCGTGGTCGAGGCCAGAATCTGACCGTCTATCGAAGTGCTGTACCATTTAGCGTCGGCGGTTATCTGGTCGACAACCCGCTGGCAAATCGCCCGATCTTTAGGTCTAAGGAACTGACTTTTCGGCGCTCGTAGCATCTCGATGCCTTTAAAGGGGAGTCACTTGTCTCCCAAGCGACACCCATGCGTGGGTCTCCCGAGAATGGATACTAAAACGCATCCAGGCCATTCGTTTGAGTGGTACGATGCGGGGCGTTGGCATCGGTGACGTGGTTGCGATCACGGCCGCGGTACGGAGGCGGTCACCGACGACCGTATCAGTGATACAACGCACTTCCTTAGCGGGCGGCCCAGCAGCTTGGGTTAGGGGGCGGCCGCTGGGCCTGACCAGCGAGCGTTCGGGAATGCTCGACTGGCTGGTTGGTATTTTAGATAAATCTAATATAATCGAACCATGCGAACGAAGTACGCGGCGGTAAGAAAGTGGCTGGCGTCCGATTCACTTACCGCGCGCTTTTGCCTTGGGTTCTGGCGAGCTTTCGGACGGGTTTGCAGCCAATTTTGCAGATCGCCGATCTGTTACCCACAGGGACTTTTTCCTCGCCACCAAATTCGTCACGATCGCCCTCAGCGGTCGCTCGGCTATGCATGGCAGCTATGGCGTAGTCGGCTCTGTTGGTTCGATAGTCTTCTTTTTGGACAGTCATCGTTTTCTCCCAGTTTCATAGCCCCTCTTTTTGCCCTGGCGGGGAGATTAACTGCCGGTGCATTACGCGAGTCAATCGATGAAACGACCACTCCGCAGTCGCGAGGGCGGGGAGCAACCCTACAATTTTTAACGTTGGAACGGCTTACAGACTGCAACACAGCCGCCCTTTCGTCGGGCTGCGTTGATCGCGTTCATGTTGCCCTTCAGCTCGCCGGTCTTGGCTTCACGTGCCTTGATGTCGTGTTGTCGCATCATGCTGCCAACCGGCAAGCCAAGCCAAAACACGCCGTCCACGTCACGGCGGGCGGTTCTGTCTTGTACGGCCATTATCGGCGCCAGGTCGGAATTCGTTCGGTAAAGTTCGGCTTCCAACTGGCTGCAGGACTTGCCCGCGTATACGCTGGACGAAACCAGCATGGGATTGACGTCGGCTGGGCGAGTAGCGCAGCCCGACAAAACGCTGATGGCTACAAATGCACATAACTTGATTCATGCTTCCCCCCAAAATGCCCGCGGCGAGCATTCGTTGAGGGCAGGACGAAGTCTATGTGCCTTGACGGCATGCGGAATATATTCCTATTCTGCGGGATGCCGCACCCTCGCCGACACGAAGCCGTTTCCGAATATCACCTCGCCAAAATTGAACGATAGGCGTGGCGCCTTGTCTCTGTCGGTCGGGGCGACGCTTTTGGACCTCAAAGTGTCCGCTGCCGACCTCGGCCTGCGGGTTGGTGAACCCGTTGAAATCATCGTTGATCTGATCGCCGCACAAAGCCTTCAGATCATCGGCAGCATCGCGGTGTCATCCGGGGTGGCGCACAACGAGAACAACACGGTCAACCCGGCAGTGGCGGGCGGGCTGGGCTACATGAGCGTTGGGCTGACCGTCACGCCGACCCAGAACGATGTCACGTTTGGCACGAGCCTGCTGGTTCGGCTCAACATCGCTGCCGGCGTCGGTGCGAATGGCCTGTTCGTGCTCGGCTGGGCTGTCCAGAAGGCCAAGTCACGCCTGACCTACATCGGCGGGGCTCTCCAATCTGCGGCCATGGTGGCGGAGGATCCGCACCCGAAGCTTAACATCGACCCGTTCTTCCGCATTGCGGCCAGCGGCGTCACCAACGACTATGCTGGCAACCCCCTGATCGGAGCATCGGCTGGCGGGTTTCCTCCTGTTCTGGTCAACGCGCCGGCAGGCTCGCCCTTCGGCACCAAGGCCATCAAGCTGCCGGCCGGCCACGCTGCACGACATCAAGACGCCCGTAGCCGAAGCAGGGTTGACGGTGGGAGAAACTGTCTGGTGTATCTTCGCCTTCATGGCGGGGAGTGCCCAGTCCATCCAGTTCATCCACTACATTCCGGTGTCGTCCGGGGTGACCCAGACCGTTCAGATAACCAAAACGGTCAATGGCCTGACGTATATTTCGCTGCCCATCGTGGTCACCCAGAACGACGTTACCTACGGCCTTAATCACCAGCTCCGCATCCTTCCGACAGGGGCCTTGGCCGCGGATGCCTACCTTCCCGGCTGGGCCATCCAGAAGGCACCGGGCCGGCTGATCGATAACCATGGCCGGTTTGACAAACTGGCCAAGGACGTTGCCTCCGTGCCGGCCTCGCAGTTCGCCGGCAAGATCGGTGCGCACTTCGGCGATAGCATCATCGAAAGTGTCATCTGGCCGGGCATCACGCCGACCGCCAAGATTGCCCAGCGCACCGGCATGACGATCACCAACTGCGGCGGCGGCGGTACCCGCATGGCCAACCATGCTGCGAACTATGACAAGTTCTCGTTTTACCGGCTGGCCGATGCCATTGCCTCCGGTGATTTTTCCCAACAGATAGCCGCAGCAACGGTCATCGGAGGCATCTTTCCAGCGATTGCAGCGCGCATGGCATCGGTGGATTACAGCCTGCTGGATTACCTGATCCCCTCGTTCGGCACCAACGACTTCACCGGCGCCGGCCCGACGTGCCCCATCGGCACCAATGCGGACATAACCGGGGCGACCTTCAAGGGAGCCATCAACTACGGCATCCAGACGATCATGACCGCCCGGCCGAACCTGAAGCTCATCTTCACGACGCCGATATGGCGGACGCTGGACGGCACTGCGGGAGGAGCCGGAAGCCAGCTGATCGAGTACGCCAACGCCATGCTTGAGGTCTGCGCCCTAAACAGGGTGCCAGTGGTCGATCTGTACCGCCGCTTCATCATCAACCAGTTCAACTACGTTCATTGGATGGGTCCTGGAGACGGAACTCACCCCAACAATCTTGGACAGGACCTGATCGGCGGCATGATGGCGGCGGGGCTGTTCGACAACTTCTAAGTTGCGCCTAGACAATCTCGGCGCGGACGAAATGCCATGACGCCGTGTTAATGATCGTGTCCGGGGTGTAGGGATTGGTGAGTTTCACTAGCGTCCCATCAACTTCCGCGACCGTCCAGACGCCAGTTTCGTCGCTCCAGTCGCCCGGAACCGCTACAATCATGGTGATGCGGTAATCTCTTCCGATTTCGAACATTCGGCCCTCCCCAGTTTTTGGTTCGGGGCAGAATGCGCGCGTGCTTGGGCCGGCGCAAGGGTCACCGACCTCGCAGGCGCGGATGGCGTCGACCAGCGCGACAACCGCGCCACGGGCCAGGTGGATGCCATCCTCGACGTGATCTCGAGCAACCTTTTCACGGCGATGGCAAATCTACCCTAGTGGAAGTCAATCTTTTTCGACGGCTGCGCGGTGTGGCTTTTGAGACTGATGAGCGCAGGCGTGTCGATCTTCGACGCTATCCGCCGGGCCAGTTCCCGCAATTCGAAAAAGCCGTCAATACTCATCAGGCTCAACGGTGTGCCTGACGAAGTATCCCACCGCAAAGGTACTTTGTCTTGCCTGTACGAAGATCCGTTCATCTCGCAAATGGCGTCGTAAATCGCCTGTGCGATCGACATTTCGGCCCGGATACGCTCTGCGTCTTTTTGGCTGTTCATAAGAATTTTTCCCCAAACCACGGTCCCCCTTAGCCGCTTTCATTAGGTGTCGCTAGATCACGCGGATGTGACACGTCGGATAAAATCGATTGATATGGCCGAGGGAGCGCACGCGGTTTTCTTTGGTCTTCGCCGTGTTGAGCGCCATGCAAGACTCGTGCCGCGTCCATCTTGATCGCAGCGTTGAATGGGCACTATTCGCAATGTATATTGCGCCCATGAGCACTGCAGCTGACAACAATTTTTTGCTGCCGCCTCCGGCTCCAGCGTATCTGCCGGCGCGCGTCATCGGCGACCCGAAGAAGGCGGCGTAGTGGTCAGCCCGCTTCCGGATCCCGAGGTCGCAGACGAAGCGCCAAGCGAGCCCTACCTCACCCCATACGACAATAAACGCGTCGCCATGTATATGTGGCTGCTGGACGCCGCCTATGACGACGAGGATTGGCGCGTGGTTGCCAGGACTGTGCTGCATATCGATCCCGAGAAGGAACCGAAGCGGGCGCACCGAGCCTGGGAAACTCATCTCGCCCGCGCCCGGTGGATTCTCAAGGAAGGGTACAAGTTCCTGTTCCCGAGCCCCACGACTCACTGACGAGTCTGTCCGTTAGGGCCGAAATTGGGGCCGCAAGAAGATACCGACAAAAGGTTCAATAAAATCAACGGCATCTGGCGGAGGGAGTGACCGTCCGGCTGTTTTTTCGCGCCGACGTCATGCCTTTTCTTCGCACCGGTTAAAGGTTTTGGTTCCCTGGACCAGGAAACATCGATGGGGCTCGCGGTCACCCAGGTGAAGCCACCGCATCCACCATGCGCATCAAGCGCACGGGTCAGTCGAGGCGACAATACACGAGACCCGCCGCGCAGTGCCTGCAGTTCTTTGAGACTGGCACTGATGAAGGCAAGTGCCTCGCCGCGGTTGGGAACCGGTCCCTTCTTCATAGCACGAACCCTGCTGCCACGAATTGACCCCAACTTAATTAAACGCCCTCTCATGGCGTGAAAGTGACTGTCAGCATTGGAGGCGCGGAAATTTCTCCCAATGCAGATGCTCAGGACGTCCTTCGCACTGCCGGACGGTGCCTTTTTGAAGCGAAACAACATGGACGAAATCGTGTTTCGTTCGTCTATGAAGCCGCCATGTTGCGGGTCGTGACGCCCTAACCTACCGCTGGCCCAGCCCTGACGCTGGCAGAGTATCGCGAGAATGGGGCCTGCCTTCCAACCGATTGCGGATGCACCAACAACCCGGCCACGTACGACGTTTCACAGCCTGGGGCCTATTTTTCAGGTAACCGGCAATTCGTTGGAGTCCGTTCTCCTAAGTGACGCAAAAAGGCCCGCCCCATTGTCTGGAGCAGGCCCTTTGATTTGCGCGGTACTCAGAACCTTGCCGCTTCGCGAAAGATAATAGCGAATGGTAAACATCGACTGAACGTCCGTGCCGCTTCGGTGGCCTTGGGTTAGGTGCGGCCTGTCCTTGTTGCTTGGCGAGATCGGGGCGGCTGATGCCGGCTCAGTGCGACGCGGATTTCGTGCAAACCCCAACAATGCTGCCCCCGCATCGATCACCGCAAGCAGATTGGCCAGCTAAATGTCATCCACTGCAGGGCAAATTCGTTGCTCGCCGGCCGACAAATGCTGGGAGGCACTGCATGCGCGCGCTCGCGCGGACCTGTGGTGAGAGAATTGGCGCCCGGCCGCGATTGATCAAAGTTGGACCTGCGGACCGAGTGTCACCGCTTGCGATCGTAACATTGATGCGATCCGAATTTACTCTTTGGCTCGCGCCCAAGCTGGACGCTCAAGGATGCCGCGTCTTCGCCGATATCCTGACGCTTCAGCCCGGCGACCGGTGGCGCAGAGAAACCTCACGAACGCGAGCCGGATCGCGAGCCAGATCGAAGATGAGCTTTCCACCCCTGCATGGTACCGGAGTCTGGGCCCGTTGGCGCAGGATGGAAGGCGATCCTGATGTACGATGATACACTTCCCGTGCGTCGAGATGGGCGGACTCGAAATGAGGCCGCAGTTCGTCAACGACACCGTTGTCGCTCCGGATTGCCTGCTCGAACAGCAGATGTCCGTAATCGGCCGTCAGGCTTCGAGCTCCTTCGGCTGACTTTTGAGGGCGGCGATGAGTAGCCCCAAAAGAGCCTTCCGCCACCGGAGCAGGAGCGAGAAGTTGTAGCCGGCGGCGGCCAGGACGGCGTCGCCCTGCTGGCGGGCGAGGTAGTTGCGGCCAGCTTCTTTCGCTTCGCGCCACCAACCCTTCGACCAAACCGGTGCCGTGACACCCGTTCCGAGAACAGGCGAGCCGCGCGCCGGTCTATATGCCGCGAAGGACAGACGAGCCAACATCCCGAAACTTGCTTACGTCGAACTCGCGGGAGACCGGCACCAGGGGGCCTGACACCAAGTCCTCGAATGCCCTCGATGTGTGTTCAAGATCCTAGGAAGTTCTCTCCTTACCACTGGAAGACAGCTCGTCCAGCCGCATCTGAACAGGAGGCCGGTGCTCAATCAGTGCCGCGCAGGATGTGCCCGATTGACAGGCATCAGGGAAGCCCAGGTCCTTAGTCCACAACGCTGTGACGAGCGCGACAACCGCGGCGGGGTTAGCCAGCTCACAGTTCAAGTCGATGGCTCAACTGTTGCATGGGGAGAGCTCTTACTTCTCGCTCCAAGTGCGGACGCGGCGCACGAGCTCGGAAGTTGAGATCCCGTAGCGATCGTGAAGCGTCGGCAGCGCGCCAGCGTCGAGGAACTCGTC
>NZ_JAMYSZ010000066.1:0-12043 GCF_040322215.1 Mesorhizobium sp. M0184
GGCCGAGCTCCTCGGGGTCGAGCGGGTCGGACGCAACGACAACTTCTTCGAGCTCGGCGGCCACTCGCTCCTGGCGGTGCAGCTGCTCAGCCGAGCATCAGATCTTGGGCTGAAGTTCAGCACCGCCGACCTCTTCCAAGCCCCTGTTCTGACGGACTTTGCAACGAAGATTCACTTGGGACCACAGCTCAGCAATCCGGGAGTGATATCCGTTCAAGCAACCGGCTCGCAGCCGCCGCTGTTCTTTGTTCCCACAGGTTTGGGCGATTGTTCCTATGTCCCCAGTTTGGTAAAGGAAATGGACGTAGACTGTCCCGTCTATGCTTTGCCATGGCCGTCTTTCGATGAAGTTCGTCCACCAACCCTTGAGGCGATAGCCGCGGAGATCATCGTGGCGATTAGAGAGATTCAGCCCCGGGGTCCATATCGATTGGCTGGATACTCATCAGGCGGAATATTGGCTTACGCAATCGCACAGCGATTGCTGAGTCTCGATGCCGCTGTGTCGTTCATCGCTCTCATCGATGTTACGCTACCTGCAAATCCATCAAGCATATCGCCCACCCAAATGATACGAGAAGTAGTACTGGATTCTTTTAAATCCTTGGATGATGAGAGCTTCGAAGTGTTGGAACGCTTTACTAGACAAAGTTCGATCGCACAGCTGCTTGAAAAGGCACAGCAAATCGGGGCGATACCTCTGGATCGTGATCTCCAAAACGTTGTTCTGATGTATGAAAAAAGCGCGCAATTTCATGCGGCGCTACAGTCGTATCGGGTTCCGTCGCTGCCAATTGAGGTACATCAGTTTTATGCCACTGAGCCTCTCATCAGTCGTCGGGTACCACCTGATGAAGCCTCAATAGGTCCAGAGGCAAGCTCACCCATGCGCGGTTGGGACCGGGTTCTAGGTGCGGCGGCCATTCATGCTGTGCCGATCCCAGGTAGGCACGATACATTGATGAGCGTTCCACAAAACCGCGTAGTTCTGGCACGCTCCATATCACGAGCCTTAGGTGGTGTGGACTCTAGGCGCACCTGATGCCACTCAGAGTCCTCTCTGATTGGGGTCGTTTAGGTCAAGCTACTCCTGCACTTTTTTCTGGACCGTCCCGCAGGTCACTCGCTTCTCTTCGCGGTCGGCGCTCTGGCCGCCGCATGATGGGGATTCAGAAGAATGGGTGGAACAATCTGTCGAGCGCCTTGATTGCCGATGATGGGCAATCGAGCCAAGCCAGTCGACGAACTTACCTCATCCTCGTCCCGCGAAGGACAGCTTTCCACCGGTGGGCGGAACTCGTGTCGTCCCCGTCTATCGGGGCGATGTTTATCAATTGGACACCTCGAAAAACCTGCCAATCGAGACCGCATTTTGATTCACTTCGCCTGGTGATTTGCACGGAGGCGTTGGATGCGAGGCCAGGCTGGATTCTGGGACATTGACGAGCGTTATGTCCGGCTGAGCGCGGCCGGCGATCCACTGGAGAAGCTGAACGCGGTGGTGCCTTGGGAGGTTTTCCGGAAACCGCTGGCCAAGGCGCTGAAGCGCTCCGATGGCGCCAAAGGCGGCCGGCCGCCCTTTGATGCGGTGATGATGTTCAAGGTCCTGGTTCTGCAGGCGCTCTACAGTCTCTCGGACCATCAGACCGAGTTTCAGATCCAAGACCGGCTTTCCTTCATGCGTTTCCTCGGGTTGGGGCTCGGCGACAAGGTGCCCGACGCCAAGACGATCTGGTTGTTTAGGGAGCACCTCACGCAGGCCCGGGCGGTGGACAACCTGTTCGCCCGTTTTGACAAGCACCTCACCAAGGCCGGTTATCTGGCGATGGGTGGCCAGATCGTGGATGCCACGATCGTGGCGGCGCCGAAGCAACGCAATTCCGGTGCTGAAAAGGCTGACATCAAGGCAGGAAAGGTGCCGGACGAGTGGCAGAAGAAACCAGCCAAGCTGCGCCAGAAGGACCGGGACGCGCGCTGGACCGTGAAGTTCTCGAAGGCCAAGGCCGATGAGGAGGGAAAGACGAAGCAGCGCGATATCGCCGTTCCCGCCTTCGGCTACAAAAACCATGCCTCGATCGATCGTCGCCACGGCTTCATCCGCGGCTGGAACGTCACCGGCGCCTCGGCTTGGGACGGGGCGCAGCTTCGCAACGTGCTGGACAAGAACAACACCGGCTCGACGGTATGGGCCGACACCGCCTATCGCTCGAAGAAGAATGAGGCGTGGCTGGACAAGAACGGCTACGTCTCCGACATTCATCACAAGAAGCCGAAAGGCCGGCCGATGAGCGAGGCGATGGCACGGGCCAATGGCCGGCGCTCAAAGATCCGCGCTTTCGTCGAGCACGTCTTCGCGCAGCAGAAATCCCGCATTTGTCCGCACGATCGGCATCGCTCGCGCCTGCACCAAGATCGGCATGGCCAACCTCGCCTACAATCTCACCCGCTTCGTCTGGCACCAAGGGCGAACTGCGTTCGCCTGACGGCGAGAGCGGCGGAAAACGCCGCCGCGATGCCGAAATCGGCAACCAGCATCAGCCCCAACGACCGAAATCCAGCCCGCTGTTCGCAACCTCATTGTCGCACCACCCACTCTGGAAATGCCGGTAGTTCGAGGTGTCCAATTGTTCAGCCGGCGACCGGCTTGATTTCCGTCCTGGTCCAGCGGAACTGTGTGCCGTCGCTCCAGATGCGATGCGTGATCACCGCCAGCCGGCGGGCGAGCGCAACGATGGCTTTCTGCTGGCCGCGCCGCTTGGCGACGTCCATCGCCCAGGCCTTCAGCCAGGACCATTTCGTCACCCGCGTCAGCAGGGTCTGCGCGGCTTCGTAGAGCAACGTTCGCATCATGCCGTCGCCGCACAACGAGATCCCGCCCACCCGGCGGCTTTCGCCCGATTCATGGAGCGCCGGCGTCAGGCCCAAAATCGGACCGACCGACTTGGAGTTGCGGAAGCGGGCGGGGATATCGATCATCGCGGCGTAGGCCAGCGACACGACGGGGCCGACAACGGGGATCGACATCAGCTGGCGGCAAACCTCATCGTCCCGGACGATCGCCAGAAGCTTGCGGTGCAGGGCGGCATAATTCTGGCGCAGCTTGCGGCGCGCGTCGAGCAACGGTTCGATGATCTCGGCCAGATCGGGCATGCCTTCGGTGAGCTCGCGGATCCGCTCCTCAAACTTGACCGCACCGACCTTGCCAACCTTGAGACCGAAGTTGCGCAACAGCCCGCGGATGTCGTCTCGATGGCAATCCCCTTGTCCTTTAAGAGCTTGCGCGCCGTCAGCAGCGCCCGGCGCTTCTGGCTCGTCAGGGTCTTGACATGCACCGGGCGGAACAGATTGACCCGCATCATCTGCGCGATCCCGCGCGCATCAGCCATCATTGCGGTCGGTCTTGTTCACCTGCGCCTTCAAGAATGCTTTGGTGTGACGTGTCTCAATGCAGATCATCGGCAGGCCGGCTTTGGCAAGGCCTTCGAACAGCCATTGCGACAAAGGTCCGGCTTCAAGCCCGACGCGTTCCAACCGCCAGGCGGGATCCTTGAGGACCCGCGCAATATCCTCGGGATGGGTCAGCACCTTCACCTCGCGGCACACTGTGCCCATTTCGTCGACGATGCAAATTGCGGTCTCCTTCACCGAGACGTCCAATCCTGCACAATGTTTCATGCTTCGCTTTTCCTTCCTGATGGCTTGTGGCTGTTCCGGGGAACCGACCACGGTTTATCATCAGCTCGAAGCGCAGCACCTTGATGGCGTCACCGCCAAACGATGAGGCTCAAGCCGAATACCCCATCGTGTGCCACGAAAGCAAAGCAAGGAGATCAGAATGTAGGATCACTTCGCAGCAGCTATGCTGCACGAGAGATGAGGGCAGGTCCCTCGGGCTCGGATTACAGGATCAGGGTCCAAACCGCCACAAGCTGCGTCGGCACAACGGCCGGGGTGGTGAGCGTTGTGGAAAAGTCGGGTCACGAGCCCGGCAGGTAAGTTGCGGGAAGGCGAACGCGAGTGAACCGCTGATGACGTATCGAAAATTCGGACAGAAGTTGTCGAAACCAGAGATGGATGGGATTTCTGGGATAAGCCCGGCGGGTGCCTGCATATTGGCCGGGCGGCAACCGGTACAAAGGCGGCGCGAGCCCGTGATAGGCTCTTGTGCGGAACGTGGGAACCTGTGTCACGATGCTAAGGGAGAACCCGGAGACGGCAGCCCCGTCGAGGGCAGAGTACCAATGCGTGACATAGGGGCGGACGGGTTGGCCGGTGCGCGCGCTCGACATTCTTCCGCCCGAGGAGCGGACCTACCTTTTGGAGGAGCTGAACCGGACGGACGCGGACTATCCGTCGGATCTTTGCATCCACGAGCTGTTCGAGCAACAGGTGCGCCGGACGCCCGAGGCGGTGGCATTGGTGCATGAGGGCGAGGCGCTGAGCTATGGCGAACTCAATGCCCGGGCCAACCGGCTGGCCCATCATCTGATCGCCCTTGGGGTCAAGCCGGATCAGCCGGTGGCGATCTGCGTCGAGCGCAGCCCGGCGATAGTGGTCGGGCTGCTGGCGATCCTGAAGGCGGGCGGCGCCTATGTGCCGCTCGATCCGGCCTATCCGAGCCCACGGCTCAACCAGGTGCTCGCCGATGCCGCCCCCAAGCTGCTGCTGGCCGATACGGCCGGACGCGCCGCCCTCGGCGCCGAGGCGCTCGCCAGCCTGACGGCGGTCGACCTCTCGGGCGGCGCGCGTCCATGGGCCGGCCAGGGCGCTGACGACCCCGACCCGCGCGCGCTGGGGCTCACCCCCCGCCATCTCGCCTACATCATCTACACCTCGGGCTCCACCGGGACGCCCAAGGGCGTCATGGTCGAGCATCAAAGCACCGTGAACCTGCTGCGTTGGAGTAGCGGCGTCTACGCGCAAGCGCAGACCAGCCGCATGCTGTTCTCCACTTCGATCAGCTTTGATCTGTCCGTCTACGAGTGCTTCGCTACCCTGTCACAGGGCGGCACGCTCTATCTCGTCCACAATGCGCTGGCGCTGGCGCAAACGCCTTTGGACGTCGCGCTGATCAATACAGTCCCCTCTGCGATCGCCGCTCTGCTCGACAAGGAAGCAGTCCCCGCCGCGGCAAGCGCCATCAATTTGGCGCTGAGCGCAGCTCTGATCGAGAGAATCTTCGAGCACAGCCGCGTCGAGAAGATCTGTAACCTATACGCCCCTTCCGAGACAACGACGTACTCGACCTGGATTTGCATGCCCAGGGGAGACACCGTCGTTGAAACGATCGGGGGTCCGATCGCCAACACGCGGATCTATCTTCTGGACGGTCATGGTCAGCCGGTGCCGTTCGGGGCGGTGGGTGAGCTCTACATCGGCGGGGCCGGCGTTGCGCGCGGCTACCTGAACCGGCCCGAGCTGACGGCGGAGCGGTTTTTGGCCGATCCGTTCAGCGATGAGGCAGGTGCGCGGATGTATCGGACCGGCGATCTGGCGCGCTACCGGCCGGACGGCAATCTGGAGTTTTTGGGCCGCAACGACGAGCAGGTGAAGATCCGCGGCTTCCGCATCGAGCCGGGCGAGGTCGCGGCGCGGCTTTGCGAGCACGAGCTTGTCGGCGATGCGGTGGTGGTGGCGCGCGCCGATCGCACCGGCGGCCGGCGGCTCGTCGCCTATGTGGTGGCGAAGCCGGCGGACGGATCGGACGAGGCCGATGGCGCGCAGCTTGCTGCCTCCTTGCGCGCCCATCTGGGTAGCCTGCTGCCCGACTACATGGTGCCGAGCGCCTTCGTGCGGCTGGATGGGCTGCCGCTGACACCGAACGGCAAGCTCGACCGCCAGGCGCTGCCGGCCCCCGACGACGAGGCCTATGCGCGCACCGCCTATGAAGCGCGCAGGGCGAGGTCGAGACGCTGCTGGCCGGGATCTGGGCGGAGCTGCTCGGCCTCGAGCGCATCGGGCGCCACGACCACTTCTTCGAGCTCGGCGGCCACTCGCTGTTGGCCGTGCAGCTGCTAAGTCGAGCTTCAAACCTCGGACTGAAGTTTAGCGCCAGCGATCTCTTCCGGACACCCATTCTGAAGGAGCTTGCATCGAAGCTCAATCGGGAACCACAACCAAGTAATCCGGGAGTGATTTCCATTCGTCCGGCGGGATCGCAGTTGCCGCTCTTCTTTTTTCCGACAGGGTTGGGAGACTGTTCCTATGCCGCCAAATTGGCAAGCGAAATGGACATAGACTGTCCCGTCTATGCGGTGCCATGGCCGGATTTCGATGAACTTTATCCACCAACTCTCGAAGAAATAGCCGCGCAGGCAATCGAAGTGATGAAAGAGATCCAGCCGTTGGGGGCTTATCGCCTCGCGGGATACTCATCAGGCGGGATCTTGGCTTACGCAATTGGGCAGCACCTGTTGAGGCTACGCGAAGCTGTTTCATTCATGGCGTTCATCGATGTTACGCTACCTGCAAATGGCTCGAGCATATCGCCCATCCAGGTGGTCAACAAACTGGTTCTGGAACGCCTCGAATCGTTGGAAGATGAGTGCTTCGCAGAGCTTGAACGCTTCGCTGAACAAAGCTCGATTGCTCAGCTGCTTGAAAAGGCGCAGCAAATTGGAGCGATCCCTTCAAAAGGCGATCTCCGAGACGAAGTGATGATGTATGAAAAAATCGCTCGGTTCCACGGAGCGCTGCAGGGGTACCAACCTCCTTCCCTGCCAGTTGGAATACATCAGTTTTATGCCACTGAAATTCGCCCCCTTCGTGGCGCACGCGCCAAGAGTTCAATAGATCCAAACGCAACTTCGCTCATGCGGGGGTGGGACCGGATCTTAAGTGCGGCGCCTATTTATGCCGTGCCGATTCCTGGCGACCACCTGACCATGGTGACCATTCCAGAAAACCGTCGGGTTTTGGCTCGAGCCATTTCGATGGCTTTAATCAATTCACGTAGAACACCGGGGGTTTCGTCGCAAACTCCAGCTGAGGTGGCAAAGGCAGGTTGAGCGTCAGGCGGCGCTCATGCGGCGAGGATTTCGAACTGCTTGGCAATGGAGGGCGTCGGAGAGACCGGTAACTTCTCCGGGGTTACGCAGCGCACAGTAGGGGCGGTTTGGGCTTGAATAGTGAGGGCACGCTCTGCTCTGGTGCTCGAAATCGTGCCCGCAGTCGGTCGCGAAGTTCCCTATTCATCTCGGCTGTCCGAACCTGCATCAGCATGTGAGCACCGTGGAGAGACCAGCGCATCTGCTGCTTCTTGACCATGCTGTCGCTTGGCAGTTAACCGTAAGAATGCAGTCGTTTCGGGTTTCGGTCAGGATTGGCACTTAATTTGAGAACCTGGAAGTCCGGATTCTCAAATTAGTGCGCCGGGAGACCGGCAAGGAGTAGGTGGTGGAAGTCCACTGCGATGAAGGAATAGCGATCCACATCGGCCCCGAGCCGTGCGCAGACATCCGCGAGGATGCCGGCGAAGCGTCGGTAGGGGAGTGCATAGGCCAGCCATTGAGCCACGAAAGGGAATTTGTTCCGGATGCCGACGCCGTTAATTTAGCGGAAGGCGAAATGGACGGGCGCGTTTTCGCGAGCGCCTGTTCGATCCGGCGTGGTCTGAGACCCTGGCATGTGCGGAAGCTCCTTGTGCGGGAACCGGGAGATCTCTGGATTGGCCATACGCCCCAGGAGTACGGGGGGATGGTCCGCAACGGGAAGGCGAGGAGCCGTAGCCGTTGATGCACGATCCAGAGAAGTCTGACTCCGGCATAGTAGCTGCGAAGCCGACGAACAAAGCCGGACAACCGGCGGCGGAGCTGGTGGAGCCAAGGCCGGGGACCAAGGGGAACGCGGAACAGCAACACATGCACCGGACACAGAGCCGGGCTCGCATGTCCCAGTCGCTGGATCGCGTACGGCAAGCCGCAAGGCTGAGGAAGAAGGAGAAGTTCACCGCGCTCTTCCACCACATCAATGTCGATACACTGCGGACGGCGTTCTACGTGCTCAAGCGCAAGGCCGCTCCCGGGGTGGATGGCATGACGTGGCAGGATTACGAGACAGACCTTGAGCCTCGGCTCAGGGACCTGCACGAACGGGTTCATCGGGGAGCGTACCGCCCGCAACCGTCTCGCCGGACGTTTATACCGAAGGCAGATGGAAAGCAGCGGCCGCTGGCGATTGCCGCTCTGGAAGACAAAATCGTCCAAGGGGCAACCGTCATGGTGCTCAATGCCATCTATGAAGGCGACTTCTGCGGCTTCTCATACGGGTTTCGGCCCGGTAGAGGGTCGCACGATGCATTGGATGCACTGTGCGTAGCGATCAACACGCGGAGGGTGAACTGGATTGTAGACGCCGATATCCAGAACTTTTTCGGGAGCGTCAGCCAGGATTGGCTCGTTCGCTTCGTGGAACACAGGATCGGCGACAAGCGCATCATCCGCCTGATCCGGAAATGGCTGAAGGCGGGCATTCTCGAAGACGGGATCGTGACGGTAGATGACAGGGGCACGGGTCAAGGCTCGGTGATTTCGCCGCTTCTGGCCAATATTTCCTGCACTATGTCTTCGACCTGTGGGTCAACCGCTGGCGACGGCGCGAGGCCACCGGCGACATGATCATCGTGCGCTATGCCGATGATGTAATCGTCGGCTTCGAGCGCGAGGGCGACGCCCGTCGTTTCCTCGATGCGATGCGCGCGAGGCTTGAGGAGTTCATGCTGTCGCTGCATCCGGAAAAGACCCGCCTGATTGAGTTCGGCCGCTTCGCGGCGGTCGACCGCAAGCAGCGCGGGCTCGGCAAATCGGAGACCTTCGCATTCCTGGGCTTTACCTTCATCTGCGGTAAATCGCGAAAGGGGCGCTTCCTGCTTAAGCGGAAGACCCGAGGCGACCGCATGCGGGTGAAGCTCAAGGACATCAAGGCGGAGCTGCGGCGTCGGATGCATTGGCCCATCCCCGAACAGGGGAAGTGGCTGAGGCAGGTCGTGACAGGTCATTTCGCCTATTATGCGGTCCCGACGAATGGCGGGGCGCTCGCGGCGTTCCGGCACCATGTGACCGATCTCTGGCGGCGGACGCTTCGGCGGCGCAGCCAACGAGACGGCTTCACCTGGGCCCGCATGACGAAGCTGACCGACGACTGGCTCCCCAAACCACGCATCCTTCACCCGTGGCCCAATGCGCGCTTCGCCGTCAGCCACCCAAGGTAGGAGCCGAGTGCTCGAATCGGGCTCGCTCGGATCTGAGCGGGGGGCGCCCAGTAATGGGCGTCCCTACCGCGATAGTGTATGGCTAACCTGCTGAAATCATTGACAAGCCATTCTCATAATTAACTGCCAAGCGACAGATGTTCTTCGGTAGGGTTGGGTTGCTGACACAACCTGATTCGAAGGAAACCACCGATGACCGACGACATGATGAACCTGCGCGCGCTCGTAGAGAAGAGCCCCGACGCCGATATCCTGCGCGACATGATCGGCTTTGCCGCCGAGCGGCTGATGGAGCTGGAGGTGGGCGCCGCCACCGGCGCCGCCCATGGCGAGAAGAACCCGCTGCGGCTTGCCCAGCGCAACGGCTATCGTGACAGGGGCTGGGAGACGCGGGCCGCCACCGTCGAGCTGCGCATCCCGAAGCTGAGGAAGGGCTCCTACTTCCCGGGCTTCCTGGAGCCGCGGCGCATGGCCGAAAAGGCGCTGACCGCCGTCATTCAGGAGGCCTACATCCAAGGCATCTCGACCCGCTCGGTCGACGACCTGGTCAAGGCCATGGGCATGAGCGGCGTCTCCAAGAGCCAGGTCAGCCGGCTGTGCGAGGAGATCGACGACAAGGTGAAGGCCTTCCTCGACCGGCCGATCGAGGGCGACTGGCCATACGTGTGGGTGGATGCCACCTACCTGAAGGTGCGCCGCGGCGGGCGCATCGTCTAGGTCGCCGTGATCATCGCCGTCGGCGTCAACTCAGACGGCCGGCGCGAGGTGCTGGGCATGGAGGTCGGCACGTCTGAGGCCGAGCCGATCTGGACGGAGTTCCTGCGCAAGCTGACCCGTCGCGGCCTGCGCGGCGTCAAGCTGGTCGTGTCCGACGCCCACGAAGGCATCAAGGCGGCCGTCACCAAGGTGCTGTGCGCGACATGGCAGAGGTGCCGCGTGCATTTCATGAGGAACGTCCTGGCCCATGCCGGCAAAAGCGGGCGCCGTGTCGTCTCCGCCTTCCTCGCCACCGCCTTCGCCCAGGAGACGCCGAAAGCCGCCAGCACCCAATGGCGCGCCGTTGCCGACCAGATCCGGCCGAAAGTGCCCAAGCTCGCCGTCATCATGGACGACGCCGAGCCCGACGTGCTGGCCTACATGACCTTCCCTAAGGAGCACCGCGCCAAGCTGCATAGCACGGATGACATCGACGGATGACATCGACAAGCCTGATTTCGACTTTTTCGATTCCTGTTGCGTTTCTTTGTTCGGCTCAGATGAGCCTGTTTCTTCGTCCCGGCCCACAGGATTTCCCACGCGAGCGTGTCGAGACGCAGTCAAGGCTGGCCGGTGCGATGGCGCCACGGCCGGCTGCGAGGTTTCCAGGCCACGCCTTGACGGCGTCGAGCACGGCGCCATTCTGGAGCGGACCGAGGGCGTCGGTCGTGCCGCCAGATTTCCTTGTGCTATATTTGTCCGGCACGGACGACCACGTGGCAAAGAGTGGTGCGAGAGGATGAGAGTGCCGCCACGCAGCCGTTATAGTCGTTCCTCGTTTGTGGCGTCCGTGCGCCGCTTCGGCCCGCGTGACCGCCAATGCCGAACCATTAGCTCGTAGGCACGTTCGGCATTCTCGGCCGCGGCTTTCTCGCTGTTTCGCAACGGCATCGTCAACTTAACGAAGCGTGGATACCGATGTGCGATGACGGGCTATGACAGAGCGTGACCCACTCTACCGCCGCCATCGCTTCCCCGCCGAGATCATCGCCCATGCTATCTGGCTCTATTTCCGTTTTCCTCTCAGTTTGCGAATGGTCGAGGACTTGCTGGCGGCACGAGGGATTATTGTCTCGCATCAGACAGTCCGGCTTTGGGCAGAGAAATTCGGGCGGACCTTTGCCAGCGAGATCCGCCGCCGCTCAGCGGGTCGGCTGGGTGACAAGTGGCATCTCGACGAGGCCGTCGTTTCGATCCGCGGCAAGAAGCACTGGCTCTGGCGCGCCGTCGATCAGGACGGTTTCGTCCTGGAGGTTCTGGTGCAAAGTCGTCGCAATGCCAAGGCGGCCAAGCGTCTGATGCGCAAGCTGTTGAAGGGCCAAGGCCGCGCGCCGCGCGTGATGATCACCGACAAGCTTCGGTCTTACGACGCTGCAAAGCGAGAGATCATGCCGGGCGTCGATCACCGTTCGCATCAAGGCTTGAACAATCGGGCGGAGAATTCCCATCAGCCAGTCCGGCGACGGGAACGGATCATGAAACGCTTCAAGTCACAACGCCATTTGCAGCGCTTCGTCTCAATTCATGATCCGATTGCCAACCTGTTCCACATCCCCCGCCACGAAATCTCCTCCAGCCATCATCGCGAACTGCGTTCAGAGGCAATGAACCTCTGGGCAAAAATCGCGCGGGCTTGAACCGCCGTGGGGCAAGCGGGCTACGACCGCCTCGCGCTCTTTAAGTTTACGATGCCCCCGCAACTGCTCAGCAGAAGGAAGTGAACGTGAGTGCATCCATTTCGTAAATGTGTGTCTATCCAAGCAATCGATTTCTCTAATTATCCGATGAGGAATATGAACGCGCCAGGCAGGGTGCATCATTAGGAGTATTTTCGATGGCAAACATTATCGAGGGTGGCCCGGGTTCCGAAACACTCCTCGGCACCGAGCTTGAAGATTGGATGGAGGGTTTCGGGGGCAATGACTGGATTGACGGTCGTGGCGGCAACGACGAGATCTCGGGTGGCGCGGGCAGTGACCGAGTCATCGGCGGCGAGGGTAACGACCGCATCTTCGGCGGAGATGGCTGGGACGATCTCTCCGGCGACAACGGCCGCTTCAACGCGCGCATCTCCGGTGA
>NZ_JAMYSZ010000067.1:0-12030 GCF_040322215.1 Mesorhizobium sp. M0184
CCGCCTTGATGCGGGCGCACCAGCCGCTGTTTCGCGGCGAGACGCCGATCCGGTAAGCCTCAGGCATCGATCGGCCGCCAGTGGATCAAAATCAGATATTTTGGTGGGCCGGACGATGGTACCGCCGCCGTTGAGGACGCCGGAGTGCGACGCGCTGCTCGTCGAGATCCTTGCCTTGGGCGAAGAGAGCGGTATAAACCGATCAGCATCGGGCCGCCTATCCGGTCACTCGTCCTCCTGCCGGCTCATAGCCGTATGCTTCGCCCTTACGCACCACGCGGCCGATGCCCGGCCAGCCAAGGTGCGCGCCGGCGATCCACGTCCCCGCCTCGGCCGCGTCACTGAAAACCTTTAGGCGGGTTGCGCGCGCGGTCAGCTGATCGTCGTCATAACCCCAACTGAACGCGGGATTGCCGAACTGCAAGGCCGGCACATGAACGATGTCCCCGAAGAATAGGAAACGGTCGTCGTCCGTGTCGAACGTGTAGCCGGTATGACCGGCAGCATGACCGGGCAAGGCGACCGCCCTCAATCGCTCAACCACCTGGTCGCCATTCTGGACAGGCTTCAGCAGGGGCCGGAACTGCGCAAGGTGCGCGTAAGCGAAAAAGCTCTGCACAGCCGCCTCGGGAATTACGATCGCCTTCAAGTTTGGAAAGAGCACTCGGCCGTCGGGGGTCAAAAGTCCGTGCACATGATCCTGATGGGCGTGGGTGAGCGCCAAGACCGTGATCGAAGCCGGGTCGATCTTGGCTTCCGCCATGGCCTGCTCAAGACGCCCCACTGTCGGGGCCCAGCCCCCTCCTCCGCTGTCGATCAGAATGCCGTCAACGCCTGGACCTGCGAGCGCGAAGCAATTGACAGACAGGCGAAGCGCCCCTGCCAACGCAGCTTGCGGCACCGGATTATCCTGCGGGTCCCGCAGAAGGTCCGCCGGCATCTCGATGTAACCGTCCGAGAGCGCCCAGACGCGCCACCTTCCTGACGTGCTGCCGAGCACGTTATTGGTTTGCGATGTCACGATCATATGGCCACCTGCCGCAAACGAAAATGGAGGATAGGTTCGATTGTCACTATTTGGCTCTCTGCATCCTCTGCGCAAAAATGTGGGGAAACCGATGAAGATCAATGCGGAAAGCACCCGATCTCGATAGGCCACGGATCGGATGATGATCGTTGACGGATCTGCTAGCTTCGCGGCGATGCCAGCTCTTATTGCATTCCCATGTAGATTCCTCCCTTCGTAAGCTCGTCAATCATCTGATTTATGCGCTTTCGGCGTGTTTCCGGGTGACGGGCGCGCTCGATCCAATGCAAGTAATCATTGCGCTGATAGGGAGGCCGTTGCTCGAAAGCAGTCATCAGATTTGCGGCCTCGAGCTCTGCACGCAAACTGTCGGGCATCTTAGCCAACGGACGTTTCAGCAACTCACATCTCCGCCATTCGAATCCTGATGCTGGAATAGATCACAAGTCAGCCGTCGCGCCTGCGAGACCGCAGCCGGCCTGGCGACAGCCCTTTCAATCGGGTCACGACGCGATTCATATGGGCCTGGTGAGTGAAACCCGCGTGCTGAGCAATCTCGGCCAGCGGCAGATCGCTATTTTCCAAAAGCTCGACCGCGCGATCAACGCGGCGGCGTAAAATGAATTGATGTACCGGCAATTGCGTCGCCTCGCGAAAGGCGGCGGTGAAGGCGCGTCGTGGCATTCCCGCGATTCCGGCAAGATGGTCGATCGACACCCCCTTTTCCAGATCGCCGTCAATCGCAGCGAGGACCCGGTCGAACCGCTGCGAGGTTAGGACCGGAGACTTCTGCTGCCGCTGGCGTGCATGCCCGAGACGGAGCAGGTTCGCGAAAACCAGGCCCAGCGTCCATTCGCGGACGATCGGGTTGGCTGGCGGGTCGCCTTCGAGGCGTCGGCACAACTCGGCCACCAGCGAATCGCGTATCGGTCGATCGGTCAGGATTACCAGGTCCTCGGGGGTCCCACCTGCGGATACCAGGAGCCTTGACGCCAGCGCGGAGTCAACGGTGATCATCGTCAGCTCTCGCGGCTCCTCGATCTTGAACCGCGTGGCACGCTCGGGAAGACTGAGCAGCAGGTCGCCGGGGCGGGTGAAGACGCGCCGCAGCCCGCGGCCAAGATCGATCTCTGCATAGGATGAACCGCTGCGAATCACACGCAGCTGAACGACTCCGGCCGGCGCATGGCGATAGTCGCCGGCAGGAAAGAACAACCTCTTTGCACTTGCCGCGGTCACCATCGTTGTACCGGGCGTCCGGACGCAAGTTCCTCCAGGACTTCGATGATCGATCGCCGCATCCTCGATCCTTGATGCCTACACTTTTGCCCGTTTGACTGGTCCACCAGGCGCATCATTTGCCAGGGCAGTCAGTTCACCAATCCGGGGCACAAAGATGTTGTGCGGTGTCTGGGTCATAATGGTCATTTCACGCTGAACTTGCAGTTCCTGTGCGGCGGGAAACAATGTGTCCTGCAAGAAGAGCTCCAGGCCTGCCTTGTCGTCCCATATCTCGATGATGCGATAACCATCGTCTGTGGCATGCGCGATGTGCTGATAGATGCCGCCAGCGGGCCGTTTCTCCACGCCGATCCGATCGAGGATGCGGCTATAATCTTCGGCCGTCAGGCCGGCAATATCAAGTGTCGTCACTACGGCCATGGTTCATCCTCGCTGCTGATAGTGGTTGTTTGAAGTGGAGTTCTTGGACGGGCTCCGGATCCTATTGGGCCGATGTCGTTTGGCATCGCCGTCCTGACGGCGAGTTTGACTCCCGAACTTCACCGACAGGAGCGGCCTTGGTCCTCAGCCACCGAGCGCCTCGATGACAAGACGGGCGGTCGCCGCTCCGGAGAAGTTCTGCTGGCCGGTGATCAAATTGCCGTCGCGCACGGCAAAATCGCGCCACAGCCCGGCCTGAATATAGTTCGCGCCGAGCGCACGCAGCTCATCCTCGATCCGCCATGGCATCAGATGCGTACCGTGCGGCAGCGCGCCCATCTCCCAGACGGCATTGTCGGCGAAGTCCTCCTCGACATTGGCGAACCCCGTAACAGTGCGCCCTTTGGCCAGCAGCTCGCCGGTTGAGAGGCGCGCGTAACGCAGCAGCGCGACGCCATGACACAAGGCAGCCGCGACCTTGCCGGCCGCGAAAAAGGCGACGAACAGCCGCTGCAACTCAGTCGCACCTTGGAAGGTGAACATCGGCGCTTGGCCGCCAGCGACGACGATCGCGTCGAACGCGTCGACCGACAGCTCTGCGATGGGCCGGGTCGTCTCCACCAGCACCGCCAGTTTCGGCGTCGACAGGAAACCGAGCGAGATCAGATCCGTATCCGAATAGCCGGACGGATCGCGCGGGTCGCTCAACGCATCCGCCTCGCATTTGCCGCCCTCAGGCGAGAAGATCGCGACTTCGTATCCGCGCTCGGTGAAGACGAGCCAGGGATGGGTCAACTCGCTCCACCAAAACCCGACCGGCCAGCCTGTGGTGGTTGACACAGCCGGGTTGGAAAGGACCATCGCGATGCGTTTGGGATGCCGCGGGTCGAGCGGGTTGGGATCGCGGACCGACATGCGTGATATCAGGCCGGAATGGGAGCGTTTGGGCGCAAAAACGCGTCCTCGACCAGCGGCGGCAGCTCCTCCAACCTGGGCGCGAAGATGTTGTAGAGCGGTTCGATCGTCACCTTTATCTCTCGGTTCAAGCCGATCGCCGCCGCCGCCGGCGCCAACCGCGTCTGCATGAATGCCTCGAATCCCTCGCGATGATCCCACACCTCGACGACGCGATAGCCGCCCTCAATCGGTGCGGTCAAATGTAGATAGATCCCCGGTTCGGGTCGGAGCTCTACGCCCATTTCATCAAGGATTGCGCGGTACTCCTTCGGTGTGATTCCGAGGACGTCGATCGTAGTGATATAAGCCATGATTGGTCCTTATTCCTTGGGGGTGGCAGGCACTTGGTCAGACGAGATTCGCCCAAATCGTCTTGTATTGGGTGTAGCTTTCCCACGCCTCGCGGCCCTGCTCGCGGCCATAGCCGCTCATCTTGAAACCTCCGAACGGCGCATTAGGATGGTACTTGTGCCAGCAGTTCAGCCAGACCGTGCCTGCCTTGATCCGGTCGGCGAGCCGCAAGGCGCGGCCGAGATCGCTGGTCTGTATGCCCGAGGCGAGCCCGTAGCTCGTATCGTTGGCGATCCGGATCGCGTCCTCCTCGCTGTCGAATGGAATCACCGGCAGGACAGGGCCGAAAATCTCTTCGCGCGATATCCTTAGGTCGTTGGTCGCATCGGCGAAGATGGTCGGCTCGATGAAGAGGCCCTTGCCGTTGACCTGGCGGGTGCCGCCGCCCGCGGTCAGTCGCGCGGTGCGCTTGCGCTCTTCGACATAGCTCAAGACCTTGTCATACTCGCCCCGCGACGCGATCGGCCCGATCATCGTCGCAGGGTCCAGCGGATCGCCGAGCGTCGCCGACTTCGCCATGGCGCTCAGCTTCTCGACGACCTCGTCATAGCAGGCGCGTTCGACCAGCAGGCGCGATCCGGCCACGCAGACTTCGCCCTTGTTCCAGAAGATGCCCCAGAAGGCTGCCTGTATCGCGGCATCGATATCGGCATCGGCGAAAACGATGTTGGGACTCTTGCCGCCGAGCTCCATGGTCAGGTGTTTCATCGTCCCGGCACCGTTGCGCATGATGCCCTGGCCGACGGTGGTCGACCCGGTAAAGGCGATCTTGTCGACGCGGGCATCGTTGACCAGCGCGTCGCCGATGGTGCCGCCCGGGCCGGTGACGAGATTGTAGACGCCTGGCGGCACGCCCGCGTCGAGGATCACTTGCGCCAAGGCGAGGGCCGTCAGGGACGTGTCGGTCGCAGGCTTGTGAACGACCGTGTTACCCGCCGCGAGTGCCGGCGCGATTTTCGAACAGGACAGCGCGAGGGGAAAATTGAACGGGGTGATCGCAGCGACCACGCCGAGCGGCTCGCGCCGCGTCAGGATCCTGATATTTGGTTCGTAGCTGGTACGATAGGCGCCGTCCATCGCGCTCATGGCGAGCCCGCCATGAAAGCGGAACAGTCCTGAGCAGTGCGGCATGATGATATCGCGGAAATCGCGATAGGGCATACCCATATCCATCGCCTCGCGCACCGCGAAATCCTCGGCCCGCTCGTCCATTAGATCGGCGATGCGAAACAGGATCTTGGCGCGCTCCTCATGATGCATCCGCGCCCAGGGTCCTTGCTCGAAAGCCCGCTGCGCGGCCGCGACGGCATCGCTCGTGTCGGTGACGTCCGCCTTCGCAATATCGGTGATCGCCGCCTCCGTGGTCGGATCAAAAGTCGTCGAAATCTCGCCACTGACGGCATCGCGCCATTGGCCATCGATCAGCAGACGTCCTACTGGAATCGCCTTGCGCCGCGCGGGTAGATAATCAGTCATGAACCCGTCCGTCCTGTCGAATGAGATTGAAGGAAATTGTCGGCCCCATCCCGCGCCGATAGGCGAGCTGGACCAATAGCAGCATCATCGGCTCGATCAGGCGCGAGGCCGTGAGATCGCCGACATCGACCGGCATTGTCGGCAGATCGGCGAGAAGCCGGCAAACCGCCGCCTTGGCATCTGCGTCATTGCCGGCGACATAGCTCGTCACCGGATCGCCGTTGAGACGCGGATCATCCCTGTCAAGCAATTCGGCAAAGGTCGGAATGCACTTGACGACAAGGGCGCCCCGCGCGCGCCTCTGAACCTCCTCGCCTACAGACGTAGTAGTGCCTAGCAGCATCGTGGAAAGGTCAGGCACGACTGCATTGGTATTGTCCCAGACGATCTTGCCCGACAAATCGCCAAGCGCGTCCATCGCCAGCTCGAGAGCCGGCCATGGCGTCGCCAGGGCAATTACGTCGGCCCATCTCGCTACTTCGTCAGGAGCACCGAAGCCAACACGGAGGGTTCCCGCGATTGCGCGCAACTTGCCTTCGTCACGACTGAAGCTGAGGCGAATTTCGTGCCCGGCGAGGCCAAGACATTTCGCCAAGGCCTTCCCGAGCGAGCCTGGTCCGATGATCGCAACTTTCACAACTGCCTCCCGACACGCGATCGGGCTTGCCTAGCATCATTGCAGTCGCGCTTATTTCACGAATTGCCCTTGCACGATCGGGCGCACTCGTCACATGGGTCGGCGCCAATTGGCATCCGGATCCGCCGCGCGCTCACGCCCTTCCCGAACGTGTCCCTATTGGGCATGTATGTGTGGGCGACCATAGAGCGGGGTGCGATCAGCGGAGGTCCCCAGGGCACAAGCCTGCTCATATTGGTTGACGCTAGATTTTCCTTGCCTAATCCGTCGGCGTTGCGATGACTTTTGTGGCATCAGCATAACGCGATTGCCTGCAAATCCGGGGAAAGGCCGCCTCAGGACGGCTTTCCGGACTGGCACGCCCCTTGCTTCGTTGTTCACGTGCAGAGCGTCTAGGGTTCCGGCCGTGTCGATCACGGTGCTGGTCCAAGAGACGCGACCGCTTGAGATGCATTGAGGCATCTGGCGGAACACGGCGGGCCAAAATCCCGGGAGAACCCTGCACGGGTTTGCTGGCGCGAACCTCTCCCGGATGCGCGCTCCGTGAACCCCCCAACAGACGTTCGGACGCAATCCGGATCGCAAACAGGGGTATGTAATGCTTCGCAAACTGGCCACAATCATCCTAGCCGCATCACTCAGCCTCCCCTTCATCTCAGCCGCGCAAGCGGCGCCCAAGAAAGACTTCAAGATTTGCTGGTCGATCTATGTCGGCTGGATGCCGTGGGGCTATCTTTCCGACAGCGGCATCATGAAGAAGTGGGCCGACAAATACGGCATCAATGTCGACATCACCCGCATCAACGACTATGTCGAGAGCATCAACCAGTACACGGCCGGCGGCTTTGACGGCTGTTCGATGACCAACATGGATGCGCTTTCGATCCCGGCCGGCGGCGGTGTCGACACGACGGCCTTGATCGTCGGCGATTTCTCCAACGGCAACGACGCGGTCATCCTCAAGAACAAGACCGCGCTCAAGGATATTGCCGGCCAGAAGGTCAATCTCGTCGAGCTCTCCGTCTCACATTACCTACTTGCGCGCGCGCTGGAGACGGTGGGGTTGGCCGAAAAGGACATTACGGTGGTGAACACCTCCGATGCCGACATGGTCGCTGCCTACGGCACCAGTGACGTCACTTCCGTCGTCACCTGGAATCCGCTGGTCTCGGAAATCGCTGCCATGCCGGGCGCCCACAAGGTATTCGATTCGACTGAGATCCCCGGCGAGATCATCGACATGATGGTCGTCAACACCGCGACGCTGAAGGACAATCCGGCCTTGGGCAAGGCGCTTGTCGGTGCATGGTATGAAGCCATGGCGCTGATGACGTCGGGCACGCCCGAAGGCAAGGCGGCCAAGGAAGAGATGGCCAAGGCGTCGGGGACGGATCTTGCCGGTTTCGACGCTCAGCTTGCATCAACGGCGATGTTCTTCGAGCCGGCCAAGGCGGTCGCATTCACCAACGGCGCCGAACTGCCGAAGACCATGGATCTGGTGCGCAACTTCCTGTTCAGCCACGGCATTCTTGGTACCAACGCGCCGAGCGTCGACGTGATCGGCATGAGCTTCTCCGACGGCTCGACGCTGGGCGACGTCAACAACGTCAAGCTGCGCTTCGATCCGGCCTTTATGGCAGAGGCGGCGGGCGGAACGCTCTGACGCGGGAGCGCGACATGCTAGCCAGAGGAACCGGCATCATGCAGGCCGCAGCAGGCCCCGAAGTCGCGCGCCTGCAACTTAGCAGGCCGAAAGGGCGGCTTCGCATCATCAACGCGACGGTCTCCCGCGGCGGAGCGTTGCTGCTTGGGACGCTTCCGTTTGCCGCCGTGGCGATTGCCTATCTCTTCGCTTCGTCGCAAAGGCTGGCGGTCAATCCCAGCGACAAGCTGCTGCCCTCCCCTGCACAGATGTGGTCGGCCTTTTCAGACCTGGCGACAGTGCCGGACAAGCGCTCCGGCGACCTGATCCTGTGGGCCGACACCTATGCCAGCCTGATCAGACTGTTCGCCGGAGTCGGCATGGCCACGCTGGTGGCGCTCAGCCTTGGCGTCGCCATAGGTTTCATCCCGCGCGTCAGGGCCTTTCTACTGCCCTTGGTCACAGTTGTCTGCGTCATCCCGCCACTGGCGCTGCTGCCGATCCTGTTCATTGCGCTCGGCCTCGGCGAAACGGCCAAGATCACCTTGATCGCTCTCGGCGTCACACCGGTCATGGTGCGCGACATCGCCAACCGGGTGATGGAATTGCCGCCGGAGCTCGTCGCCAAGGCACAGACGCTCGGCGGCAACAGCTGGACCATGGTGCTCAGGCTGGTGCTGCCACAGGTCATGCCGCGCCTCATCACTTGCGTACGGCTGGCGCTTGGGCCGGCCTGGCTGTTCCTGATCGCGGCAGAAGCCATCGCCTCCACCGAGGGGCTCGGCTACCGCATCTTCCTCGTTCGTCGCTACCTATCGATGGACGTCATCCTGCCTTACGTCGCCTGGATCACGCTGCTTGCGGTAATGACCGACTGGCTGCTCGTGCGGCTCTCTCACATCATCTCGCCTTGGGCGCATCCGGTGCGGACCAGATGAGCCGGATCCTCGTCCATAGGCTGGAGAAGAGCTACGGCGACGCCCGCGTGCTGGAACGGGTCAACGTCTCCGCCGAAGCGGGTGAATTCCTGTCGCTGGTTGGCGCCAGCGGTTGTGGAAAATCGACGTTCCTGCGCATCCTGCTTGGCCAGGAACAGCAAAGTGGCGGCGTGGTCATCGTCGGCGACCAGCCGATCGTGCCGGAACCGACGCCGCAGCGCGGCATCGTCTTCCAGCGCTATTCCGTGTTTCCGCATCTGACCGCGCTACAGAACTTGCTGCTGGTCGAGGACTTCCGTTCGGGCGGACCGTTCGGCCGCGTCTTCGGCGCCAGGCGCAAAAGCGCCAGGCAAGAAGCCGAAACCATGCTGGAACGGGTCGGGCTTGGCCATGCGCGCGACCTCTATCCGGCCACGCTTTCTGGCGGCATGCAGCAGCGGCTGGCGATCGCGCAGACCTTGCTCGGCCGGCCGCAGATCCTGCTTCTCGACGAGCCGTTCGGCGCACTCGATCCCGGTATTCGCATCGAGATGCATGAGCTGCTCACCGAGCTCTGGACCGAGCACGGCATGACCGTGGTCATGGTCACCCACGATATCGGCGAGGCATTCAAGCTCGGCACCCGCGTGCTGGTCTTCGACAAGGTGCGCCACGACCCCCAGTTCCCGTCCGCCTATGGCGCGACGATCACCTACGATCTGAAGCTCGACCGCAAGCACCGGGCTTCCGCACGAGACGTGGCCGAAGTGGCCGCGATGGTCGGGACGACCCGACTGGATAGCGCAATCGCGACGACGGCGTCGTGAAGGAGGTTTCATGCACAGAGATAGTCCAGAACGCCGGCATCGTCGCGCCGGGCTCACCGACCACCAGCCACGCCAACGCTTCCACCATCCGAACTTCGAGATCCGCGACATGCAGGGCTGGAAGTCTATCGAGGCGGAAGGAAAGCTGCCCGAGGACGGCTGGCGCAAGGAACAGAAATGGGCACTCGACATGGGCCTGCCCGGATCGGATTCGATCACCGACAAGTCGATCCCGACATTCGCGCGAGGCGAGTTGCCGCACTTCGCCGGCATCAACACCTTCCTCAAGGCGCCCTATGTCGAGAACGTCCGCGATGTCGGCAGGTATGACGCTGCCGTCATGGGCATTCCTTTCGACAGCGGCACCACTTACCGGCCCGGAACCCGCTTCGGGCCGCAAGGCATGCGCCGCATCTCGGCGCTTTACACGCCTTACAATTACGAGCTCGGTGTCGACCTGCGCGAGCAGATGACGCTTTGCGACGCTGGCGACGTCTTCACCATCCCCGCCAATCTCGAAAAGAGCTTCGACCAGATCACCAAGGGCGTCAGCCATGTCGCCTCGTCCGGCGCGCTGCCGATCATGCTCGGCGGCGACCATTCGATCGGGTTTCCGTGCGTGCGCGGTATCGCCGACGTGACCTCCAAGCGAATCGGCATCATCCATTTCGACCGCCACATCGACATCCAGGAAAAGGATCTCGACGAACGTATGCACACGACGCCCTGGTATTGGGCGACCAACCTGCCGAACGTCTCGGCCACCAATCTGGTGCAGCTCGGTATCGGCGGCTGGCAGGTGCCCCGCTACGGCGTGGCCGAGGCGAGAAAGCGCGGAACGAACGTGCTGACGATCTCCGATATCGAACAGATGGGGCTGGAGAAGGCGGCCGAGATCGCGCTCGAGCTCGCATGGAAGGACACCGACGCCGTATACATCTCCTTCGATGTCGACAGCATCGATTGCGGTTTCGTGCCGGGTACGGGCTGGCCGGAGCCCGGTGGCTTCCTGCCGCGCGAGGCACTGAAGCTGCTCGGGCTAGTGTCGGCGCCCGGCATCTGCGGACTGGAAGTGGTCGAGGTGTCGCCGCCCTACGACACGTCAGACATCACGGCGCTGTTTGGCGTGCGGGTTGTCGTCGAGGCGCTAGGCTCGATGGTCGCGCACGGCAATCTCGGCAAACACAAATCCATCATCGACAAGCCGACGAGCTTTTGACCATGCACGATGATCATCACCACCACAGCCATGATCATGGCGACGGTCACCATCACGGGCCGAACGGTCATCATCACCATCCCCACCCCGTCGGCCACAACGGGCCGGCCGGCAAGCCGTTGCAATGGCAGACACCGCATCTACCACACGACCATGCGCCCGAACCCGCCGACGCGCGGGCGACCGATCTCGATCTCGTCGAGATCGCGTTTCTCGAAGGGTTTTCGCGGGCGCCCGACCCGTCCAGTTTCCTGCGCCTCGCCGGGATTCCGTTCGTCGGCGAGACCGCCGACGGCGTGCGGCTGCATCTTCTGCGCGTCGAGACGCAGGACATGGTCGATGTCGGCGCCGTCATGCCGCTGATTGGTGGCGCCGGCGTCACCTATCACCCGCTGCCCGCGAAACTGACGTCGCGCCGGCGCCGCCTGGCCTTCGTCTACCATGACGTCAGGGGACAAAGACTCCTCGACTTCGGCGAGGCGCGGCTTCTGGCCGACAGGTCCGGCGCCGCACAATTCACCATGCCAGGGGCCGGACAATGAGCACCGGCCTTGAACCGATCGCACCTCTATCAAACAGGTCAAGAACCATGAACAGAACGCTTTCATTCTTCGGCAGACTCGCCCTGGCAGCCCCCACAACCCTCATCCCCTCGTTGGCCTTCGCCCATAGCGGCGGTTTTCATGCCCACGGGTTTGTAGACGGCGTTCAGCACCCGCTGGCCGGCATCGATCATCTATTGGCGATGATGGCTGTCGGCATCATTGCCGCTCGCGCCGGCGGCAAGGGGATCATCATCGTGCCGTCGTGCTTTGTCTCGGCGATGGTCGCTGGCGCCCTGCTCGGTATCGCCGGCATCGGCCTGCCCTCACTGGAAACCGGCATAACGCTATCGCTGTTGGTCTTCGGCGCCATGATGGCGCTTGCCAAGCCGCTTCCGCTCGCTGTGGCCGCCTCGCTGACCGCTCTCTTCGCCCTCTTCCACGGCAATGCCCATGGCCTCGAAATTCCCGAGACGGCCAGCGGCATCGCTTATGCGGTCGGCTTCGTGGTCGCTACTTCGGCTCTTCACGCGACCGGCGCGTTAGCCGCCCTAACACTTCGGCGCTGGCCGCGAGCCATCCGCACGGCAGGGGTCGGCACGTCGTTGGTCGGCGTGGCGCTGGCGGCACAGATCATCTGAACCGCAGCCCATTCATCTGCGATGAACAGGAGGCGAAGGCGTGATCAGATAGTGTGCTGAAGGTTCTGCAAAAAGTTTTGGAGAGAGAACGGCGCCTGCTCTGAGGGGCGAGCGGCCATGGCACGGTGGTGA
>NZ_JAMYSZ010000068.1:0-11554 GCF_040322215.1 Mesorhizobium sp. M0184
TCAGCGACGTCTTGCCATGATCGACGTGACCAATCGTGCCAATGTTCACATGAGGCTTAGTGCGCTCGAATTTACCTTTTGCCATAGTCTCTTTCCTTGGACGGCCTGGGGACGGCCTGGACCTTCAGTTCAGTCGAATGCGGGGCGATTAGCGACTAAGGCCGAAAAACACAAGTGCCTTGTCGCCGAGCGCGCTCGCCCGCCCGAACGGGTGATCCGGTTTCGGAGAATGTGGCGCGGATATAGGAACGAACAAGGGCAAATGGAATGGTTACGGCGGCGGCTGACGGCTTTGACGGATTTACAGCCGGATCTGGCCCATTGCCGCCCTGGCGCCGGTCTGATTTCGTGGGCCGATGCATTTCATCCCGACTGCCATACGAGGCCCGCTGTTCATGGTCGTTTCGACCGGGTCCTACATCGTCAACGACACGATGATGAAGCTCGCAACCGCGGGACTGCCGCCCTATGAGGTGCTGTTCCTGCGCGGCGCTGCGGCAACATTGTGGGGCATTCCGCTGCTGTTCATGCTGGGCTATGGCAAGCAGATCCCGCTGATCCTCGACGCCAAGGTTTTGCGCAGGAACATGCTCGAACTGGGTGCGATCCTTTGCTACGTGGTGGCGCTCGCCAACATGCAGATCGCCGATTCGACCGCGCTCGGGCAGATCACGCCCTTGCTGATGCTGGTCGGCTCCTCGATGCTGTTTGGTGAACGGATCGGCGGGGTACGCCTGGCGCTGATCGGGCTCGGCTTTGTCGGCGCGGTGATGGTGGCACAACCGACGATGCAGGGGATTTCGGTCTATGCCCTGCTGGCGCTAGGCAATGCAGCCCTGTCCGCGGCGCGCGATCTGGCCGGACGCAAGGTCGCCGCCGACGTGCCGGGAATGGTCGTCGCTATGTCCGCGGTGATTGTCGTGCTCGCGGGGGCCGGGGCAGCTCATTTGCTTTCCGAGCAGTGGGTGGTGCCTGAAATCCGTCACCTGCTGCTGATGGGCGGCGCCGGACTGTTCCTGATCTTCGGCCACTTCTTTATCTTCATGGCCTATCGCGTCGGGCCGACCAGCGTGGTGGCGCCGTTCTACTATTGCTTTACCGTCTGGGCGGTGATTTCAGGCCTGGTGGTATTCCGGCAGCTCCCGAATGCGCTGGCCATCTGCGGCATCCTGCTGGTGGTGGCCAGCGGGTTGACCATAGTCTCGCTCGACGAGCGCAAGCGCCGGTTGACCGTCGTCGCCTAGAGCGGAAAACGGCGCAGGGATAATCGGAGAAGCGCATGGCAGGCCCGGATAACGAGAACAACCAGAATGCAAGCAACCGCACGCTCACCGGAAAGTGCCTGTGCGGCGCCGTTCAGTACGCGGTGGCGGACGCGTTCGTCTATGCCGCGAACTGCCACTGCTCGAACTGCCGGCGCACCACCGGTTCGGCGTTCAAGCCATTCGCCGGCATCGAACGCGACAGGCTGAGCCTGACCAGGGGCGAGGACAATCTCACGATCTTCGGCGACGAAACCGGCCATGACGCGCACTGCCGGACTTGCGGCTCGTTGCTCTATTCCGTGGTCCGCGACGGTGCCTTCGTGCATGTCGCCATGGGAACCCTGGTCGACGAGCCGACCATCCGCCCGACGCAGCACATCTTCGTCGGCTCGAAGGCGAAGTGGTTCACGATCACCGACGATCTGCCGCAATACAGAGAACACGCGGTCGCCGCAGATGCCGGCGAATAGCTGACCGTTAGAAAACGCTCAACCAAATTATCGTTTCGTTTTCGCGTCGGCCGCCAACGAAACTATACTGTGCTCCGTCACTGAACTTATGTCGCGGGGATTTCTGTGGCATTGCCGCCCGACTGGTTGCCCAATGTTGCGATGAAGCGCGTCATTTGCCACTGGACGGCCGGCTCGCATTCGGCCGGCGATACCGACAGGGATGCGTATCACATACTGGTCGAGGGGAATGGCCGCCTGGTCAGGGGCCGGCCTTCGATCGCGCTCAATTCGAGCCGGGTAAAACCGGGATATGCCGCGCACACGCTCAACTGCAACGGCGGCTCGATCGGGGTTTCGCTCTGCTGCATGGCCGGGGCGGAGGAAAGGCCGTTCGATGCCGGCCGCTATCCGATGACCAGGGCGCAGTGGGACGCGATGACCACGGTTGTCGCCGAACTCTGCAAATATTACCGCATCAAGGTCACGCCCAAAACGGTGCTGTCGCACGCCGAGGTCGAAAGCAATCTCGGCATCGAGCAGCGCGGAAAATGGGATTTCACCCGGCTGCCCTTCGATCCGACGATCAGCGGCGCAAGCGCCTGCGGCGACCGGCTGCGCCGCGACGTGACGGCGGCAATGGGCGCGATGCCAAATCTGCCGGTGAGGAACGGGCGCGATGCCGCATGGCAGCGACTGCTCGAGGAATTATGGCCGATCATGGTGGGAGGGCTGGAAGCCGGCCTCAACACGCTGATCCGCGAAATCCTCAAAAGGATCAGATAGGCGGTCGGCATTCGGATGAATGCCGACGCAATTGCCGAGCGGCTTCTACAGAGCCCGCCTGCCGCTGAACTGGTGATAGGCCCACAGGACAACCACGGCACCGACCACGGCTACGATCAGGCTATAGATGTTGAGCCCGGTAACGCCCGACGCGCCAAAGGCGCTGAAGATGAGCCCGCCGACGATGGCACCGACAATCCCGAGCACGATGTCGAGCACAAGGCCTTGCCCGCTTTTATTGACGATCTTGCTGCCTATGAAGCCGGCGATGACGCCGAGAATAATCCAGCTTAATATTGACATTTTTCCTCTCCGTTCCCCGCACCCGATTACTTCCACATTATTAAGCAAAGCTCAAGCCAACTTGAAAATCATGATTACGGAAAGCTCAAACCGGCTTGAAATTCGCCATGGATGCGTCATTGTTGGAGACGGACGGGCAATTTGACATGGAGATCCACAATGGGACTGTTTGACAATGCCGTTCCCGGCGGCAACGTCGCCAAGCCGCTGATGATCGCGCTCGGCGCACTTTTGGTGGGAAAAATGCTGAGCGGTGGAAGTTCCGCCCAGCCGGAGGCGGCGCAGAGCCCTGCCCCCGTCCCGCCTGATACAACCGCATCCGCCGACGGCGGACTGCTCGGCGGTCTGGGCGGACTGCTCGACAAACTGAAGGACGCCGGCCACGGCAACGTTGCCAATTCGTGGGTCGGCACCGGTCAGAACCAGCCGATCAACCCCAGCGATCTGGGCAGTGCTCTCGGGCCACAAATCATCCAGGAGATCGCGCAAAGGACGGGCCTGAACCAGCAGGATCTGCTCAAGCAATTGTCCGCGGCCTTGCCAGGGCTTGTCGACCAGTTGACGCCGAACGGGCAGGTGCCGCAGCAGAACCAGCTCGCGTCCATATTCAGCAAATTCGCGAGCTGACGCCTGTCGCCCAACGCCGCCTGCGGTTCGGGACAACGATAACAACGATAACACAGATTAAGATGCGCGTCCGTCTGGACGCGCAACGAATACTTTGAACTATCGGCAAAGCGCTTCGCTTGGGGCTGCCTACTTCGGCATCGTGCGCGAGGTGCGCCGCGGCTTGGGGGAAATCTGGAGCGGGTAGCGGGAATCGAACCCGCATATTCAGCTTGGAAGGCTGCTGCTCTACCACTGAGCTATACCCGCGCCTTTCAGTCAAGCATCGGATCCGCTCCGACGCTCGCTCTGCGTTTCAGGGCTTCCGGGCCGGCAGTGGTGGAGAGGGTTGGATTTGAACCAACGTAGGCATAGCCAACGGATTTACAGTCCGTCCCCTTTAACCACTCGGGCACCTCTCCAGTCTGCCGCCGGAGCCATGCAACGAGGCATCGACGCGTCGCGGCTGCCAAAGCAGCCCTTCCGCGAAGCGCCTTATGGCGGCAGCGCCCAAAACTGTCAACCGCAACAGTCCGGCAAAAAGCGCTGAATCTCACGCCTCGCCCGACAAGCAGCTTATGCGGCTGTATCCATGGCCGGACGACACGGCTATAGAAGCCGGCCATGAGCAACGACAACAAATCGAAGACCCCTAAAGACACCCACTACGCGAAGCTGCGCCGCGCGCATCGCGACGAGAAGAGCGGTGGCGCGCCTGCATTCAGGCCACGCCAGCCGGTGCCGCCCGGCGAGAACGCGGCGGACGGGCTGGTGCGGCTTTACGGGCTGCACACGGTGCGGGCCGCACTCGACAATCCGCGCCGAAAAATCAAGAAGATGCTGGTGACGCGCAACGCTGCCGAGCGACTGGCAATCGCCGATCTCGGCGCTTTGCCCTTCAAGGCGGAACTGGTCGAACCAAGGGACATCGACAAGGTCACCGGCTCCGATGCCGTGCACCAGGGCGCGCTGATCGAGGCCGAGCCGCTGAAACCGAAGCGGCTCGATGCGCTTGGCGACGCCAGGCTGGTGCTGGTGCTCGATCAGATCACCGATCCGCACAATGTCGGCGCGATCCTGCGCTCGGCGGTCGCCTTCGGCGCCGGCGCACTGATCACCACGGCGCGCCACAGCCCGCAGGAATCCGGCGTGCTGGCAAAGTCGGCTTCCGGCGCGCTCGAACACATCGATCAGATCGAGGTGAAGAACCTCGCCGATGCGCTGGAGCAGCTGCACGAGGCCGGATTCCAAACGATCGGCCTGGATTCAGACGGGCCGGCGGAGCTCGAAACGAGCTTTGCCGGAGAAAAGATCGCGTTGGTACTTGGCGCCGAGGGCAAAGGCCTGCGCCAGAAAACGCGCGAAACGGTGACGACGCTCGCCCGCCTCGACATGCCCGGCGCCATCCGTTCGCTCAACGTGTCGAATGCCGCGGCGGTGGCGCTTTATGCGGCGCGAAAATTTTTGAAAGAGTGAATGGTGAATGGTGAATGGTGAATGGTGAGACTGTGCGTAAGTCGTGACCAATTCACTACCAACTACTCACCTATCTGCAACTGACTACCTATTCACTATTCACTATTCACTATTCACCAACCTCGTGACCAGCCATGCGCTCCAGTGCCCTGACCAGTGCCGAATGGTCTTCCTTTGCTCCACCGTTCGCCGCGCAAGAGTTGAACAATTGCTGCGTCATCGAGGTGTTGGGTAGTGCTACCCCAAGCGCCTTCGCGCCTTCCAGCGCCAGATTGAGATCCTTCTGGTGGAGTTCGACGCGAAAGCCCGGCGCGAAGCTGCGCTTGATCATGCGCTCGCCATGTACTTCCAGAATGCGCGAGGCGGCCAGCCCGCCCATCAGCGCCTGCCGGACCTTGGCCGGGTCGGCGCCGGCTTTCGATGCAAAAACCAGCGCTTCGGCGACGGCCTCGATGGTCAGCGCGACGACGATCTGATTGGCGACCTTGGTGATCTGGCCGACGCCGTTGGGTCCGACCAAAGTGATGTTCTTGCCAAGCTTCTCGAAGATGGGCCTGGCGCGTTCGAAGGCTGTTTCCTCGCCGCCGACCATGATGGTCAGCGACGCCGCCTTGGCGCCGACCTCGCCGCCCGACACCGGCGCATCGAGATAGTCGCAGCCGAGATCGTTGATCTTTTGTGCGAAGGCCCTGGTCTCGATCGGCGAGATCGAGCTCATGTCGATGACCAGCTTGCCTTTAGTGAGGCCGGACGCGACGCCATTCTCAGCGAACAGCACGTCGGCGACCTGCGGCGTATCCGGAACCATGGTGATGACGATGTCGGCGGCACGCGCGACGGCATCATGGCCGGTGACGACCTTCAGGCCCTTGGCGACGAGGTCGGCCGGCGGTTTCGAGCGGTGGTCGCTGGCGACGACCTGATAACCGGCGTCTAGCAGATGCCCCGCCATCGGCGCGCCCATGATGCCGAGGCCGATGAAGCCGATGGTTTCCATGTTTTTCTCCAAGTGACTATGTGAAACGCCCCCTCATCCGGCCCTTCGGGCCACCTTCTCCCCGAGGGGAGAAGAGATCGCGAACGCCGGTGCCAGCCTCTTCTCCCCAGCGGGGAGAAGGTGGCCGCGCAGCGGCCGGATGAGGGGGCCTCTCTTGCCCGCTACGCCGCCGCACTCCCCTGCCCGGCCGCGTCCCGAAACCAGCCAAGCCCGGCATCCGTCCCCGCCTTCGGCTTGTACTCCGCCCCCACCCAGCCGGAATAGCCGATGCGGTCGATGTGGTTGTACAGGAAGGGAAAATTGATCTCGCCCGTCCCCGGCTCATGACGGCCGGGATTATCCGCAAGCTGGATATGCGCGATGCGGTTGAGGTTTGCCTCAATGGTACGGGCGAGATCCCCCTCCATGATCTGCATGTGGTAGATGTCGTATTGCAGGAACAGGTTCTTCGAGCCGACGCGGTCGATCAGGGCCAGAGCCTGGTCCGAGTAATTCAGGAAGAAGCCCGGAATGTCGCGGGTGTTGATCGGCTCGATCAGCAGCCTGATGCCGGCCTGCTCCAGCTTTTCGGCCGCGAAAGCCAGATTTTCGGCGAAGACGTCTTCCAGCACGGAGCGGTCGACGCCTTGCGGCGCGATGCCGGCGAGGCAGTTGACCTGCTCGCAGCCCAATGCGTGCGCATGGGTGACGACCTTGGCAATGCCTTGCCGGAACTCCGGCACGCGGTCGGGCAGGATCGCGATGCCGCGCTCGCCCTTGGCCCAGTCGCCGGCAGGCAGGTTGAACAGGACCTGCGTCAGCCCGTTCTTCTTCAACCTGGCTGCGACGACATCCGGCGCATGGTCATAGGGGCCGATATACTCGACGCCCTTGAAGCCGGCGCGGGCGGCGGCATCGAAGCGGTCGAGGAAGTCATGCTCGCCAAAGAGCATCGAAAGATTGGCTGAAAACCGTGGCATGGCAGTAGTTCCTCATATGCGGCTTAGTCGAGCATGACGATCGCCGTGGGGGCATCTTCATGGCGTTCGGCTAGCTCCTCGAATTCGGTGATCTTGTCGATTTCGGTACCCATCGAAACGTTGGTGACGCGCTCGAGGATGAATTCGAGCACCACCGGAACCTGGTGCTCGTTCATCAGGCGCTTTGCCTCTTCGAAGGCACCGGCGAATTCCTCCGGCCGGCGCACCCGGACCGCCTTGCAGCCCATCGCCTCGGCAACGGCGACGTGGTCGACGCCGTAGCCCGCCTCAGGCTCGTCTTTCCGGTTGACGTTCTCGAAGGCCAGGCTGACTTCGAAATCCATCGAAAAGCCGCGCTGCGCCTGGCGGATCAGCCCGAGATAGGCGTTGTTCACGACGACATGGATGTAGGGCAATTTGTGCTGTGCGCCGGCCGCCAGTTCCTCGATCATGAACTGGAAATCATAATCGCCGGACAATGCCACAATTGTGCGGTCCGGATCGGCGGCGCGAACACCGAGGGCCGCCGGCAATGTCCAGCCGAGCGGGCCGGCCTGGCCGCAATTGATCCAGTTGCGTGGCTTGTAGACGTGCAGGAACTGCGCCCCGGCGATCTGGGACAGGCCGATCGTGGTGACATAGGTGGTGTCGCGGCCGAACGCCTTGTTCATCTCCTCGTAGACGCGCTGCGGCTTCAGCGGCACCTGGTCGAAATGCGTCTTGCGCTTCATTGTCTTCTTGCGCTGCCGGCATTCGCCGGCCCAGCCCGACCAGTCGCGCAATTTCCCGGCCGTCCTCCACTCCGTGGCGACGTCGAGCAGCATTTTCAGCGCCGCACCGGCGTCCGAGACGACGCCGAGGTCCGGCGCGAAGACGCGGCCGATCTGCGTCGGCTCGATGTCGACGTGGATGAACGTCTTGCCCTTGGTGTAGACGTCGACCGAACCGGTGTGGCGGTTGGCCCAGCGGTTGCCGATGCCGAAAACGAAATCGGCTTCGAGCATCGTGGCATTGCCATAGCGGTGCGAGGTCTGCAGCCCGCACATGCCGGCCATCAGGCGGTGGTCGTCGGGGATCGCGCCCCAGCCCATCAGCGTCGGGATGACGGGCACGCCGGTGACTTCGGCGAATTCGATCAGCAGATCGGACGCATCGGCGTTGATGATGCCGCCGCCGGCGATGATGACAGGCTTTTCCGCCCCGTTCAGCATCGTCAACGCCTTCTCGGCCTGAGCGCGCGACATTGCCGGCTTGAACGGCACCAGCGGCTCGTAGGCATCGATGTCGAACTCGATCTCGGTCAGTTGCACATCGACAGGCAAATCGATCAGCACCGGCCCCGGCCGCGACGAGCGCATCAGATGAAACGCTTTCTGCAACGCCATCGGCACCAGATAGGGTTCCATCACCGTAACCGCCCATTTGGCGACGGGTGCGGCGATCGCCGCAATGTCGACGGCCTGAAAATCCTCCTTGTTGAGACGCGCCCGCGGCGCCTGCCCGGTGATGCAGAGGATGGGAATTGAATCGGCAGCGGCCGAATAGAGGCCGGTGATCATGTCGGTTCCGGCGGGACCCGAAGTGCCGATGCACAGACCGATATTGCCCGATCTGGCGCGGGTAAACCCTTCGGCCATATGCGAAGCCGCCTCGACGTGCCGCGCAAGGATGTGGCGGATACTGCCCCTCGCCTTCAGCGCCGAATAGAGCGGGTTGATCGCAGCACCCGGCACGCCGAAGGCACAGGAGATGCCTTCCTTTTCGAGAACGAGAACCGCTGCGTCGACTGCGCGCATCTTGGCCATGTCAGCCTCCACGGAATTGTTGATAGCCGATGATGCCAGCGCACCAATGATTTTTCAATTTTTTCAGAATATATTTTCATTTCTAGAAAACGGCTCTTGTAGATTGAATTGATTTGACTTTCTGTTTTCCAAGAATTCGCTTCGCAAATCGATGAAAAACTTTTTCATTGCCTTGCTGGGCGAACAGAGCGAAGAATGGCCCGATGGAAACCACCGAAAAACGCCAGCGCGGCCGGCCGCGCGCCTTCAACGGGCCGGCCGAGGCTGCTTCGGTGCAGTCGCTGGACCGGGCGCTGCGCATCCTGGCAATCGTTGCCGATGGCAGCGGCCTGTCGCTGAGCGAGATCGCCGCCAGTTCCGGTCTGCCGGCATCCACCGCCTACCGCATGCTGACGACGCTGGAGAACCACGGCATGGTCGAGTTCGACGGTACCGACCAGCTGTGGTCGATCGGCGTCGAGACCTATCGCATGGGCGCGGCGTTCCTGCGCCGCCGCAAGCTGGTCGACCGCGCCCGTATCGTCATGCAGGAATTGATGGAGAAGACCGGCGAGACCGCCAATCTCGGCGTCGCCGAGGACGATTGCGTCGTCTTTGTCAGTCAGGTCGAGACGCATCAGGCGATCCGCGCCTTCTTCCGGCCGGGGACGCGCAGCTCCTTCCATGCCTCGGGCATCGGCAAGGCAGTGCTGGCGCATCTCGAGCCGGAACGCGTCGCCACCATCCTGCGCCGGGCCGGGCTGGAGCGCTTCACCGAAAACACGCTGTCCGATATCCCGGCGCTCGCCCGCGACCTGGTGACGATCAAGCTGCGCGGCTGGTCGGTAGACGACGAGGAGCGGCATCCGGGCATGCGCTGCGTTGCCGCCGCCATCTTCAATGAGTTCGGCGAGCCGATCGGCGGCGTTTCGGTTTCCGGGCCGACGGTGCGGGTAACGCCGGAACGGCTGGCCGAGATCGGCCCGCTTGTGCACGATGCGGCGGCGAAGGTGACAAGGATGATCGGCGGGCTGCCGACCCCTCCCGGCCTTCGCAGTGAACCGAGCGCATGGCTGCGCTGACCAGCGTCGAATGGTGCGACATCTGCCAGGATGGCCAAAGCTAGGCCCCGGGCACCGCGCTCTTGGTCGATAGGTCGTAGAAATCAAGCAGCATCGCCAGCCCAACTCCGCAGGCGGTGAAGATTAGGCCGGCAATGAAGATACGATTGGCGCGTTCATAAACGCGCCGTTGTAGAGACGTTAAGTCGAGCAGCAACCGCAGCGCTCGTATCTGCAGGGCAATGCCGATCAAAATCGGCGCGACGGCGGCCAGGTGATAGATTTCCCATGGTATCGGGTTGGCGGCCCAATGCGTGATGAAGCCCAGCGAGAACGCCAGCAGGATGCCGACGGTGGTGATCGTGCCGTTGCGGAAAATTGTCTCGATCGGCTCTTCGTTCGGATCTTGCTCGCCCAAGCGCCCTCTCCCTGTTTCGCTATCGGTGCAGACTAGGCTGTTGGGAAATCGCTGTATACTGCCGGGTTCCTGGTGAAATCAGAGACAAATGATAGCTAAATTGCTTGGAGACTGAAGCTGGCGCTGCCCCTCATTGGCCTACCGGGCATTTCTCCCCGTATAGTGACGGGGAGAAAGAAGCTGACCGCGACCTTGGCGCCCTCTTGCAGCGCTGGAGACTGGCGAAATCATCGCCGAGAGCGTCCCTTCTCCCTGTCACTATACGGGGAGAAGATGCCGGCAGGCAGATGAGGGGCAGCGCCGACACTGATAGTCAGTCGATTTCGACAGGAAGCCTATCGCCGAACAACAGAAAAAGGGCCAGTGGGGCGCCCTTCCGGTTGCATGAAACGGTCACGTCCTCCCAAGCTGGCATCGTGGCCCTCAAAGCCAGCAGCGATGGCGATAGCCGTCGTAGCCGACATAGGTGTCCGAGTACGGGTCGTAGCTCTGGTAGCGATTGAGGCAGCGCCGGACGTGCCAGGAGCCGCCGTCTTCCTCGATATAGACGGTGCGCGGCTGGGCCAGCGCGCTGCCGAGCAGGAAGCCGCCGACACCTGCGGCAATGCCGATGCCGAGGTGCTTGTGCTTGTGATGGGCGGCCGACGGCTGAACGGTGCCGACCAGCATGGCGGCGGCGACGGTGGTGGCGACGAGGCCGGAAACGATGGTGTGCTTGAACATGACGATCTCCTTGTTGTGGGAGGCGATCCAACCGCCTCTTGACCGTCAGTCGTCGCGGCGGAGAAAAAGGTTCAAACATTTTTCGGGTCTCTTCGGCCGACGGCAATGATCCCTGGCCCATGACGCAAAAAGGGCGGCCGAAGCCGCCCTTTCGCCAGGTGGGTCATCTAATCAAAGGAAGATGATCACCTTGCCATGGTGATGATGGTGTCACCACCACCAGTTATGCCAATGGTGATGACGGTGGTGATGATGCATGCCGTGGGTCGACGACGACTGGACGGTGCTGGCCAGGGCGCCAGTGGCGATGAAGACGGTCGCGCGTCGCGGCCAAGTCCCCACTCGGCGAGGCTTTGGCCTACATCGCCAAATACCGGGATGGCCTGAAGCTCTTCCTGATCGCCGGCCGCGTCGAAATCGACAATAACAGTGTCGAGCGAACCATCCGACCGATAGCCCTCAATCGCAAGAACGCACTCTTCGCAGGGCACGACGCTGGGGCCGAGAACTGGGCGACCATCGCCTCGCTCATTGAAACTTGCAAACTCAATACTTTTGATCCGCTGGCCTATCTGACGAGCACGCTCACCGCCATCGTCAGCGGCCATAAACAATGCCGGATCGATGAGCTGGTTCCTTGGAGAGTAAGCGCTATTTTCGCTGCACGTTGACGCGAGCGCTTTCGACGGATGGCCTTCGAATCGGGAACGGTATCTGGTCTGATCAG
>NZ_JAMYSZ010000069.1:0-9695 GCF_040322215.1 Mesorhizobium sp. M0184
GCCATCCCGAATCTCCCTGCTTCGACCATCATCACAGAATCACCAATCGGCTTCTATGCAAAGGTCTCACAAGGGGAGAAGGGAAGGAGCGCCAGGTCCATCACCGCCGCAGCATCCCTTCCAGCTCATCAGCTTCCATTACCACCGGCAGGCAGACCTGCCCCGTGCAGAGCCAGGCGCCGGGCTCGGCCGTTGGCGGCAGGACGCCGCCTGGCAAGGCCGGCAGATTTGTCGCCGAGCCAACAGGCACGACGATGTCCACCCGGCGCGGGTCTGGATTTCGATTCGCAACCGGAACAAGCCTTGGATTCTCCGGTCTATCCACGATCACCAGCTTCAGCGGTTCAAGCGCCAAGGCACAGGCATTGACTATACCCGCCTGGCCATAGCCCTGGTGCTCCGCCCGCCCGCCCGCGTGCTCTGCGACTGTCCAGGCTTTTTCCCAGAGATCGAGATCGCCCGAAAGCGACGACAATCGGACCAGGGCTTCGATGATCTGGCCGGTAGCGGAAGGAATGGCTTCGTCGACATCGCCGCGGATGCGGATCGGCACATCCGCGCTGTCGGACGCGGTCAGATAGTAGCCGGTCTTGTCGCTGTCCCGGTGCCAAAGATCGAGTTGCTCAATGAAGTTCCCGGCGCGATAGATATAGTCGGGATTGCCGGTCGCCTCGAACAGTGAGATGGCGGCGTTGGCCATGGCGGCATAGTCGCTCGACAGAGCCGGAAACAGCTTCTTTGCGCCGAGCATCGAATGCGGCAGGCGGCCGTCACGTCCGGCAGCCGCAATTGCGGCAAAGGCCGCTGCCGCCGCTTCGATCCAGTCGGATCGGCCAAGCGACCGTCCGGCCTCGGCAAGGGCTGCGATCATCAAGCCGTTCCAGTCGGTCAGGGCCTTGCCGTCACGCCCGGGCCGCACGCGCTGTTCCCTCGCTGCCAGCAGCCTTTGCTTGAGCGGAACCAGAAGGTCACGATCGACGACGCTCTGCGCCTGTTGAGCATCAGTCTGGCAAATGATCGGCTTGCCTTCCCAACCATGCGGACCGGCAAGCGTGAAGTACTTGAAAAACAATGCTGAATCGTCGCCAAGGGCTGCTTCGAGCTCATCCCTGCTCCAGGTGTAGAACAACCCCTCCTCGCCCTCGCTATCGGCATCAAGGCTGGCGGCAAAGGCATCGCCCTCGACTCGCATTTCGCGCAACAGCCAGGCAATCGACTCTTCGATTCGCAACCGGAACAATTCCTTGCCGGTTGACGCATAGGCCCAATTGCACAAGCGGATGAGCTGGGCATTGTCGTAGAGCATTTTTTCGAAATGCGGGACCAGCCATTCGGCGTCGGTCGAGTAGCGGCTGAGTCCGCCGCCAATATGGTCATAGATGCCGCCGGCCAGCATCTTTTCGAGGCTTAGGAGAACAGTGTCGCGGTGGGATGCGGTGGCGTCGCGCAGCCAGGACAGCCAGAGGCTCTGCATGAACGGCGCGTTGGGGAATTTCGGCGCGCCGCGCAGACCGCCCAGATCGCGGTCGATCATGCCGTCAATGCCATTGGCGAGGTTCGCCAGCATGCCGCGGTCGAGCATGGCCTTGCCATGGCTGCCCGCCAGCCGCGTCTCGACATGCGTGGTCAGGCCGTCGGCACTCTGGTTAACGCTTTCTTTCTTCTCCCGCCAAGCCTTGTCAACCGCCTCCAGCACCTGGACAAAGCCCGGGCGGCCGTAACGGGCTTCGCGCGGAAAATAGGTGCCGCCCCAGAACGGCTTGCTATCCGGCGTCAGGAACATGGTCAGCGGCCAGCCGCCCTGCTCGCCCATCGACGACAATGCCGCCATGTAGATCTGGTCGATGTCGGGGCGCTCCTCGCGGTCGACCTTGATATTGACGAAGAGACGGTTCATGACGGCGGCGACGTCGTCGTTCTCGAAGCTCTCATGCGCCATGACGTGGCACCAATGGCACGCGGCGTAGCCGACAGAGAGCAGGATCGGACGCTGCAGCACCTTTGCTTCGGCCAGAGCGGCGGGCGACCATGGCCGCCAGTGCACTGGATTGCCGCTGTGCTGCTGCAGATAGGGGCTGGCCTCTTCGGCAAGCAGGTTTTGTGCAGGCAATGTCACGGCGCTACTCGATGGCGGATTGAACAGGCATAGCTAGGGCGCTTCGGCAGAGCGGGCAAATGATTTCAAAAGACTCCATCGTGGCGCTGTCGAGCGGGCGCCTGCCGGCCGGCATTGCAGTGATCCGGATTTCGGGGCCGCAGAGTCGATTCGCTTTCGAAACGATTGCGGGATCGAAGGTGCCAAACCGCGTTGCCACCTATCGCAAGTTCCGGGCGCCCGACGGATCGGTGCTGGACAGCGGCCTGGTCGTCTTCTTTGCCGGCCCCGACAGTTTTACCGGCGAGGACGTTGCAGAGTTCCATGTGCATGGCGGGCGCGCCGTTGTGGCGAGGATGCTGGAAACGATCGCCTCCTTCGACGGCGTCAGGCATGCCGAGCCTGGCGAATTCACCCGCCGCGCCTTTCTCAACGGCAAGCTCGATCTGGTCGAAACCGAGGCGCTGGCCGATCTCATCAACGCCGAAACCGAGGCGCAGCGGCGCTTTGCCGTTCACAACGCCCAAGGCGTGCAGAGCGAACTGTATCTGGGCTGGCGCCGACGGCTGATCCACGCCCGCGCGATGATCGAGGCCGAGATCGACTTTGCCGACGAGGATGACGTGCCGGGGTCGGTCGCCGATACAGTCTGGTCCGATGTCCGGGCGATGATCGGGGAAATAGAGCGCCACGTCGCCGGCTTCCGCGCTGCCGAAATCATTCGCGATGGGTTCGAAGTGGTAATCCTCGGCGCGCCGAATGCCGGCAAGTCCAGCCTGTTCAACGCCTTGGCGCGGCGCGAAGCGGCCATCGTCACCGACGAGCCGGGCACGACCCGCGACCTGCTCGAGGTGGTACTGGACCTGCAAGGGGTGCGGGTCAGGGTAACCGACACCGCCGGTCTGCGGGAGGCGCCCGGCAAGATAGAGGCGATCGGCATCGAGAAGGCCAGGACCAAGGCGCACAGCGCTGATCTGCTGTTGCTGCTGGAGGATCTGGCGGAGCCAATCGCGATCGGTATGCTGCCGGGCGACATTCAGGCGCTGAGGGTTGGAACAAAAATTGACCTGCTGGGGGGCAAATCGCCCTCGCCTGCGGCGCACTATGATTTCGCTATCTCGACGCGGGACGGCACGGGTCTGGCCGAATTGCTGGACGAAATCGGGCGTCGTGCCGCAGTCCAGATCGGCAAGGCCGGCGATATCCTGCCGTCGCGGCTGAGGCACGTCGAGCTGCTCAATGAGACGAAACGCTTCCTGCTCGCAGCAGTGGCCAGTGGTGATCGCGGCCGGGAACTGCAGGCCGAGGAGCTGCGCCTGGCGGCGGATCGGCTCGGACGAATCGTCGGGTCGGTCGATGTCGAAGACATGCTCGATGTGATTTTTTCGCAGTTTTGTATTGGGAAATGACTCACGTGAAACATAGGGGAAGGAGCACCGGCTGTGATTCACGTGAAACACGGCCCAGGAATAGGGGGACTGTTTCACGTGAAACGATCTCGCTCGTAGCGTCTCCCCTTCTCCCCTTGTGGGAGAAGGTGGCCGCGCGAAGCGCGGTCGGATGAGGGGTGTTCCAGCTTGGCAACGACGGCACTCCGTCCAACACCCCTCAACCGTCTTGGCGCTGCGCGCCAATCCACCTTCTCCCACAAGGGGAGAAGGAAAAGGGGCGGCGCCAGGCGATCTCTGTCTGCATTGTCGGGGGCAGTCATGCGTCTGAAGGCCCTGCGTCCTTGACAGCGCGTGCCTCCAGGGACATGTGTCGGTCCACTTGAATTCGGGATTCTGAAATGACCAATCGCTACGATGTGGTGGTGGTGGGTGGCGGCCATGCTGGGTGCGAGGCGGCTAGTGCGGCCGCGCGGGCTGGCGCCAGGACGGCGCTGGTGACGCTGCGCTTCGACACGATCGGCGTGATGTCCTGCAATCCGGCGATCGGCGGCCTCGGCAAGGGGCATCTGGTTCGTGAGATCGACGCCATGGACGGGCTGATGGGCCGCGTTGCCGATGCGGCCGGCATCCAGTTCCGTTTGCTCAACCGCCGCAAAGGACCGGCGGTGCGCGGGCCACGGACGCAGGCCGACAGAAAACTCTATCGGCTCGCCATGCAGGCGGCGATTCGCGAACAGGCTGGCCTCGACGTGGTCGAGGGCGAGGTGCTGGATTTCGAAATCAACAACCGGGAAACCGACGACGGACGCATCGCGGCGGTGCTATTGGCGGATGGAAGCAGGTTCGCCTGCGGCGCCGTGGTGCTGACGACCGGCACTTTTTTGCGCGGGCTGATCCATATCGGCGAAAAGAAGATCGTCGCCGGCCGCATGAACGAGCAGGCGAGCATCAGCCTGTCGGCGACGATGAGCCGCGCCGGCTTCAGGCTCGGGCGGCTGAAGACCGGCACGCCGCCGCGGCTGGACGGCAGGACGATCGATTGGGCGTCACTGGAGAGCCAGGCGGCGGACGAGGACCCTGTGCCGTTCTCGCTGCTGACCGATCGCATCGAAAATCCGCAGATCCATTGCGGCATTACCCGAACGACCAATGCGACGCACGAGCTGGTTCGCGCCAATCTCGGCCGCTCGGCCATGTATTCGGGCTCGATCGAAGGCGTCGGACCGCGTTATTGCCCGTCGATCGAAGACAAGATCGTCAAGTTCGGTGACCGCGAAGGCCACCAGATATTTCTGGAGCCGGAAGGGCTGGACGACGACACGGTGTACCCGAACGGCATTTCGACCTCGCTGCCCGAGGACGTGCAACTCGACATCCTGAAGACCATTCCGGGGCTGGAGCGGGCAACCATGCTGCAGCCGGGCTATGCCATCGAGTATGACCATGTCGATCCACGCGAGCTCAAGCCAACGCTGGAAACCAGGCGGATCGCCGGCCTTTTCCTCGCCGGCCAGATCAACGGCACCACCGGCTACGAGGAGGCCGGCGCGCAAGGGCTGCTTGCCGGCTTGAATGCAGCGCGCAAGGCGTCGGCGAGCGAGGAAATCGTGCTGAGCCGCACCGAAGCCTATATCGGCGTGATGGTCGATGATTTGACCAGCCGCGGCATCGCCGAACCGTACCGCATGTTCACCTCGCGGGCCGAGTTCCGGCTATCGCTGCGAGCCGACAACGCCGATGAGCGGCTGACGCCACTGGCGATAGGGCTGGGGATTGCCTCGCCGGAGCGGATGCAGCGCTTCAACAATGGTATGCAAGACCTTGAGAAGGCGCGACAGCTCGCCCTCGGCACCACCATGACCCCCAATGAGGCGGCGCGCCATGGGCTCGAGATCAACCGGGACGGCGTCCGTCGCTCGGCCTATGAGTTGCTGGCCTATCCCGGCGTCAACATCGCCTGGCTGGCGCGGATCGAGCCGGCTTTCGCGGCGATCGACAGCAAAACGGCCGAACGTCTTGAAACGGAAGCCAGATATTCTGTCTATCTCGACCGCCAGCAGGCCGATGTTTCGCAGATCAGGCATGAGGAGAGCAGGCTTATTCCCGAATCGCTCGACTTTGCTTCTGTTCCCGGCCTGTCGAACGAGTTGAAGCAGAAGATGCTGGCACGCCAGCCGCGCTCGATTGCCGATGCGCAACGCATGGAAGGCATGACGCCGGCGGCGCTGGCGATTATCGTCGCCCATGTCCGCAATGCCGAGGCGACCGCGCGAAAGCAGGTCGCGTGAGCGCTGCGTCCTGGGCAAACCTGCAGGCGGCAGCGGGCCCGGTTTCACGTGAAACATTCGATCGCCTGGTCGAGTTCGAGGCCGTCTTCCAGAAATGGAACCGCCGGATCAATCTGGCCGCGCAATCGACGCAGGACGATGTCTGGCGCCGCCACATCCTCGACAGCGCGCAGCTGGCGCGAATCAAACCAGAGGCGAAGCGCTGGGTCGATCTCGGCTCCGGCGGTGGGTTTCCCGGCCTTGTGCTGGCCTTTTTGCTTGCCGAGCGGGACGGCACCGGTATCGACCTGGTTGAAAGCAACCGGAAAAAAGCATCGTTCCTGCAAGCGGTCATCGGACAGTTCAGCCTGCCCGCCAAGGTTATCGCGCGCCGCATCGAAGACAGCTATCCTCTTGTTCCTGCACCGCAAATCGTCACAGCCAGGGCACTCGCCTCGCTGCCCGGCTTGCTCGACCTGACGGCACCGTGGCTGACCAAGGGGTCGCGCGGCCTGTTTCACAAAGGCCGGGATTACCGTGCCGAAGTGGCAGAAAGCGCTCAACGATGGTCTTTCGATCTGGTAGAACATGCCAGTGCAACCGACGCGCAGGGCGTCATTCTCGAAGTATCCGACTTGCGACAGCACCCTGGCTTGTGACCGGCGACCCAAATGACTTTCTGGCATAGACCCATGATGAAGAACGGCCCCCGAATCATCACCGTCGCCAACCAGAAAGGCGGCGTCGGCAAGACGACGACCGCCATCAATCTGGCCACGGCGCTCGCCGCCATAGGCGAACAGGTGCTGATCGTCGATCTCGACCCGCAGGGCAACGCCAGCACCGGGCTTGGCATCGACCGGCGCGACCGCACCGTCTCCTCCTATGACGTGCTGACCGGCGAACTGGACCTCGAAGCGGCGGCGATCCCGACGGCGGTGCCTGGCCTGTCGATTGTACCGTCGACGCTCGACCTGCTCGGCATCGAGATGGAAATCGCCTCGGCGCCGGATCGGGTGCTGCGGCTGCGCAACGCGCTGCGGGCTTCGGCCGAGCGCTCGGCCAATTTCGGCTATGTGCTGATCGACTGCCCGCCCTCGCTCAACCTGCTGACACTGAATTCGATGGCTGCGGCCGATTCGGTGCTGGTGCCGCTGCAGTGCGAGTTTTTCGCGCTGGAGGGCCTGAGCCAGCTTTTGGAGACGGTCGAGCAGGTGCGCCGCTCGATCAACCCCGACCTGACGATCCAGGGCATCGTGCTGACCATGTTCGACGGGCGCAACAATCTCGCCAACCAGGTGGTGCAGGATGTGCGGGCGCATATGGGCGACAAGGTCTATGAAACCGTCATCCCGCGCAATGTCCGCGTTTCCGAGGCGCCGTCCTACGGCAAGCCGGCGATTCTCTACGACCTCAAATGCTCGGGCAGCCAGGCCTATCTGCAGCTTGCTTCGGAAGTCATCCGCCGCGAGCGCAAATTGCGTGCTGCCTAAACAATAAGCCGATTCGACACCGAAACGATCTGGACGGACGATGAACGAAGACCCTTCGAGGAAAAGACTGGGACGGGGACTGGCGGCCCTGATCGGCGAAATCGATCGCCCGGCGGCACCGGAAAAGCCGGGCCTGGCGGCCGACGGCAAGGTGCCGATCGAGTTCCTCAGCCCCAATCCCAAAAACCCGCGCCGGCATTTTGGCGACGCCGACCTGACCGACCTCGCCCAGTCGATCCGCGAACATGGCGTGGTGCAGCCGGTGGTGGCGCGGCCGTCGAAAACCCAAACGGGCCGCTACGAGATCATCGCAGGCGAGCGTCGTTGGCGCGCGGCACAACGCGCCGGGCTGACCGAAATCCCGATCATCGTACGCGACGTCAACGATCGCACGGCGCTCGAACTGGCGATCATCGAAAACGTCCAGCGCACCGACCTCAACCCGGTCGAGGAGGCGTTCGGCTACCAGCAGCTGATCGACGACCACGGCTATACCCAAGCAGATCTCGGCCAGGTGATCGGCAAGAGCCGCAGCCATGTCGCCAATACGCTGAGGCTGCTCAAGCTGCCCGACGTCATTCGCGACATGCTGGTCGACGGCGCGCTCTCGGCCGGCCACGCCCGCACCCTGGTGACGGCCGACGACCCGGCCGGGCTTGCCAAGCGGATCATCGACGAGGGGCTTTCGGTGCGCCAGGCCGAAGCCTTGGCGCAGCTGCCGGTCGGCGCGCCGGCGGCAAAGCGCCAGCCCGCGCCCCCGCCGCAAAAGGATGCGGACACACTGGCGCTGGAGCGGCTGATGACCAGCACGATCGGCATGATCGTCACGATCGAGCACAACCAGCGCGGCGGCGTGATCAGCGTCGCCTACCGGACGCTGGAGCAGCTCGACGAGCTTTGCCGAAGGCTGAAGCGGGAGTAGGTAGTTAGCCGGCGCATAATATCCGGGTTGGGCAGAGACGCTGCTTCTGCTAAGCCTCAAGCTCTTGTTCACTCCAGGGTGCGCGGCTTGTATTGCCAGCGTTGAAGGCTTGGCGCGGCTCTCCCTTCTCCCCCTGTGGGAGAAGGTGTCGCCGAAGGCGACGGATGAGGGGTGTTCCAGGGAACGCCGACGCCTCATTCCGTCCAACACCCCTCATCCGTCTCGGCGCTGCGCGCCGATCCACCTTCTCCCACAGGGGGAGAAGGGCGGGTGCTCCTATCTCTGCGCCAGCCTGGCACTCTCTACGGTAATGCCGAGCAGGGCCTGGCGTGCCAGCGCGACCGACAGATCCGGCCGCCGGCGTGTCTGCAGGACCGCCGTCTGCAGGCGGTTGAGGGCGCGGCCGAGCGCCTCGCTGCTCCAGCGTTCGAGGGCTTTCTCGACCAGCTTGCGCCTGGAGAAAAACACCGGCGGGCGCGCCGCGGCTACGACCGAAGCGGCATTGCGGCCGCCGGCGTCCATCTGGCCGCGCATCGCCTGGATCGCCTGCAACTGCCGCATCGCCGATGAAAGCACCAGAAAGGGCTGGCCGCCGGACTGGCAATGGCGGGTGAAGGCGGTGTCGAAGTCGGCGATCCTGCCTTCGAGCAGGGCGTCGACCGCCGCGTCGAAGGAGAGGCCCGAGACATCGCCAGACGTCGCCTTGACGTCGTCGAGGCCGATTTCGGGCTGGCCATGCGCATAAAGCACAAGCTTTTCGATCTCGGCGCGCGAGGCCAGCCGGTCGCCGCCGAGATTGCGGCGCAGCGCCTGCCGCGCCTCCAGCGTCATCGACATGCCGGCCTTGCGCAGTTCGTCGTCGATGACCGTATCGATATCCCCGGCCTCATCGGCATAGCAAGGCAATGCCATGGCATTGTCCGCCGCCTCCACCACGGCGCGCAGGCCGACGCCCTTCTTCAAGTCGCCGGCCTCGATGAGGACGATGGCGTCCCGCGCGGGCTCCGACGTCAGCGCCTTGACATCATCGGCAAGCCCCTTCTGGGCGCCGGCATTGCGCACCCATAGCAGGCGCCGCTCCGAAAACATCGGCACGGTGCGCGCCTCGTCGAGCAGGCGGCCCTCGTCGCGATCGACTTCCGATCCGTCCAGCCTGACCACCGAGAACGGATCGTCAAGCGGCAGGCCGGTCTTGCCGGCAAAGGTCTTTGCCCGCTCGGCAACCAGCCCGCGATCGGGACCGTAAAGCAGCACGATCGAGACGCGCGGATCCGGCTTCGCGAGCCATGCATCGACCTCGTATGCTTTCTTCTGTGCCATGGGCGCTGATTAGCATGACGCGGGCGCGGGGTGAACGGAGGGATGGCGGTATTGTATCGAGACGCCGGAGGGGCGAAGGAAGACCAGCCTCTCAAGACGCGGGTTCCTCGCCCCCGCAAAGCGGCTAGGGGATGCACACATCTTTTCGTTGCGTCGATGACTCATCTGTGAGTTGCGGCGTCGGGTTGGTGTGTGATTCTGTAGGCG
>NZ_JAMYSZ010000070.1:0-9616 GCF_040322215.1 Mesorhizobium sp. M0184
CGCCATCCCGAATCTCCCTGCTTCGACCATCATCACAGAATCACCAATCGGCTTCTATGCAAAGGTCTCACAAGGGGAGAAGGAAGAGCCGCACAGCCCTCAATCGTGGCCACGCCCGAAATGCCGGCTCGCCACCTCGACATGCGTGTCGTGCGCATGCGCTTCGAAGCGTTCGGTCTCGCCGAGATCGTCCACCGCCTCGTTCGGCCACCAGCTGCCGCCGACCACGATTCCGTCCGAGACCAGCCTATGCTCGGCGACCAGCGAGGCGCCGACCGAATCGACAAAGGTGAAGCGGCCCGGACGCAGCCGCAACACCGCGATGTCGCCGACCGCACCCACCGCAAGCCTGCCGAGATCGGGCCTGGCGATCGCTTCGGCAGGGCGCTGCGTGGCGGCGCGCAGCACCTCGACCAGCGGCATGCCGAGCGCCAGCAGCTTCGACATGCAGACCAGGATGTCGAAGGCCGGCCCGTCGACGCAGTAGAGATGCACGTCGCTGCTGATCACGTCCGGCGCCAGCCCCTCGCTGAGCATCGCTTTCGCCACTTCGAAATCGAACGAGCCCATGCCGTGGCCGATGTCGAAGATGACGCCGCGCTCGCGCGCCAGCCGCATATCTGGCCGCACCGCCCCCGAGGCGAAGACCGGCGCGTTGGGAAACGGCCGGAAGCAGTGGGTGAGGATGTCGCCCTTGCGCAGCCGCGGCAGCACTTCCGAGCGGCCCGGCGGCGGCTCGTCTATGTGCGCCATCAGCGGCAGGCCGGCTTTGTCGGCGGCTTCGAGCGCGAGATCGACCGGCGCGATGCCGCTGGTGCCGCCGGCATGGCGACCCGAGCGGACCTTGACGCCGACAACCACGTCCGCGTGCTCGCGAGCCGCCGCTACCGTCTCGCGCGGTTCGCAGAGCCGGAGGTCGCTACACTCGCCGACCGCCACGGTCTGCGAGAAGCCGAATATGCCGGCAAAGGAAATGTTGACATAGGCCAGGATGCGGACTTTCGAGCGCTCGATGACGTGGCAGCGAAAGCCGAGGAAATTGCCGGCGCCGGCACTTCCGGCATCGATGAAGGTGGTGGTGCCGCTCTTTGCGGCGAGCCGGTCGGCATCGACGCCGAGCGACGTGCCGCCCCAATAGACATGGCTGTGCAGGTCGATCAGGCCCGGCGCGACGATCGAGCCCGTGGCATCGATGACGCGGGCGGCACGTTCGAAGGGGATTTCGGTGTCGATCGCGGCGATACGGCCGTCGGCAATCGCCAGATCGCGCTGCGCGTCGAGGCCGGACGCCGGATCGATGAGGCGGCCGCCTTTTATCAGGAGATCGAATTGCATCGCGCCTGTCTCCACTTTCCCGTCAGGCCGGCCTGTAGGCAACGGCCTCGACCTCGATCTTGATGTCGATCATCAGCCGCGACTCCACTGTCGTGCGCGCCGGCGGGTCTTTCGGGAAATGCCTGGCATAGACGGTGTTGAAAATGCCGAAATCGCGGGCGTCTTCGAGCCAGACGGTCGTCTTGACTACGTCGTCGAGGGTACAGCCGGCCAGCGCCAGTGCCGCCTTGACGTTCGACAGCACCTGCTCGGTCTGTTCGGCGATGCCGCCCTTGACCACCAGCCCGTCTGTGCCGACCGGCACCTGGCCTGAGACATAGACGAAATCGCCGGCCCTGACCGCCGGCGACAACGGCACATGGGATTTTCCAAAACACTGCTTGGGCAAGGAGGCCTCCTGTCTAGGTTCTTTGGGTGAACGCGCGATGCTGCGAGAGATAGGGGGCGGCTGCACGCCATCGATCCACATTTTGAAAGCCTATATCGCTTTGCTGCGGTAACGCCAGAACGATCACCGCCCTTGGTGATCCTTCGCGCCCCCTCTGTCCTGCCCTCTTTGCGATCACTTGGCATCTCCCCCTCTAGTGGGGAGATCGGCAGTTTCGCCGATAGCATCCATTCAGCCACCTTGGAGATTGGCGAAAGCCGCGGTGACATCCAATCTCCCCCCTGGAGGGGGAGATGCCCGGCAGGGCAGAGGGGGGCGCTGTCCTGGGCGCTGTCCCGCCAGCGTCTGGGCCCGCGACACCAGCCGGCTCAGCGGTCGATCCGCGTCGACAGGATGATCGACGACGACGTGCGCTCGACTCCGTCCATGGCGCCGATCTGGTCGAGAAGCGTGTCGAGATCCCTGATCGACGGCGCCTCGACGATGACGATCATGTCGAAATTGCCGCTGACCGAGTGCAGCGTGCGAACCGGTGCCAGCGCCTGCAGGCTGCGCACCACCTTGTCGGCAAGCTTGGGGGTGACGGTGAGCAGGACATGCGCCCTGACCAGCCCCTGCTCGTAATCCGGCGACAGCCTGACCCCGTAGCCGGCGATGATGCCGCGCTGTTCCAGCCGCTCGATCCGGCTTTGCACCGTGGTTCGTGAGACGCCGAGCCGCCGCGCCAGTTCGGCGGTCGAGGCGCGCGCATTGGTGCGCAGCAGGGAAAGCAGAGCCTGGTCGGCATCGCTGAGCATTTCGACGAACCTTACCGGCACATTGCCCAAAGAGAGGCTGCGTTTCGTACAATCTCACGCTTCCTTTCGACAGGCAAGCTGCGATTCTAACCGTGAATTTAGCATTGGCGCGAGGGACCGGTCATGAAGGAAATCATCGTCGTCGGCGCCGGCAAGATCGGCTCGACCATTGCCGAGATGCTGGCTTCCACGGGCAACTACCATGTCACGCTCGTCGACCGCTCGGCGGCGCAGCTCGGCGCGGCCGAACTGCCTGAAACGGTCGAGACGCTGGAACTCGACATCGAAGCCGCCGGCACCCTCGAAGCGGCCTTGGCCGGCAAGTTCGCGGTGCTCAGCGCCGCGCCCTTCCATCTGACCACGCGCATCGCCGAGGCGGCGGCCAGCGCCGGCGTGCACTATCTCGATCTGACCGAGGACGTCGTCAGCACCAGGCGGGTCAAGGAACTGGCTCGTTCCGGCAGCAGCGCCTTCATCCCGCAATGCGGCTTGGCGCCGGGCTTCATCTCGATCGTTGCCAACGATCTCGCCAGCCGCTTCGACACGCTGGAAAGCGTGCGCATGCGGGTCGGCGCGCTGCCCCAATACCCGTCGAATGCGCTGAACTACAATCTGACCTGGAGCACCGACGGCGTCATCAACGAATATTGCGAGCCTTGCGAGGCGATCGTCGAAGGCGAGCTGATCGAAGTGCCGCCGCTCGAGGAGCGTGAAGAATTCTCGCTCGACGGCGTCACCTATGAGGCGTTCAACACCTCGGGCGGGCTGGGCACGCTGGCCGAAACGCTGAAGGGCAGAGTGCGCACGCTGAACTACCGCACCATCCGCTATCCCGGCCATGCGGCGATCATGAAGGCGCTGCTCAACGACCTCGGCCTGCGCCACCGCCGCGACGTGCTGAAGGACATTTTCGAAAGCGCCCTGCCGGCGACGCTGCAGGACGTCGTCATAGTCTTCGTCACCGTCAGCGGCCGCAAGAACGGCCGTCTGCTGCAGGAAACCTACGCCAACAAGATCTACGCCAGGCGCGACGGCGAAATGGTGCGCAGCGCCATCCAGATCACCACCGCATCGGCGATCTGCGCCGTGCTCGACATGCTCGCCGACGGCACCTTGCCGGCAAGCGGTTTCATCAAACAGGAGGACATCGCGCTCGACGCGTTCCTGGCCAACCGCTTCGGCCGCGCCTATGCGCAGCACGAAATGGTTAGCCGGCTTGCAGGGTGAGCTGCGTAATCTCCCCCCTCGAGGGGGAGATGTCGCCGAAGGCGACAGAGGGGGTCGCCTCGCGTAGAGCGCCAACCTCCATCTGTCGCAAGGGAGGTCGCATCCAGTCGAACCGACCCCCTCTGGCCTGCCGGCCATCTCCCCCTCAAGGGGGAGAGCGCGAGCCATCAGACATGCAGTGCGTGCCCCAGCGCCTTCAGCGCCGCTTCCTGAAAACCCTCGCCCTGTGTCGGATGGGAATGGATCGTCCCGGCGATGTCCTCCAGCGTCGCGCCCATCTCCAGCGCCAGCCCAAACGCCGTCGACAGTTCCGACACGCCCTGGCCGACGGCCTGGATGCCAAGCACCAGATGGTTGTCCGCCCGCGCCACTACCCGAACGAATCCGTCCTCGCCCAACTTCGTCATCGCCCGGCCATTGGCGGTGAAGGGAAACATTCCGACCTTGATCTCGCCACGGGTCTTGGCCTCCTCCGGCGACAGGCCTGCGGTGACCAGCTCCGGATCGGTGAAACAGACAGCCGGAATCGCTCGTCTGTCCCAGCTGCGCTTGTGGCCGGCGACGATCTCGGCGACCATTTCGCCCTGCGCCATGGCCCGGTGCGCCAGCATCGGCTCGCCGGTGACGTCGCCAATGGCAAAGATACCACGCATCGAGCTGCGGCACTGGTCGTCGATGCGGATGAAGGGTCCGGCCATGTCGAGGTCGATCTGCTCCAACCCCCAGCCTTCGGTCACCGGCTTGCGACCGACCGTGACCAGCACTTTGTCGGCGGCAATCTTGCCGTTCTTGCCGCCATTCGTCTCGACCAGCAGCGCGTCGCGCTTAGTGGACAGCCCCTTGGCCTTGGCGTTCACGAGCACCTCGATGCCGAGTTCGGCCAGCCGCTTCACCACCGGCCGGGTCAGTTCCGCATCATATTGCGCCAGCACGCGCGGCAACGCCTCGGCCACGGTCACCTTGGCGCCCAGCTTGGCAAAGGCGATGCCGAGTTCCAGCCCGATATAGCCGCCGCCGACCACCGCCAGCCTCTCCGGAACTTCGCTCAGCGCCAGCGCCTCGGTCGACGAAATGACCGGCCCGCCGAACGGCAGCGATGGCAGCTCGACCGGCGCCGAGCCGGTCGCTATCACCACCGTTTCGGCGCGGATCACCTGCATGCCGATCTCGGTCTCGACGGCAACGGTCTTGCCGTCGCGAAATGTCGCCCAGCCATGCACCGTCTTCACGCCAGCTTTCTTCAGCAGGCCGGCGACGCCGTTGTTCAGCCGGCTAACGATGCCGTCTTTCCAGGCAATGGTCGCTGCGAGATCAAGCGACGGTGCCGCGACCGTTATGCCGAGTGGACTTTTGCCGCCGGCCATGTGCGAGAGCTTTTCGAACTCTTCGGCTGCATGGATCAGCGCCTTTGACGGGATGCAGCCGACATTGAGGCAAGTGCCGCCCGGTCTGCCTGCCTCGACGATCACCGTGTCGATGCCAAGCTGCCCGGCGCGGATGGCACAGACATAGCCGCCCGGACCGGCGCCGATGACCAGCAGCTTGCAGGAGATTTCCTTCATCATGGCACCTTAGTTCGAGGAGTAGGCGGCACAGCACCCCTCTCTGTCCTGCTGGACATCTCCCCCTCAAGGGGGGAGATTGGCAGCTTTCGCGCTCGGCTTAGTCCTGCAAAGCTGGAGATTGGCGAAAGGCGGGATGACGGCCGATCTCCCCCCTTGAGAGGGAGATGCCCGGTAGGGCAGAGGGGCGCGCGAAGGATCGCTACTGCTCTCATCTCGCGCCCCTGCGATCCTCTGTTCATCTCCTCAATCCACAAAAATCAGCGCTGGCGTTTCCAGCAGCGCCTTGATCCGCTGGACAAACACCGCCGCGTCCCAACCGTCGACGACGCGGTGGTCGAAGCTGGAGGACAGGTTCATCATCTTGCGCGGGATGAACTGGCTGCCGTCCCATACCGGCCGCACCATCATCTTGTTGACGCCGACGATCGCCACTTCCGGATGATTAATCACCGGCGTCGTCGCCACGCCGCCCATGGCGCCCAGCGAAGTGATGGTGATGGTCGATCCCGAGAGTTCGTCGCGCGTCGCCGTGCCGGATTTTGCCGCCTCGGCCAGCCTGACAACCTCGGCTGCACAGTCCCAGATGTCGCGCGCCTCGGCGTGCTTGACCACCGGCACCATCAGCCCGGAAGCCGTCTGCGCGGCGATGCCGATATGGACGCCGCCATGCTGGTGGACGATGCCGGCTTCGTCGTCGAACAGTGCGTTGATATTGGGCTGGTCGGCGATTGCCTTGACCATCGCCCGCATCAAGAACGGCAGCAGCGTCAGCTTCGGCCTGTCCGCGCCCGGCCGCTTCTCCTTGTTGAGCGCGGCGCGCAAATCCTCGAGCGCGGTGACGTCGATCTCCTCGACATAGGTGATATGCGGGATGCGCGACTTGGCCAGCGTCATCTTCTCGGCGATCTTTCGCCTGAGCCCGATTATCTTGATGTCCTCGACCGCCTCGTTGCGGACGAGGCCAAGGGCCTTCGCGAGCTGCGGTCCGCGTGCCAGGAAGGCGTCGATGTCCTCGGGCCGGATGCGGCCGGCTGGGCCGGTTCCCGGGACCTGCCGAAGGTCGATGCCGGCCTCTTTCGCCCTGAGGCGGACGGCCGGCGAGGCCAGTGGCTTTTCGCCCTCGGGGCGCCGCGCACCGACCGGCGCTATACCCCCGAAAGCCGGCGCAGTACCCCCACCCCTAGCCCCTCCCCACAAGGGGGAGGGGGATTCGCCACCCGCCGCACTTAGTCCCTTATGCGTTGGTGTTTTTCCAGGTGATCGTGGAGCGGTCTCGGGTTCGGCCTTGGAGGTTGCGGCACGTCCCCCTCCCCCTTGTGGGGAGGGGTTAGGGGTGGGGGTACTGCGCCCGGTGGGGGTATTCTTGGCGCCCGCCTCAGTGGCCTGCGACGCAGCATCCCTGACATTGCCCTCGCCCGCCACCTTCAACCTGACAATCGGCGAGCCGATCGCCACCGTGTCGCCGATCTCGGCGCCCAACCAGACGATCTCGCCATCGACGGGCGACGGAATTTCGACCGTCGCCTTGTCGGTCATCACGGCGGCAAGCACGGCGTCCTCGCGCACGAGGTCGCCAACCTTGACCTGCCATTCGACGAGCTCGGCCTCGGCGACGCCTTCGCCGACATCGGGCAGCTTGATGACATATTCGCCCATCGTTCCCCCTTCAGGCTTCCATCGTTTCGACCAGCGCGCGGCCTAGCCGGGCAGGACCGGGAAAATAGTCCCACTCCTGCGCATGCGGATAGGGCGTGTCCCAGCCGGTGACCCGCGTCACAGGCGCTTCCAGATGGTAGAAGCAGCTCTCCTGAACCAGCGCCGAAAGTTCGGCGCCGAACCCCGATGTCAGCGTCGCCTCGTGCACGACCACGCAGCGCCCCGTCTTGTTGACCGAGGCGACGATCGTCTCGAGATCGAGCGGCAGCAGTGTCCTCAGATCTATGATCTCGGCATCGATGCCGGTCTCCTCGGCTGCCGCCTGGGCGACATAGACCATCGTGCCATAGGCAAGCACGGTGACTGCCGCACCCGGCCGTCGGATCACCGCCTTGCCGAGCGGCACCGTGTAGTGGCCGTCGGCGACTTCGCCGAGCTCATGTTTCGACCATGGCGTTACCGGCCGCTCGTGATGACCGTCGAAGGGGCCGTTGTAGAGCCGCTTCGGCTCCAGGAAGATCACCGGGTCGGGATCCTCGATCGCCGCGATCAGCAGGCCTTTGGCGTCATGCGGATTGGACGGAACCACGACCTTCAGGCCGGAGACGTGGGTGAACAGCGCCTCCGGGCTCTGGCTGTGGGTCTGGCCGCCGAAAATGCCGCCGCCGGTCGGCATTCTCACGACGATCGGGCAGGTGAAATCACCGTTCGACCGGTAGCGCAGCCGCGCCGCTTCCGAGACGATCTGGTCATAGGCCGGATAAACATAGTCGGCAAACTGCACTTCGACGCAAGGCTTCAGCCCGTAGGCGGCCATGCCGATGGCCGCGCCGACAATGCCGGATTCGCTGATCGGCGCATCGAAGCAGCGGCTCTTGCCGTATTTCGCCTGCAGGCCCTGGGTGCAGCGGAAGACGCCGCCGAAGAAGCCGACATCCTCGCCGAACACGATGACTTGGCTGTCGCGCGCCATCGACACGTCCATGGCGTCGCGGATCGCCTCGATCATGGTCCGCCGCGGCATGATCAGACCCCTGCCTGTTGGCGCTGGCGCCTGAGATGCGGCGGCATCTCGGCATAGACGCCCTCGAACATGTCGCGCGCCGAGGGCTTGCCGCCGGCATGCAGCGTGCCATGGCGCTCGGCCTCCCGCTGCGCCGAAATCACCGTGTCGAGGATTTCCGCCTCGGCCTGGGCGTGGCGTTCGTCCGACCAGACGCCGCGCTGGATGAGATGGTTCTTCAGCCTGACGATCGGGTCGCCGAGCGGCCAGGCGTCGGACTCGGCCTTCGGCCGGTAGGCCGACGGGTCGTCGGAGCTGGAATGGGCGCCGACGCGGTAAGTGACGTATTCGACCAGCGTCGGCCCGAGATTGCTGCGCGCCCGTTCCGCCGCCCATTTGGCCACCGCATGGACGGCGAGATAGTCGTTGCCGTCGACGCGCAGCGACGGAATACCGAAGCCGAGCCCACGGGCGGCAAAAGTACCGGAGCCGCCGCGGGCGATGCCCTGGAAGGTCGAGATCGCCCACTGGTTATTGACGACGTTGAGCACGACCGGCGCCTTGTAGGTCGAGGCGAACACCAGCGCCGAATGGAAGTCGGACTCGGCGGTCGAGCCGTCGCCGATCCAGGCGGCGGCGATCTTTGAATCGTTGCTGATTGCCGAGGCCATCGCCCAGCCGACCGCCTGGATGTACTGCGTCGCCAGATTGCCGGAGATCGAGAAGAAGCCGTGCTCCTTCGACGAATACATGATCGGCAATTGCCGCCCTTTCAGCGGATCGGCCTCGTTCGAATAGATCTGGTTCATCATCGTGACCATCGGGTAGCCGTCGGCGATGAGCAGGCCGGCCTGCCGATAGGTCGGAAAATTCATGTCGCCCCGCGACAGCGCCTTGCGGAAGGCGCAGCTCACTGCCTCTTCGCCGAGATGCTGCATGTAGAAAGAGGTCTTGCCCTGGCGCTGCGCCATCTGCATGCGCGCATCGAAGCTGCGCAGCGTCATCATATGGCGCAGCCCCTCCAGCAACTCGTCGTCCGAAAGCAGTCCTGCCCACGGCCCGACCGCCTCGCCGGCGCGGTTGAGCACGCGGATGATCGAGAAGGCCAGATCGCGGATGTCGCGCGGGTCGACGTCGATCTTCGGGCGCGGCACCGAGCCAGCTTTTGGAATGCTCACATTGGAGAAATCCGGCGTCCCGCCCGGCCGCACTTCCGGTTCCGGAACATGGAAGCGCAGCATTCCGGCATCGGCCATGATCTCGGTCCTCCACTGTTGCCCGGCCAGGATATTTGCACACCGCCAGACCAGTGCCAATTCGTCGGGCGAGGCTTCGCTGCCGCTGGCTGCTGCCCGCGGCAGACAGGATGCAGATATGTCGGCGAAATTTCTTGTCGATCTTCCGCGCCGGCGCGCAATTTGGCGAATGGCCCGGGCCGATCTGGCGCAAGAGCAGGAACTTCCTGCGGGAAGATCGCTCGGTCGAGTTCCTTCGCGCCCCCCTCTGTCCTGCCGGAGGATCGCGGCATCCTCCCAGCTCGGGTTCCTCGCCCCCACGAAAGTGCTAGGCGATTCACACATTTCGAAGCGCCCATCCATGGGCGATGGACAGGAAGTGCTGCAATCCGTGTCGGAAGGTGATGGGT
>NZ_JAMYSZ010000071.1:0-9128 GCF_040322215.1 Mesorhizobium sp. M0184
CGCCGCATGCCGGAGCACAAATCCGGCCAAGGTTCGCGCTTCACCGGCCGCTACGGCGTGCAGCGCCTGGTCTGGTACGAGGAACGTTTCGACATTCGTGACGCCATTCAGCGCGAGAAGTCGCTGAAGCGCTGGCCGCGGCAGTGGAAGATCGAGCTGATCGAGAAGACCAATCCAGAGTGGTTCGAGCTTTTTCGCGGAACGGGGTGGTAGTTCGGTTCTGGTCCGCAGGCGCACTGCCGCGTGGTAACGGCATGGATCCCAGGGTCTGCGCGACGGCGCTTCGCCCAAGGATGACGAAGTTGGGGAAGTTTCGGCCGATCCCGAATGTTTATGATGGTCCAACGAAACGAACGATGAAATCTTGGCTGCCGATCGGCTTCCAACCTGTCAAGATCGCTGTGCCGGGACTGACTGCTGCCCACCCCGAGCCGTCTTTCGCGTCGGTACTAAGCGTCAGATTTTCACAACCAGACCATGATCCCGAACCGAAGGTCCGCGTACGCGAAAAGTGGAAACCGGTTTTCAAAAAGATCATGATCAAACAAGAAGATCACGTGCGCTGCAGATCGATCCGGGTGGTCACCACACTCTTCCCGGTTTTCGGATCGGTATCGACGACGGTCAGCCGCATGCCGTCCTCGCCGGTTTTCTCAACCGTCATTTGCGCCTTGCGATCGCCATTGACCTCCTTGGCCCAGCGGATGCCGAGATTGATTGCATTGCCGGAGCGGCTGCCGCTCAATTGCGCCGGCCCGGTGCGCGATCCAACATAGGTGCCGGTGTATTTCGTCCCGCTGGACCTGAGGTCCGCGCTGATGGCGCGCGTCACCACGATAAGACCGCGGCAGCTGCCGTCCAGCCACAACGAGCTCGACGTTGCGTCGGAATTGAAATGACAGGAGACATTCACCGTCGGCGCATCGGTGGTCACCTTGACGATGCCTTTGCCGGCGAAATTCCCCTGGAACGTGCGAAGAAAATCCGGATCGTCGGCATGCGCTGCGCCGGCCCCGGCCGTCAGGCAGCCGGCAAGTACAAATCGTGCAAGTGATTTCATCGGACCGCTCCTCGTTGGTATCCAAAACACAGCACAAACACTGAGGGACCAACGCTTCCCTCAGCGGCGGGTTCCGGCTTCAACATCACTGTTGCAACGCTTCACGGCTGGCCCAGTCGAATGCGTCGGCTAGCGGTTGCGATGAAAGCGCCGGCTTGCGACATAGCGCCCATGGCACCCGCACCCTCGATCCCCAAGGCCGCGTTCTGGATGGCGCTGTCGATCGCCTCGTTCCTGGCGATGTCGGTGGCCGGCCGCGCCACGACGGCAGAACTCAACGTCTTCCAGGTGCTCGAGCTGCGCTCGGTGATCGGCTTTTTCATCCTGTTGCCGCTGGTCATGATGTCAGGCGGTTTTCCGGCGATGCGCACCGGGCGCCCGCTGGCCCATCTCGCCCGCAACGTCGTCCACTATACCGGCCAGGCTGCCTGGCTCTACGCCCTGACGCTGATCCCGCTTGCGGTGCTGATCTCGATCGAATTCACGACGCCGATCTGGACCGCGCTGCTGGCGGTCGCTTTCCTCGGCGAAAGGCTCTCCCGGCCACGGCTGGCGGCGATCGTGCTCGGGCTGATCGGCGTGGTGATCATCGTGCGTCCGGGCGTCGGCGCGGTCAATCCGGGGCATGTTATCGTGCTGGGAGCCGCGGTCTGCTTCGGCGTCTCGGTGGTTCTCGTCAAGTCGCTGACGCGGACGGACAGCGTCGTGCGCATCATCTTCTGGATGCTGATCATCCAGTCGCTGCTTGGCCTGGTCCCGGCGCTTTACGAATGGCAAAACCCGCCGCTTGAGCTCTGGCCGTGGATCCTGCTCATAGCCTTCACCGGCATGTCGTCGCATTTCTGCATGGCCCGCGCACTTGTCTATGCCGATGCGACGGTCATCTCGCCAATGGACTTTTTGCGCGTGCCGCTGTCGGCGGTGATCGGATGGCTGCTCTATCACGAGCAGATCGACGCCTTCACCGCCGGTGGCGCCCTGCTGATCCTCATGGGAAATCTGCTCAACCTGCAGCGGAGAGCACCGCAACCGGCGGAGATCGCCGCTTCATAAGCGTGCGCTAACTCTTAGACCAGTTCCACCTCGACCACGCCCGGCACCGCCCGCATCGCCGACGCGATCTGAGGCGATACGCGGTAGCGGTTGGGCAACTCGATCTCGACCTCGCCCTCGCCGCCTTCCTTGATGACGATGATGCTCACCTGACTGTCGCCACGCTGGCCAAGCTGCGATTGGATTGTCGATGCCGGTGCGTCATTTCTGACGAAGATGCGCAACGCTTTCTGGATACGGCTTGCCTCTTCCTCCAATGACTGCACGGTCTGGATGCGCAGATTGACGCCTTCAGGCCTGTCCTCGGCCGAAACGGTGATCACCACCGAGCGGCCGGGTTCGAGCAAGTCGCGGTATTGCGCCAGCCCCTCGGAAAACAGCACCGCTTCATACTGGCCGGACGTGTCGGAGAACTGCACGACGCCCATCTTGTTGCCGGTGCGCGTCTTGCGCTCCTGCTTGGTGGTCACCGTGCCGGCGAGCCGGCCGGCGGCAGCACCGCGTTTGACGGCGGCCGAAAACTCGCCCCAGGTCTGCACCCGCATTTTCTGCAGCGCCGCCTTGTATTCGTCGAGCGGATGCGCCGAGAGATAGAACCCGACCACCTGGAATTCACGGTGCAGGCGGTCGGCGGCGAGCCAGGGATCGGTCGCCGGCAAGTTGAGCGCCTGCGACTGTGCGCCGAGCGAGGCGCCAAAGATGTCATGCTGGCCGGTGGCGGCATTCTGCTGCGCCAGCGACGCCAGCCCCATCATCCGCTCGACGCCGGCCATCATCGCCGCGCGGTCACGACCGAAGCAGTCGAGCGCGCCGGCCATAATCAGGCTTTCGAAGACGCGCTTGCCGACGATCTTCGGATCGACCCTTTCACAGAAATCGGCGAGGCTCTTGAAGGGTTTTTCGCCGCGCGTGGCGACGATGTGCTCGACCGCCGCGTCGCCGACGCCCTTGAGCGCGGCCAGCGAATAGAAGATGCGGTTCTCGCCGACCTCGAAATCCCGGAACGACGTCATGACCGACGGCGCCACCACCTCGATGCCGAGGCGCAGCGCATCCTGGCGGAAATCGGCGAGCTTGTCCGTATTGCCCATGTCGAGCGTCATCGATGCCGCCAGGAATTCGACAGGGTAATGCGCCTTCAGATAGGCGGTCTGGTAGGAGACGACGGCATAGGCGGCGGCATGCGATTTGTTGAAGCCGTAGTCGGCAAACTTTGCCAGCAGGTCGAAGATGAAGTCGGCTTGCGGCTTGCCGACGCCGCGCTCGACCGCGCCCGAAACAAAGCGCTCGCGCTGCTTGTCCATCTCGGCGCGGATCTTCTTGCCCATGGCGCGGCGCAGCAGATCGGCTTCGCCCAGCGAATAGCCGGAGAGCTCCTGCGCGATCTGCATCACCTGTTCCTGGTAGACGATGACGCCTTGCGTCTCCTTGACGAGATGGTCGATCTTCGGGTGGATCGACGCCATCTCCTCCTCGCCGTGCTTTCTGGCGTTGTAGGTCGGTATGTTCTCCATCGGCCCCGGCCGGTAGAGCGCGACCAGCGCGATGATGTCCTCGATACAGTCGGGCCGCATGCCGATCAGCGCCTTGCGCATGCCGGCACTTTCCACCTGGAACACGCCGACCACCTCGCCGCGCGACAGCATGGCGTAGGTTTCGGGGTCGTCGAGCGGAATGTGGGCAAGATCGATCTCGATGCCGCGGCGGCGGATCAGCTTGACGGCCCTGTCCAGCACCGTCAGCGTCTTCAGGCCAAGGAAGTCGAATTTCACCAGCCCGGCCTGCTCGACATATTTCATGTTGAACTGCGTGACCGGCATGTCCGAGCGCGGATCGCGGTACATCGGCACCAGCTCCGACAGCGGCCGGTCGCCGATGACGATGCCGGCGGCGTGCGTCGAGGCGTGCCGATAAAGACCTTCCAGTTTCTGCGCCGTATCGAGCAGCGTCTGCACGATCGGCTCACGCTCCGCCTCTTCGGCAAAGCGCGGCTCGTTGGCGATGGCGTCGGCGAGCTTGACCGGATTGGCCGGGTTCGACGGCACCATCTTGCTCAGCTTGTCGACCTGCCCGTAAGGCATCTGCAGCACGCGGCCGACGTCGCGCAGCACCGCGCGCGCCTGCAGCGTGCCGAAGGTGATGATCTGGCCAACCTGGTCGCGGCCGTATTTCTGTTGGACGTAGCGGATGACTTCCTCGCGCCGGTCCTGGCAGAAGTCGATGTCGAAGTCGGGCATCGACACGCGGTCGGGATTGAGGAAGCGCTCGAACAGCAGCGAAAAACGCAGTGGGTCGATGTCGGTGATGGTCGTGGCATAGGCGACCAGCGAGCCGGCGCCCGAACCGCGGCCCGGGCCGACCGGAATCCCTTGTGCCTTGGCCCATTTGATGAAGTCGGCAACGATCAGGAAATAGCCCGGATATTTCATCTTCTCGATGACGCCGAGCTCGAAATCCAGCCTTTCGCGATATTGCTCGACGGTATAGCCGGGCGTCGGCCAGTGCGCCGCCAGCCGCGCCTCCAGCCCTTCATGCGCCTGCCTGGCAAGCTCCTGCGCCTCCGCCTTGACCGCAGCATCGGCGTCGGCGACATCGCGGCCGGCAAAGCGCGGCAGAATCGGATTGCGGGTCTTCGGGTAATACGAGCAGCGCAGCGCGATCTCGACGGTGTTGTCGATTGCTTCCGGCAGGTCGGCGAACAGCCTCGCCATATCGGCCTGGCTTCTCAGGAAGTGGTCGGGCGAAAGGCGGCGGCGATTGTCGGCCGCAACCACGGAACCTTCGGCGATGGCGATCAGGGCGTCATGCGCCTCATAGTCTTCACGAGAGAAGAAAAACGCCTCGTTGGTGGCAACCAGCGGCAGATCGTGGCGGTAGGCGAGATCGACCGACGACTGCTCGACGGCGCGGTCGTAGCCGGACACGCGCTCAAGCTCGACATAGAGCCGGTCGCCGAACAGGCTCTTGAGCGCCAGCAGCCGGGTCTCGGCGAGTTCGCGGCGATCCTGTTTCAAGGCAGTGCCGATCGGACCGCGCGGCCCGCCCGTAAGGCAGATCAGACCGTCGGAATGGCCCTGCAGCATCTCGCTCGTCAGATGCACCGCTTCGCCGGGCGGTGTCTCGAGGTAGACGCGGCTGACCAGCCTGACCAGATTGCCGTAGCCGGCCTCGGTTGCGGCGATCAGGACGACCGGCCGCATCTCCGGTCCTTGCCGCCTGCGGTCGCGCTGGCTGTCGCTCGCCTCGCCGGAAAAGGCGAGGTCGATCTGGCAGCCGATGATCGGCTGGATGCCGTCCTTTACCGCCTTCTGGGCGAATTCCAGCGCGCCGAACAGATTGTTGGTGTCGGTGACGGCGATTGCCGGGCATTCGTCCTGCACCGCATGGCCGACGATCTTGCCGAGCTGCAAGGCACCTTCGAGCAGCGAATAGGCCGAATGCACGCGCAGATGAATGAACCGACGCGCCGCCGCCTCCGCCCGCGACGCCTTTGCATAGGCCTCGCGCAGCAAGGGATCGCGTGGAAGTCTTTCATCCGCCATGGTTTTTTCGCGCCGCCTCACAAGGACTCAGTCGATGAAGATGTATTGTCCGGCACCGGGTAACACGAGTCCAGCGGTAGTGATCAGGCCGAGAACCGATAAACCGGAGTCCACCGAGATGGCTTGGGGAAAGCTGGCGTTGCCATGCGTTCCCAAGCTGCTTAGCCCTATTCCGTGTTGTAAGGTAGCGCGCATGTCACTTTCGCGATTCGTTGAGAAGTGGACCACCCCTGCATATCCCCCTTACTCAGTCTCCGAGGAGGATTTGGGTGCTGCTGAGCAGCAGCTAGGCGTCCACTTTCCCGAAGACTATCGAAAGGCAGTACTTGACGTCGGGTTGCCTCGGCCCACGATCGCGCTTTTAAACGCGATCGTCGAGCGTAAACTGGATCTGCATGACCTTGCTAACTTCTATTCTCCGAAGGAGATAGTCGAGGAAACGCTTGGCTGGCGTGAAATCGGGATGCCTGACCGGCTTGTAGCTATCGCGAGCGATTCGTTAGGAAACAAGTTCTGCTTCAATGCAAACCAGCTTGGCGGCGACAGCGCCGACATGCGGGCAATTTGGTTCTTCGATCACGACTTTGGAACCGTCGATGAGGTTGCGCCAAGTTTTCATGCCTGGATTGACGCCTTTTGCGAGGTTGAGCCGTGGCACGAGGAGCCGAGCTAAGTCCGCAGCAACCACCACGTCAGTCGAAGCCCGAAAACAAAAACCCGCCTTGGCGGGCGGGTTGGAGCCAATTAGCACCATACCCAAATTAGTAGCATAGCTGCCGGCACAAAGCAAGAACAAAATACGGCGCGACGGGGAAAAAGTGCGAATTCCTCACGGCCTCGCCTTGTTCCTCCTCAAGCGAGCGTGCCCAACCAATTGCAAGGTCGCGTTCCTTCGCGCCCCCCTCTGTCCTGCCGGACATCTCCCCCACGAGGGGGGAGATTGGCCATCATCTCGGCTTTCGCCAATTTCCAACGTTGCAGGAGCGAGCGAGGCGCCGAGGCTGCCAATCTCCCCCCTGGAGGGGGAGATGTCCGGCAGGACAGAGGGCGCTGTCCCGCCAACTTCTGACGGGCGTCGAGGGCGGGGGTTTCGGCCTCACGCGAATTCCATGATCACCGCATCGACGGCAAGGCTGTCGCCGGGCTTGGCGTTGAGCTTCGAGACGATGAGATCGCGCTCGGCGCGCAGCACGTTTTCCATCTTCATCGCCTCGACCACGGCCAGCGTCTCGCCGGCCTTGACCTCCTGCCCCTCGGCAACGGCGATCGATACGACGAGGCCGGGCATCGGGCAAAGCAGCATCTTCGAGGTATCCGGCGCGCCTTTTTCCGGCATCAGCCTTTCGAGCTCGGCGGTGCGCGGCAGCATGGCGCGGGCCGTCACCGAGATGCCTTTCCAGGCGATGCGGAACCCGTTCAGCACCGGCCTGACTTGCGCCGCGACCTTGCGGCCGCCGACCGCGCCGCGCCAGATGAGATCGCCCGGCCGCCAGTCGGAGGTCACCGTCAGTGGCTCGCCGCCGTCGATCGACAGGTCAAGCTCGATCGGAATGGAAATCATGCCTTCGACGATGGCAACCGAAAGATAATCCCGGCCGATCTTCACCACCCAATCGCGTTTCAAGGCGCCCGAATGCGGCGCCAGCCGCCCGCCCAGCCGGTCGAGCCGGTCGCGGCGCAGCAGTTCGACCGCGGTTGCGATCGCGGCCAGCACCGCGTTTTCTTCGCTGTTCGGCACAATGGGCGCGAAGCCGTCGGGATATTCCTCGGCGATGAACGCCGTCGATAGCCGCCCTTCCCGCCAGCGCGGATGCTGCATCAGCGCCGCCAGGAACGGTATGTTGTGCTCGATGCCGTCGACGACGAAACTGTCCAGCGCTTCCGACATCGCGTCTATCGCCGCCAGCCGTGTCGGCGCCCAGGTGCACAGCTTGGCGACCATCGGGTCATAGAACATCGAGATTTCCGAGCCTTCGGTAACGCCGGTATCGTTGCGGATGACGATTTCGCCGAATTTTCCCTCTTCCGGCGGCCGGTATTTCGTCAGCCTGCCGATCGACGGCAGAAAGTTGCGATACGGATCTTCGGCATAGAGGCGGCTTTCCACCGCCCAGCCGTTCAGCTTGACGTCGCTCTGCTTGATGGCGAGCTTTTCGCCGGCCGCCACGCGGATCATCTGCTCGACCAGGTCGATGACGGTGACGAGTTCCGTCACCGGATGCTCGACCTGCAGCCGCGTGTTCATTTCCAGGAAATAGAAGTTCTTGTCGCTGTCGACGATGAACTCGACCGTGCCGGCGCTCTGGTAGTCGACGGCCTTGGCCAGCGCCACCGACTGCTCGCCCATGGCTTTGCGGGTCTTGGCGTCGAGGAACGGCGACGGCGCCTCCTCCACGACCTTCTGGTTGCGGCGCTGGATCGAGCATTCGCGCTCGCCGAGATAGAGCGTGTTGCCATGCGCGTCGGCGAGCACCTGGATTTCGATATGGCGCGGATCGACGATGAATTTTTCGATGAAGACGCGGTCATCGCCGAACGAGCTTTTGGCCTCCGACCGCGCCCGGTCGAAGCCGTCGCGCACCTCTGCCTTGCTCCAGGCGATGCGCATGCCCTTGCCGCCGCCGCCGGCCGAAGCCTTGATCATCACGGGATAGCCGATTTCGCCGGCTATTCTTTCGGCATGGGCGGCGCTTTCGACGACGCCGAGCCAGCCGGGCACCGTCGACACCTTGGCCGCGTTGGCGAACTTCTTCGATTCGATCTTGTCGCCCATCGCCTTGATGGCCTTGGGCTTCGGGCCGATGAAGACGATGCCTTCCTGCTCCAGCGCTTCGCAGAAGGATGCCCGCTCGGACAGGAAACCGTAGCCGGGATGCACGGCCTCTGCTCCTGTGGCCTTGCAGGCGGCGATGATCTTTTCCGCGACCAGATAACTTTGCGCAGCCGGCGAAGGCCCGATATGCACCGCCTCGTCGGCCATTTCGACATGCACGGCGTCGCGGTCGGCGTCGGAATGGACCGCGACGGTGGCGATGCCCATCTTGCGCGCGGTCTTGATCACGCGGCAGGCGATCTCGCCACGGTTGGCGACCAGGATCTTTGTGAACATGCAGGCCTCGTCCCTCGGCTGCCCTTCTTGTACGGGCTTCCCGTTTTATGGGCTTCAGGGGGCCGGTCAAGGCAAAGTCGGAGCCTATCCCGCATGCAAATCGGCGGGCGCTGACGAAAATCCGGGGTCAGAACGTCGCTTCGTGCATAGCGCAGAGCTGAATGGTAAGTTAAATCTAACCTGGATTGCAGACTGCCTTGGGAGGATTGCCTGATGAAAACGCGCGCCGCTGTCGCCGTTGCCGCCGGAAAGCCGCTGGAGATCATGGAGGTCGACCTCGAAGGTCCCCGTGATGGCGAGGTGCTGGTCGAGATCAAGGCAACCGGCATCTGCCACACCGACGAGTTCACGCTGTCGGGCGCCG
>NZ_JAMYSZ010000072.1:0-8474 GCF_040322215.1 Mesorhizobium sp. M0184
CTTGTCTGGCAATGGCCGATACATTCGCGCCCGGCTTCAGTGTCGCCTCGATCAGCCGCGACTTCGCTTCCGCCGACCAGCGCCGCCGCGGACGCTGCGGGCTTGCCTCCAGTCGGTTGGCAACCGCTTCAAGAACATGGAAACTTTTTTCATCAGGCATAGGCGCAGACATAGAAATTGACACTGCAAGCTCCTCGGCTCCTTGCTTCAGTGTCAATATGTTTCGCTCATCACCTCAAGCCGCGCCAGATGGGGTCCCAGCTTGGCGCTTACACAGGGTTTCCGGTCGGCTCATTGCAGCATTTCGTGTCGATCTTCTCCGCCGTCCGAAATCTCTACGTCCCATCCCAGACCAACCGCTCCGCAGCATAAATTCGAACCATCGACGCCAAGCCATGGCCGCGTGGGAAGCCGTGAGTGCACGGCCTGCCTGAAAAGCGCGGTGTCGGCCTCACGCCGCCACATTTCAAACAACGTGATAAGGCCTCGTATTGCCCCATGTTCGAGCGCAAGCCTCCAAGCCTCGATACCGACACGCCAGGCTCACGACAGGCCGCGACAAGACAGTTCTTCGATGCGGGGTCGTAACGGCGTCGCCCGTTCCGACCAACAAGCCTTACCCGCAGTTTCTGAGCATCGTCTTCCATGACAAGGTGTCCACCTATTTGGTGGACACCTCATGCATCAGAGCACTCAACAGCAAAAGGTCGCCGGGAAATTCGCGCTTACCTGACGGCGGCGTCCTCCACACCGGCTATTATGAAGCCGCCGTCCACAGCGATTTCCTGCCCCGTGATATAACTTGCCTCTTCGGAGCAGAGGAAGGCAATCACCGAACCCACCTCTTCGGGCGAACCGAAACGCCCCATCGGGACGCGATCATGCCACTCAGCAACTGCGCTTTCTGAGTAGGTGACGGCCATCGGCGTAGAGATCGGCCCGGGGCAGATGACATTGACCCGAATACCTTGTGGGGCAAGCTCCGCTGCCATTATCTTCGAAAGATGGCTTACGGCGGCCTTCGAGGTTCCATAGGCCGCGCGTTTCTGGTTTCCGATCATCCCGGAGACGCTCCCGACGTTAACGATCGCCCCGCCGCCGAATTGAACCATAGTCTTGGCGGCCGCTTGGCATATCATGAAGGTGCCACGAAGATTCACGTTCAACACTGTATCAAAAGTGCCGAGACTCGTATCAAGAAACGGAGCAACCTCAGAAATTCCCGCGCAATGGACCAGACAATCCAATCGGCCGTGTTGGCTTACTATCCGATCAATGGCTTCCGAAATGGATTCCGGATCTGTCACGTCTAAATGCACCGCAGAACTGCAATTGTCGCCGATAACCTTGTCACCGACAATGACGGTTCCTCCCTCGCACTCAATTTTCCTGACGGATGCAGCTCCGATCCCCGAAGCACCGCCAGTCACGAGCACGGTCTTTCCGTTAAGACGACCAGACATCACTTATTTCTCCTTTCTCTACTAACTTTGCCATATTTCAATCAGTGTTGGCCCGACTTGGTGACGTTTAGGGTTAATGCCATTTCCGTGGGCGCCCTGACATTGTCAAGCACCGGACGGCAGCGCTCGGCGATCTCCAGTAGTTGTGAGATGCGTGCAGGATGCTTTTAAAGTGCCCCCTCTCTTCGGAGCTGCCTCCTGCGCGATAGCCGGTAGGGGGCCGCTTGATGAAGTGAGCGCCAGCGCACCTACCGCAGCAGCGGATTTGAGAATGCTCTTCGACTCCAGGTCATATCAAAGTTGTGCGTTCACTTATTTTGTTCATTGCAGTTCTCCTCTCTTGATCTTTTATGATGACGGCAGATGCTCGGAAACGGATTGCACGATGGACGAGTCGCTCGGAGGCTCTAACCACCGAGAACGTGCCGCCATCTCCCAGAAACGGGAGCGTTCCGAGCGACCGCCGTGGATGCCGCTCCGCGGGGAGTTCGGGTTCGCTGGCGTCAGCCTCCAGCTCTCACACTGCAATTCCATCTGTTTCAATACGTCGCGAAGTTATCGCCATCTCTAACCATCCTATTTCCATTTTAGGGACCGAGGACATAAGAAGACCAGTATAAGAATCGAAGGGCGGAGTAAGAACATAGTTCTTCGGACCGTACCGCACTACTTTGCCGCGATGCATTACAGCGATTGAATCCGCGACGGACTCAACCGTGGCGATATCATGAGTTATGAAGAGATAGCCCACATCTTCTTTCTTTTGCAGCGCCAGCAGCAATTTCAAGATCCCATTGGCAACCAGCGGATCAAGTGCGGAGGTAACTTCATCGCAGATTATCAGCTTCGGCCTCGCGGCAAGGGCTCGCGCGATGCACACGCGCTGTTTTTGGCCCCCTGACAACTCTGCAGGGTATCTGTCCGCAAAACCTTTGCTCATTTCGATCTTGTCTAGCAATTCTGTTATTTGCCGATCCCGTTCGGTTCCCTTCAGTCCAAAGTAAAACTCTAATGGGCGACCGATGATTTCCCGAACTGAATGACGGGGGTTCATGGCCATGTCCGCCATCTGGTAGATCATCTGCAGTTGTCTTAGTTCCTCCTTCGTGCGGTCCGCCAAGCGCTTAGCCAATTGCTTGCCACCTAAGGTGATCGATCCGTCGAGTGGCGGCAGCAGACCGGTGATTGCGCGCGCGAGTGTCGACTTCCCCGAGCCAGATTCACCTACGACTGCAAGCGTCTGTCCAAGACTGATGTTGAGCGAAACGTCCTTTAGTACTCTCAGAGCGCCGCCTCCATAGGCGGCGGAAACGTTCCTTAGCGAAAGAAATGGGAGCGCGCCGGGCAGTTGCTCTACGTGTTCAATCCGGTTTACGGACACCAGGGCTTTCGTATATTCCTCGCAGGGCCTCTTGATCATTTGATCGGTAACGCCGGATTCGACAACTTGGCCATGCCGTAGGACCATGATATCGTCAGCAACCTGCGCCACCAAGCTAAGGTCGTGGCTAATGTAAATCGCTGCCACGCCCGTTTCTCGAATAGCATCGCGGATAGACGCAAGCACATCGATCTGTGTTGTGACGTCGAGTGCGGTGGTTGGCTCATCGAAGACAATCAAATCAGGTTCCGAGCAAAGGGCCATGGCAGTCATGATCCGCTGCAATTGCCCGCCAGAAACCTGATGAGGAAAGCGTCTACCGATATTTTCCGGGTCAGGGAGGCTGAGACTTCTAAACAGGGAGATGGCCGTTTTTTCGACTTCGGCTCGCGCCGCCGAGCTGTGTAACAGCGCGGCCTCGACCACCTGATCGATCAGTCGCAGAGCGGGGTTGAAAGCGGCGGCGGCGGACTGTGCGACGTAGCAAACCTCACGCCCGCGCAGTTCGCGCATAACACCCGAGTCGCGTTTCAGTATGTCGCGTCCGTTGACAATCACCTCGCCGCCAGTGATCTTAACGCCGCCGCGGGCATATCCCAAGCAAGCCAACCCTATCGTTGATTTGCCGGCACCGGATTCGCCGATCAACCCAAGTACTTTGCCTCGCTTTAAAGTCAGGGAGACATCATCGACAAGCCTGATAACCGTCGGTGCCTCTGCAACCGAAGCGACTGTCGCTTCTATGCGAAGATTGCGAATGTCAAGCAACCCGGCGCCGCCCTTGCAATCGGTGTCTGCGCTAGATTTGCAATACTGCGGCGTAGGCGTCTCCATAATCGCGGCGCTCTCCTTGCAATGGTGCAATTGTAAGTTCTTTCGGATCTTCAAGGTAGATACCTTAGAATAGTGAGTTAGTCCCCGTTCTACTTCATCTGGCATTCAGTCTTCCTTCAAGCCGCTCACCGAGTGCAGAAACCAATCCACCACGAGATTCACAGCAACTGAAAGCAGAGCGATCGCGCCTGCTGGCAAAAGCGGAGTGATGTCGCCATAGGCAATAAGTGTCGCACTATCGCGAACCATAGAACCCCAGTCTGCTGTTGGTGGCTGAATCCCAAGCCCGAGGAAAGAAAGGCCGCTAATCAGAAGAAACACGAAGCAAAAACGGAGCCCGAATTCAGCTACCAGGATCGGCAAGATGTTCGGCAGGATTTCGCTCCGCATGATCCAAAGGGATCCTTCACCGCGGAGTCTCGCCGCCTCGACATAGTCGGAAACCGCGGCATCGATCGCCAAAGCTCTTGTGATCCGGAACACTCGGGTTGAATCTAGAAGGGCTAGAACAATGATCAAGGTGGGGATCGAAGTACCGAATATTGCGACCAGTAAGAGGGCAAAAATAAGCTGCGGTATTGCCATAAGTACATCAACGAGGCGCGATAGTACCTGGTCCAACCAACCGCTAAATGTGGCGGCCACCAAACCGCCGGACATGCCGATAGAAAACGCTAAGACCGTCGTCAGCAAAGCGATGCCAATCGTATTGCGAGCGCCAAATACAAGCCGCGTAAACATGTCACGGCCGAGATTGTCGGTGCCCAGCCAATAAGTGGAACTCCAAGACTCAAACTGAGACCCGACGATCTCAGCCTCGCCGAAGGGCGTTATGTGCGGCGCCAGCAACGCCATAGTGATATAGGTAAGGATCACCACAAGTCCAAACTTTGCGCTCAACGGCGCCGAGGCAAACTTGCGAACTCCTGCATCAAGTGTCGTCATATTGTTTCTACTCGTTCCGTGTTCAACGTTGGAGCGTCACATCACTTCGGATGCATGAGGCGTGGGTTCATTACGATCGATAGGATGTCGGCTGTGAGATTAAGCAGGACATAAGCGGCGGCGAATATCAAACTGCAGGCCTGAACAACCGGAATGTCTCGCTTCTGCACAGAATCCACAATAAGCTGCCCGAGGCCCGGATAGACAAAAACGACTTCCACCACGACGACACCGGTTATCAGATATGCAAGGTTCAGAACTACAACATTGACGACCGGTGCCCACGCGTTTGGTAACGCGTGTCGGATCAGCACCCGCCACTCCGACATGCCTTTAAGGCGTGCTGTCTCGATATACGGATTAGCCAGCAGGTTGACGATCGACGTCCTCGTCATCCTGATCATATGGGCCAGCACAGCCAGAGTGAGTGTAAGCGTAGGAAGTGCAATCGCAACTAGGCGGCCAGCTAAGTCCGTTGTTGAATCAACGTCGGCGAGGCTGGGAAACACGCCGGCATGCACCGATAGCACCAGGATGGTGATATAGGCGACAAAGAATTCTGGAAAAGAGATCGAGGAAAGCGTAACGATGTTGATTACGCGATCGAGTAACGTGTTCCGATAGAGCGCGGCTAAAACTCCACCAAGAAGCGCCAGGGGAACCGCTATCAAGGCTGTGCATGTCGCGAGGAACAGAGTATTAAACAGCCGCGGCCTAACAATTTCAAAGATATCTCTGCCGCTGGCAAGTGATGTTCCAAAATGCCCTTGTAATAGATCAAACAGCCAGTGGAGGTAACGAAGATGCACCGGCATATCAAGCCCGAGGCTTTTCCGAAACGCTGCAACAGCCTCCGGCGTGGCCGCCTGCCCGAGCATTTCAGTGGCGACATCACCAGGCAGAAGCTGAATGCCTGCAAAAATGATTAGCGACACAATCAATAAGGTCAACGCTCCGAGGGCAATGCGCTGCCCGATGATTCTCGCTATCGAAAACATAGTAGCTACCACTAGTTGAACCACCGACGTCGTACGCAGCAGAAACCGCTTGTATCCCAGTTCATCTCTTGTGTTCTCCTTTTCTTATAGTGTCAGGTGCTGTCTATCGATGGAAATTATGTGCTCCGGCGCGGGCGAAAACAACCATGTAGCTCCGCTTAGGAAGCTCATCCGCATCGAGGGGGCATCCAGCTTTTTTGTTCCGCCTGCGTGCAGCTCGCGCAGCTCAGCTGGGCGGCTTCACATTGTTTTTATGTTCCCGGTCGAGCGCCGAGTTGAACTAGCGTTAGCATGGTTTCCAGCGATTAGGGGCACGCAAAAAAGTTATCTCCGAGATGACTTGTGAGAGAATGACATCCCGAACCGGTTGTATGCTCTCCAACGTTCTCGCACTTCAGCCGACCCAGGATGTTATCCTTAAGTGGCGGCGCGGTTGATCCGGCTTACGACGAAGTGGAAGCGAGTTGCATCGAATCGCAAGGAAATCGCGCTGAGTGGCCAGGGTGTAAAGTTGAGATGCCGCAATTGGGTACGGTACCCATATTGCTCGCGAATCGGGCGTCTGTCAGCGATTGAGGCGGATCTGCCGATCTATCAGCCGTCGCACCTCGCGCACCGAGCGAAGCTCCAGACTAGCGTTTAGTATTCCGCTCTTCAGCCGCCATCTCCCGCAGCCATTCGCGGACCAGCTTGGCCGTCGGCGACAGCGTTCGGTTTTCAGCCCAGCTCAGATAGTATCCGCCGGGGGCGGGCATTTCGAGATCGGTAATCCTGGCCAGCTTACCTTGATCGATTAGGGAATACACTAGCCGGTGCCAGCCCAAGGCAACGCCTTGGTTGGCTTGCGCGGCTTGTAGCGTCACGAAATGTCTGCTGAATTTGCGCCCAGGAAGCAGCCCGTGAGCAATCCCGGCGCTTCGCAAAAAACTGCTCCAACTGATCCACTCTGGGCCGACCCAATCCTCATGTAGGAGCGGTAGCTCGGGCAGCGATTCAGCAGTGGCGTTGCTGTGCTCCTTGGCAAAACCAGGACCACAGACCGGGTAACCGGTTTCGTCGAACATAAACTCACTACGCTCGTCCGGCCACGTGCCGAAGCTGTAACGTATGCGCAAGTCGATCTCAGCACGCCGGTAGTCGTATGTAGCGTCGGGCATGAAGTGGTCGATGATGATATCGTCACCATGCTGAGCCCACAGCAGTGGCAGCCGCGGTATTAGCCAAACTGATGTTAAGGTATCGCCGCAAGCGATCGTGACATTCTTGGCGCGACTGCCGCCCTTGATTGACTTGACGACTTCGGACGCTGTGGAGAAGCCTCTCGCTAGAGCAGCGTAGAGCACTTCGCCCGCGCTTGTGAGCGCAACGCCAATGGCGCTCCGAACAAATAGACGGTCCCCAATCTCTGCCTCAATTCCAGTTATCTGCCGACTAACCGCACTGGGCGTCACGTTAAGCTCTGCCGCGGCGAGCTTAAATGACCGATGTCGTGCAGAGGCCTCAAACGCGGCAAGGGCAGTCAGAGACGGTAGATCATAGTAGCGGCGAACCATTGAACACCCCACCTAGAGTGGTTTTGCTAAAATCGGAGTCGCGGGTTTGCATTGAAGTGGCTTGCTCTGATTCCCTGATCGAATCGATTTGTGGAAGGAGCAACTGCATGGCGCGAGCCTACAGCCTGGATTTGCGAAAGCGTGTCGTCCAGGCGATAAGACGAAGGTCTGTCGACCCAGGAAGCGGCACGCCGGTTTTCGATCGGGATTTCGACGTCTGGTGCGTGGTATCGCGATTGGCGTTCGAGCGGCAGGCTGGAGCCTGGCCGGCGGGGCAAGCCGAAGATTTCGAAGCTGGATGCGCATGCGACGTTCATTCTCGCCTTGGTGGATAAAGATGAGCGGGACATCACGCAGGTCGAGCGGGGCGTCAAAGCTGGCGTGACGACGATCCACGAGTTCTTCGCAAAGCGCGGCATCACGTATAAAAAAAGACGGCGCACGCGGCCGAACAGCAGCGTTCGGATGTTGTGGCGGCGCGAGAAGAATGGTTCGACGGACAGCTCGATCTCGACCCGAGCCGTCTGATCTTCATCGACGAAAGTGGCCTCAATACAAAGATGGCGCGGCTTCGCGGTCGCTCGCCGCGCGGCGAACGCTGCCGGGCGGCCGTGCCTCACGGGCACTGGAAGTCCACGACCCCACGGCGGGCTTGCGCCTCGACGGGATCGTCGCTCCCTGGCTCCTGGACGGCGCGATGGATGGCGAAGCGTTTCTGGTCTAGCTGCGCCGCGTCCTCGTGCCGACGCTTCAGCCCGGCGACGTCGTCGTGATGGACAACTTCCCGGCTCACAAGGTGGCCGGTGTTCACGAGATCATCGAGGCCGCCGGTGCATGTCTTCGCTATCTTCCGCCCTACTCGCCCGACTTCAATCCGATCGAGATGGCCTTCGCCAAGCTGAAGGCCTTCCTGCGAAAGGTCGCTGCCCGATCCATTCCAGAACTGTGGGACGCCGTGCCCCTCGCGATCGATCGCTTCAAACCCAAAGAATGCGAAAACTTCTTCGCCCATGCCGGTTATAATGCGTGACCGGATTTATCCCGAAAGCGCTCTAGACCCGACTGCCCCCAAAATGCCATTCTCACCCCCATCGAGCCTGCAAATTAGACTAATCTTTTGGCCCGGGCAATATCAGGAGGTGTGAGATCCTGTGCATGAATTCCGATAGGTAGGCGGCGGCCATGATGATGGCGCGCAGTGAACCAACCCGCTTGATGCACGGCGATGAGCTTTCGGCGGCCTGAAGCGGCGATCTGGTTGCCTTTGCGGTGCGTTTTCCCAAGCCTCATTAGGCGCCGG
>NZ_JAMYSZ010000073.1:0-7959 GCF_040322215.1 Mesorhizobium sp. M0184
TCGATCGACAGCAGCCTGCGCACGTGGGGCCTCAAGCTCCGGGAGAGGGTTGGCTTCAAACGAGCTGCCGTGGCTGTGGCGCGCAAACTGGCGGTGATAATGCATTCGATGCTCAAGACCGGTGAGTTCTTTGATCGAAATGCAGGCGCCACAGCATGAAATCTTGCGAATAGCGTTCAGGATCTGAGCGCCTGAGACGTCCCTGCCGGGACGTGAGCCGAGCCATTCCGCTGATGGGGTTGCACCGCTGTCTCAGCAAAGTGCGTCGTCCACATTGAAGGCTCGTCCGCGGAGCTCCATCATGCGGCGACTGATGTCGACCGCGAAGACAACCATGCACCCGGCAGCGTCGTCTCGACGCAATTACATGCTTGACGTCCCAGCGGCGATTAGACAACCCCATCACTATCACCCTGAGGGTGCGGCTCGAGGGGCTGCCCAAGGCTGTCTGCAATATGCCTGGAAGGGGCAGGTCCGGCTCTGCGCCGCTATCGTCGCCTCAGCGCGCCGGCAAGAAGCCGCCGTTGGTCGTGGCTGCGATCGCGCGCGAGATGGCCGCATTCTTGTGGGCCATCGGCCGGGGGTCGCGCCGTCATAGCCGGTCTCGACCCAACTCGCTGCACAGTGTTGGGGGGTGGGGCCACGGTGGGGAACTCCCGTCGCTAGTTATGTGGCCGAGCCGATGCGCGGGACGCCCGCCCCCTAGTCCGAGGACACCCCCGAGACGAACGACACGGAAGGGCCGGTACCCAACCCGCGGATGAGAGTCTGATCAACCGTCGTCTCTGAGCTCCACCCCCGACCCTGCGCAGTTCCAGCCAATCCAACTGCTTTGCACACTCGCGCCAAGCAGTTGTTCTCTCTCGAACAGACCGCATTTAGTTGCGAGGCGTGAGGTGCACACCAGCGATCGTGCATCGGACGGAACCGCCAGCCCGCTCTACCGTAGGAATTGCTAGCGGCAGCAGCCGCGCGCTTTCGCCGATGACGTCAATCTGTTCCGTCGTCAATGCCAAGAGTGCGGTCGTCGACAGGGCCAAAATGCGCTCGTTCCTGCCCAGGAGCTCAATCGCATTGCCTGCAAACTTCTCAATCTGTGCGTTGGTGAGCCCGATTATCCGGCGACCGGCGCGTTCGAACCGATTAACGATTTCGCGCCGTCTCCCCGAGTCCGTGATCAGGTCGAGCCCGATCATGGCGAAATCGGTCGCTATGCACATCAGCACGTTCGAATGATAGATGTCGAACCCGCTGGGATCCTTCGCCGAGAACAGCAGCGGCTCAAAACTGAACTGGGCACAAAATCTTTCAAGTGCGATTGGATCGGTGCGCTCAGATCTGATCGCATAGGCGACCCGATCGATGCGATCGAGTGCCATCGAACCGGTACCTTCCAAAAAGAGCCCGTCCGGCTCAAGGCCAGAATAGTCGATCACCTGCTGCACCCTGTATCGGCTCTTCAGCATGTCAATAACATCGCTGCGGCGCTCACGCCGGCGGCTTAAGGCCTTCATCGGATAGATCGCCACGTAACCGCCAGCGTGTGTTGAAAACCAGTTGTTCGGAAACACTGAATCCGGAGCGTCGCTGTCCTCGCCCTCGAACAAATGCACCGTTATACCCTGCTCTTCGAGCAGCGCAGCGGCGCGGGTGATCTCCGCATAGGCGAGCGACGACAGATCACTGGCATCATCATTCGATATTTGAAAGCGATTGTCGGCCGCAGTCTCAGCATTGACCGTGAAATGATGCGGGCGGACCATAACCACCGCAGAAGGGGCCTGAACCGAAAACGCAGGGCGTGCTACCACGGCAACGACTCCGATCGGGTTAGTGTGTTGGAGGATGCCGCAGGGACAGCGCGGGTCATTTGGATGAGCGATCATGTTGAGGCGGTACTTGGGGCAAGTCATGCAGTGCGCGCCGCCACGGCCACGGCTGAGTTCTGCGGCCTCGACGGTGATCACTTCCACGCCGGCGCGCCTCAACAACGTATTTGTGTATACGTTGCGTTCGTAGACAATCACGACGGCCGGCTCGACGGCGATCACATTATTAGGGGCATCCCATTGCTCCCGCTCGGCCGCGAAGCTGTCACCGCCGGTCTCGACAGTACGAAGAGCTTTCAATTCCAGCGCCTCGGCCACGACCGATAAAAAGGGCCTAGTCTCCTTGGTGACCATCGAGTACACCCTCAGCATTGTTGGGTCGTAACGAAAACGTCTCAAGTAGCTCAACGACCTGCGGGTAGATCGTCACGAGGTCGCGGTCACAGAAGGTGAAGATCGTGTCAAGATGTATTGAGTTGCGATTCCGCGGCATGAGCGTTGCGATGACGCGGGTCACATCCTTCGTCGTGAACAAGCGTCGCGCCAGTGCCTCGACTGCCTGGGGTGTGGTTCGCTCACCCATTCCAATCAGCACGACACCTCCGCCGACCGGCATCACATCACCACCCTCGAGACTTGACGGGGGTCTGCTCCATCGGGCACCAAGTAGGTGAGGCTGGCCTCCCGAAACCGCGGATGGAACCGGTAGACCGCCTCGACATTCGCAGCTTCTGGCTGGCTTGCGGGCCAAAGCATTGTGTTGACTGAGACACCACCATAGATCCAACAGGAGCTATCACGTGTGAAAACCTGGTTCGGCAATGGCGGGAGGACGAAATCCTCCGGCTCCAACGTTTGCCCCTTGAGGCTGCGCGGTTCGAACGGCAGTTCCGAAGCCAAAATCCCGCTGACCAGATAGGTCGCGAGTTGATCAGGGGAAATTTCGCCGAGCCAGCTTCGCAATTTATCGACCATGTCTTGTCCGGCAGCGAAAGCATTGACGCGACGGTCGAGAAGCCAATGGCGCGCTTCCGGCAAGGCCATCCTTGCAGAAAGCAGTTCGTCCAAGGAGTGAACCAACACGCCACGATCTCGTAGGGCCTGCGCGAACATGTCGTGCTCCTTTCCGGCGCGCTCCATCCAAGGCACGTCGTCGAAAAGAAGGCCCTCGCAGTTCCGCGGCGTGAGGCGGTTGAGGCTGAAGCCTGGCCGGTGCACCAGGACTTCTCGCAGCCGGGCGACCTCGGAATGGACACCCAAGCTCCTCATGGGAGTTACATTGCCCTCAGAGTGGCTGTGGGCGCAGCGCCCGATCCACTAGTGATAACCATCTTGGAATCCGTCATGGTGGTTATTGCCCTGGCCGAAGTGATGTTCGCGCAATCTGATAGGCCAACGGAATGCTTGCGCACCTGGGACTTCCGAAGCCCTCCAGCAACTGGTGCAGCCGCGTCGAGCGAACGCAAAACGTGTAGTTTAGTTATTAAAGCACCGACGGAGGGCTCCTTCTCTCCTCCGCTACGCGGCCTTTTTCTGTCCACTCGACGCCGTGAGCGGGGCCTCCTTGAGGAGATAGAAGGCATCGTTGATCACGAATCCGTCGAGTCCTGTGGCCCGGGCATAGCGCAGCAAGTCGCTTGCGCGATTGATGAAACCGGTGCCACTGAAGTTGAGCGATGTGTTGCAAAGAACGCCGACTCCGCTTTTCGCCTTGAACGAGGTAAGCAGTTCAAAGAGGTGCGGATTCTGCTGCCGCGAAACTGTCTGGGCCCGCGCCGTGCCGTCGACATGCGTGACGGCCTCCAATCGGTTATCGAGAACCTTCTGGAAAAGAAGCATGTAGGGTGACGGGCGTGCCAAGTCGAAGTGGAGCCCAACGTCCTCTTCCAGGCAAACCGGTGCGATCGGGCGGAAGCCCTCCCGGTTCTTGATGCGGTTTAAGCGCTCATGGGTTGCCTTGGAGAAAGGCGCCGCGAGAATCGACCGATTGCCGAGCGCCCTTGGTCCGATTTCGCAATTCCCCTGCACCCAGCCGATCACCTTGTCGGCGAGCAACGCGGAGGCAACCTGGCCGTAGTCGAGTGGGTAGACCTCGAGTCCAGTGCGGTCAATTTCGTCAAGTGTAAAAGGCTGGCCCGAATAGACGTTCCATTTGATTTTGGCATTGCCGGTGAAATGCCGCATCGCGTCGACTGCGGTCCCAATTGCTGAGCCTGTATCATTTGTGCACGGCGGAATAAAAACATCAGAAAAAAGCTTCGTTTCGATCCATCGGCGGTTCCACTCGCAATTCAACCCGCACCCGCCAGAAATCAGCAGCGGGTAGCCCTTTGTCAGGTTCTTTTTTGCAAAGGCGTGGAACGAATCGAAGATGGCGTCCGAGACTCGCCTGGCGAGGTTGGTGAACTTCTGATGGGTTACGCCAATGTTGTAGTAGGGTGAATTCCGCAAATCCTCCTTGTTGAGCGGGTACATATCGCGTGGAAGCAGGAAGTCGATCAGCTCCTGCTCGTCCCGGTCAGGCGATCCGGTCTGCCCATAGGCGCTAAGTGCCATTACCTTGCCGGGGTCCTCGTTGCGCATGGGTGCCTTGGGCAAGGTGAATTTCGGATCCGCCAGTGCATAGAGGAAAGCGTATTTGTGGCCAGGGTTCGCCATAACTTTTCCCGAATGCACGATCTGCAGGCGCTCATCGATTTCATAGAAGTCGCCGCACAATCCTTCCCAGGTCAGCGCATAACAGGGCATTCCGGCTGGGAACGGTGACATGCCGTAGGAACCCCAGATATGGGAGCGCTCGTGCGTCGAAGAATAGAAACGCACCTTTCTGCCGAAGATCGTCTTCTGGCCGACAAGCTCTGACCCTTTGGCTACGCCGTAGTAGCCTACCGCGTCCGCGCCGAATCCGGTCAACCAACCACCGACAGCCATCACGTCCGGAATGTCGTCCAGGCGCCCGGCGGCTTCAAGAACGGTTGCCGGGGTGATGGTCGAGTATCTGGGAAAGCTATCCTTCTCAGCCTCGTATGAATAGATGAGCTCGGCTGACGATGTATCCAGTGCTGCAATCGTGCCATCATGATCCGGTTTAAGCGACATTATTTTCATGTTCTATTACTCCGTTTGCGCAATATCGCTTGTCATAAATTCCTTGTTGTACTCTCGCCAAAACGCTCCCTATATTCGACACGGGCTTATATCGTCATCCTGTATCAAGCGTTATTCCGAAGCGGCGTGATTAGTGCAATCCGTTGATAATTCTACGTTGGTTATTAACGAAGGTCCAAGCACTGGTAAATACCTATTTCTATAAGGTTATGTTAAGCTTTTGCAAATCTATTGTGTCAATGAGTGCTTCGCCTCTATTTGATCACGTCCCCTTTGTCTCTCGCCTCGTTTGATGGCCTCCACAGAGTTTGGCTTGCAACTTAGCAATCCCACTTGCCAGAGCGCCGGTCGCTTTCCACTACCTGTCATAGGATCTTCAGGAAGGAGATGCTGGCCTCGATACCAGCGCCGAGTTGCGCAGCTTGCGGCAGACCCAACAGCTGCTGACCATGTCTTCGATCCTGAGCGCGCTCTTCACGAGGAACGGCATATCGCGTACGCCACCCCAGATTTTGGCCTGGCGCAGATTGAGCCTCAACGACGCGAAGGCTCACACGCTGTCCCGCACGCGGTGGCGCCCATGAAACTGCCATCTGGGACCCGGTCGACGTCCTCCTGACCGAATGGGCGCCCGCCAGGACCCCTCGTGTTGGTTCTTCGAGTGTGGTCTGGCCGGGCCGAGATGATCGACTCGCGTCATTGTAGCTGCTACCGGTGCCCGCCTGCAGTAGGTCATCCATCCACATCTGGTGCGACGCGTTGGCGAATTCGCCACCATGGATTGACAGCGGACGAGATCAGGCATGCGCTGTCAGATATTCGCAGGCGCGGCTATGCCGTCGATGACGGGCACCTTGTGGAAGGAATTTCCGCGATAGCGGTGCCAATCATCCTGGAAAGCGGAAATGTAGCAGGCGCGCTCGCCATCAACATGACTAGCGCAAGGCTGCGGAGGAGCAGCGTAGGCGACTTCGTTCAGATTCTGCGACGTGAAATCGACGAAATCGAACGCACGATGAACCCACACGATATTTCGATTGCCAGCTAAAGCTACAAAATCTGCCAGGGGGTCGTTCTCGTCACCCTTCCTCCCCTACCACATAAAGATGGAAGCAGCGAACGTGGGAACGACTGGCTGTCTGGCAAAGCACTGTTGGAGCAGCGCATAGGGGAATTTACCTGCTTTGAAGTCACCAGCGGCGTCCCTATGAATGCCACTGGCGATGAAGAGCACGTCCATGCCCTCGTTTCGACCACCCGCAACGTCCGTCCGCAGCGAATCACCCACTGCTAGGACTTCATGTCTTTCGTAGCCGAGAAGGTCGAAGGCGCGTCGGTAGGCCAATGGATACGGCTTTCCATGATAGAAAACCTCCCCTCCCAACGCTTCGTATTGCTCGGCGAGCGCCCCTGCACAAACAATAAGTTCATCGCCGACTAAAACGACCAGATCGGGATTCGCGCAGACCATTGGAAGTTTGCGCAAAGCACATTCCTTCAGCAGCGGCGTAACTTCTTCTGGCGGCTGGATGCTCCCCCCGGTGGCTAAAATAAAGTCGGCATCCCGAGGTGAAAAGACCTCGAACCGATCTAAACCCCGGAGCAAGCCCGCTAGCTCAGGTGGTCCGATATGGAAGTAACGAGTTCCGAGAGCTCTATGCCAGCCGTCAGAGGCACTTTCTAGCGCCTTGTAAACCAACTCTCCAGACGTGACGATATAGTTATATTGCAGCGGTCCTATTCCCATAGACTCCAAGTGCTTAGCGACTTGGCAGGCACGACGGGGAGAGTTCGAAAGGAGACAGATATCAACATTCTTGTTTCGCAACGTCTTCAGCGTAGTAATTGCGTGAGGAAAGGCAACTTTCCCATCATGCACGACGCCCCAAAGATCCAGAACGACAGCGCGATATCTTTCTATGATCGCCCCAATGCCTTCAATTATGATTGGCGCTTGCAAGTTATTCATTGACCTTATCTCCTTTTTCCCGCCTCACTGCAACTCCTGACACAGCCAAATGTCAGCATTAGGCGCACCGCGAGTCCGTCCGCCGTTACAAGAAGCGGTAATGATCCCCACCCCGATGAGGGTCGACCTCGAGGGTTTTCCGCCGAATGCGTCAGCGGCGTTTCTAGCCCTCCAATCAAGGAGGCTTGCAGAGCTGAAGCGCGACGAGCGCCGGCCGGATAGAACCAACAGCCAATCCCACCTGCGCCAGGCCAAAAAGCGCATCGGTGATAGCGGCGCGGCGAAGCACAAGCTGAGCAGTGAGACGAAAAAACGTTGGCCGCGCAAAGGAAAGCCAGAAGCGATTCTTCGCGGTGACGGCGGATACACGCAGCAAAAAAGGCGGTCATGAAGGTCATGGCGATGCGAGCGCGCTACCAACAAAGTTGGAGTCTATACCCGTTTCCCAAACGAGCACGCAGGTACCTGCGGCCATCGGAACTATTGCCAACAGGGTCGCAGGACGAATTTTCTCTGTCAGCCAAAGCCAGCCCAGGGTAGCAGTGAAGACCGGTTTCGTCCCATAGAGGGCTGCTACGTTCGCCATCGAGGCTAACTGACACGCGGGGATGAACGCTAGCATGGCGATTGCCATCGAGGCCGCAACAATCATCCCTCGCCCTGTTGGGCGAAGGCTCTCGGCCCATTCACAAAAAGCTGAATTGCCAGGAAAGCCGCCGCAAACAGACGCCGCCGAAACAAAATTGTCCAGCGTCCAGAGGCAAAACCCTGACGAACAGCCTGCGGTGCTGCACGCGACTGCAGAGATCGTGACAAAAACAAAACCCTTCGTATGACTATCTTGAAGCAAGGCACTCGGGCTCTTCGCTTAGCCAAGGACGGCGCGCGGATCGTGGCCATAGCCCACGTCAGTGAGATTGCCCAGGAATCCCGCAGATGGAGAGAGAACTATTCAGATATCGCCTCGGTTGGCCGGATGCGGGCATTGTTAAGTCCGTAAAGTGCCGAGCCCACCCGCACCATATCGAAGTGATAGCGCTCCCCTAGCCAGAC
>NZ_JAMYSZ010000074.1:0-7572 GCF_040322215.1 Mesorhizobium sp. M0184
GCCATCAAAAAAGCCCCATTAACTCACCAACCAGGATTTCGCTTCCCCGTGCAAAGCCCTCCTTGTGGGAGAAGGTGGATTGGCGTGCAGCGCCGAGACGGATGAGGGTGTTGGACGGAGTGCCGTCGTTGCTAAGTTGGAGCACCCGTCATCCAACCGAGCTTCGCTCGGCCACCTTCTCCCACAAGGGAGAAGGGAAGGCCCGCAACCCTACGTATTCATCGAATCGAAGAAATCCGCGTTGGTCTTGGTCTGCTTGAGCTTGTCGATCAGGAACTCGATGGCGTCGGTCGTTCCCATCGGCGCCAGGATGCGGCGCAGCACGAAGATCTTCTGCAGGTCCTGGCGCGGAACCAGCAGGTCTTCCTTGCGGGTGCCGGATTTGAGGATGTCCATGGCCGGATAGATGCGCTTGTCCGCCACCTTGCGGTCGAGCACGATTTCCGAATTGCCGGTGCCCTTGAACTCTTCGAAGATGACCTCGTCCATGCGGCTGCCGGTATCGATCAGCGCCGTGGCGATGATGGTCAGCGAGCCGCCTTCCTCGATATTGCGGGCAGCACCGAAGAAGCGCTTCGGCCGCTGCAGCGCGTTGGCGTCGACACCACCGGTCAGCACCTTGCCGGATGACGGCACGACGGTGTTGTAGGCGCGGCCGAGGCGGGTGATCGAATCCAGCAGGATGACAACGTCACGGCCGTGCTCGACCAGGCGCTTGGCCTTTTCGATGACCATTTCGGCGACCTGGACGTGGCGCACCGCCGGCTCGTCGAAGGTCGAGGACACCACCTCGCCCTTCACCGAGCGCTGCATGTCGGTGACTTCCTCCGGCCGCTCGTCGATCAGAAGCACGATCAAATAGCATTCCGGATGGTTGGTGGTGATCGAATGGGCGATGTTCTGCAGCAGCACCGTCTTGCCGGTGCGCGGCTGCGCCACGATCAACGCGCGCTGGCCCTTGCCGAGCGGCGCCACCAGGTCGATGACGCGCGCCGAAATATCCTTGGAGGTCGGAACCTCCATCTCCATCTTCAGCCGCGAGGTCGGATAAAGCGGCGTCAGATTGTCGAAATGGATCTTGTGGCGGATTTTTTCCGGGTCGTCGAAATTGATCGTGTTGACCTTGAGCAGCGCGAAATAGCGCTCGCCCTCTTTCGGGCTGCGGATCGGGCCTTCGACCGTATCGCCGGTCTTCAGCGAGAACCGCCGGATCTGCGACGGTGAAATATAGATGTCGTCGGGACCTGGCAAATAGTTGGCATTGGCGGAGCGCAGGAAGCCAAAACCGTCCTGCAGCACTTCGACGACGCCGTCACCGATGATCTCGATATCCTGGGTCGCCAGCCTCTTCAGGATCGCGAACATCAGCTCCTGCTTGCGCATGACGCTGGCGTTCTCGACTTCGAGCGATTCCGCATAAGCGATCAGCTCTGGCGGTTTCTTGTTCTTGAACTCTGTGAGTTTCATTTCTTGCATCATTAGACGGACTCTGAGTAAGCTTTGGGAAAAATATCGGCGGGATGCGACAAATGCCGGGCGCGGCCGAAGCGATAAATGGGCGGCGCATGACGGGAAGGAAGACCCGTCTTTTATCGTCGGTCGGTTGAAAGAGCAAGCCGCCTTTTGCGGGCAACCGAAGACGTCAGAACGGTTTCACGATAACCAGGACGACGATGACGATCATCAGCAATGTAGGGATCTCATTGACGATCCGCCAGTGCCTTGCCGATTTTTCATTGCGGTCTTCGGCAAATTTCCGGACGGCGCCGGCGAGATAGCCATGCACGGCCGACAGGCCAACCACCGCAGCGATCTTGGCATGCAGCCAGCCGCCTTGAAAACCAAAGCCTTTCCAGGCGAGCCACAGGCCGAATGCCCAGGTGATCACCATTGCCGGATTGATGATGCCGCGCAGCAGGCGGCGCTCCATCACCTTGAAAGTCTCCGACTGGACGGAGCCTTTTTCGGCATCGGCATGATAGACCAGCAAGCGTGGCAAATAGAGCATGCCAGCCATCCAGGAGATGACGGCAATCACATGGATCGCCTTTGCCCAGGGATAGAAATCATCGGGCCCGAACAGCAACAGCAGCCCGGCCAGCACCAGGAAAATGGCGATCGCGATTGCCGCGCGGCGCATCGCGCCCTTACCGGTGTTGGTGCCGTTCGCATTGTCCGCGCCCATCATCGTCACGATGCGCTCCGCACCAGCTTGACCATCCGCTCGACATGAGCGAGCGGCGTCTCCGGCGTGATGCCGTGGCCGAGATTGAAGATCAGCGGCCCGTCGCCCAGCGCCTTCAGGATCGCCCCCACGCCGTCGTCAAGCGCCTTGCCGCCGGCTACAAGCCTCAGCGGATCGAGATTGCCCTGCACGGCGCCGTCACGCTGCAATTCCTTCGCGGTCGACAATGGCACGGTCCAGTCGAGACCCAGCCCGGTCACGCCCGTCTTCTGGCGATAGCTTCGATAGTGATCTCCCGCGCCCTTGGGAAAGCCGATGATCGGAACATTGGGATGGGCAGCCTTCACTTGCCGGACGATCGAGGCCACCGGCTCGACGCAGAACAACTCGAAAGACGCTTCGTCGAGTACGCCTGACCACGAATCGAATATCTGCACCACGTCGGCGCCGGCCTCGATCTGGCGGATCAGATAGGCACCCGAATGATCGGCGAGCACCTTCAGCAGCCTAAGAAAGGCCGCCGGCTCGCGATAGGCGAACAGCCTGGCCGGCGCCTGGTCGGGCGTACCGTGGCCGGCAATCATGTAGGTCGCCACCGTCCAGGGCGCACCGCAGAAGCCGATCAGCGTCGTTTCATCAGGCAGTCTGGCGCGCAACCGCCGCACCGTCTCGTAGACCGGCTCGAGATTCACGTGAAACGTTTCGCCGTCGAGAGCCGCAATTTCCGCAGCCGTGATCGGCGTCAGCAGCGGGCCGCGTCCTTCCTCGAAGCGTACGTCGCGGCCAAGCGCATGCGGCACGACAAGAATATCGGAAAACAGGATCGATGCATCGAAGCCGAAGCGTTCGATCGGCTGCAGCGTCACTTCGACGGCGAGATCCGGGTCGTAGCAAAGATCGAGGAAGGATCCGGCCCGTCTCCTCGTCTCCCGGTATTCCGGCAGATAGCGGCCGGCCTGGCGCATCATCCAGAGCGGCGGCGGAAACGCCGCTTTGCCTCTCAACACGTCCAGCACGATCCGGTCTTGAGGCATTGAGCGCTCGCCTTTCCAGGCTTCCCTATAATTAAATATTCTATTTTTAGGAATCTTATGATTCTAAGAGTCTGTTGGTTGTGGTGGTTGTCTCCTGTCCCGCTTTGCCCTCGAAAAGACCAGCCAGCATATTGTCGCGCGCTTCTCCAGCGGGATTGCAGGACTTTGTGGAAAACCGCGAATTTACGACTGGAGTCAATGCGTTGCCGCCAGGCCAGGGAAATTGCCCCTGTGGATGAAGCGAAGGCAAAAAGCTCCGTCCCCGGACTTGTCCCCAACCGCCCGGAGAAGCCGACAGCACATCGAATTGTGGACAAACCGCCATCTGATACAGTCGCTTTGCGGTGGCCGAGTTTTCCGCCCGGCTTATCCACATCGGCCCACAGCCTGGAATGTATCCTGTGAACAAACCGCAGAGCTTCTTTCACCTTCATCTGATTTCCGACGCCACCGGCGAAACGCTGCTGGCCGCCGGCCGCGCGGCTTCCGCGCAATACAAGGATGCGCGCGCCATCGAACATATCTACCCGCTCATCCGCACCGAAAAGCAGGTGACGAAAGTGTTCGAGGACATCGAGGAGGAGCCGGGCATCATCCTCTACACGGTGGTCGACCAGAAGCTTGCCCGCGGCATCGACGAACGCTGCGCGGCCATGGGCCTGCCTTGCGTCTCGGTGCTGGAGCCGGTGCTGACGGTGTTCCAGTCCTATCTCGGCACGCCGGCCGGCCGCCGCGTCGGCGCCCAGCATGTGCTGGACGCCGAATATTTCCGCCGCATCGACGCGCTCAATTTCACCATGGAGCATGATGACGGCCAGCTGCCGGCCAATATGGACGATGCCGACATCGTGCTTGTCGGGATCTCACGCACCTCGAAGACCCCGACCAGCATCTATCTCGCCAATCGCGGCATCAAGACCGCCAACATTCCGATTGTGCTCGGCGTACCGGTGCCCGAAACCCTGGTCAATGCCAGGAGACCGCTGATCGTCGGCCTGGTCGCCACCGCCGAACGCATATCGCAAGTCCGGCAGAACCGCATTCTCGGCACCAGCGCCTATGAGCCGACCGATTATGTCGACCGCGCCGCGATCGCGGAAGAGCTCACCTATGCCCGCCAGATATGCACGCGGCATGGCTGGCCGATGATCGACGTCAGCCGCCGTTCGATCGAGGAGACGGCGGCGGCAATCGTTGCCCTGCGCGGCAAGACGCGGTAGGGTTTGGACGCTTGTGCTGTGGGTGGTCCTTACCTTCTCCCCTTGTGGGAGAAGGTGGCCGAGCGAAGCTCGGTCGGATGAGGGGTGTTCCAGCTTGGCACCAACAATGCTCCGTCCAACACCCCTCAACCGTCTTGGCGCTGCGCGCCAATCCACCTTCTCCCACAAGGGGAGAAGGAAAGATCAGGCGAAAAAAATGGCCGAAAAAATCATCCTTGCCTCGGGCAGCCCGTTCCGCAAGGCGCTGCTCGTCAATGCCGGCGTCGCAGTCGAAGCGGTTCCGGCTTCAGTCGATGAGCGCGCGCTGGAGGCGCCGCTGCAGAATAGTGGCGTGTCGCCGGAGGACGTCGCCCTGGTGCTCGCCGAAGCCAAGGCCACCGACGTCAGCGAGCGCAAGCCCGGCGCCCTGGTGCTCGGCTGCGACCAGACGCTGTCGCTCGGCGACGAGCTGTTCCATAAGCCGGCCGACATGGAAGGAGCGCGCCGTCATCTGCTGGCGCTGTCGGGCAAGACGCATCATCTCAACAGCGCCGTCGTGCTCGGCCGTGACGGCCAGGTTCTGTGGCGGCATGTCGGCATTGCGAGCCTGACCATGCGCAAGCTCGATCCGGCCTTCATCGGCCGCCATCTTGCGCGCGTCGGCGCCAAGGCCTTGTCCAGCGTCGGCGCTTACCAGATCGAAGGCGAAGGCATCCAGCTGTTCGAAAAAATCGAAGGCGACTATTTTACTATTGTCGGCCTGCCACTTTTGCCGGTGCTGGCCAAGCTGCGTGAGTTCGGGGCGATCGATGGCTGAGGCCACGAAAAAGGCGTTTGTCACGGGCCACCCGATCGCGCATTCCAGGTCTCCGAAGATCCACGGCTACTGGCTGACGAAATATGGCATCGGCGGCGTCTACGAGGCCATCGACGTTGCACCAGAGGCGTTTGCCGAATTCCTGCAGACGCTGCAGGCACAAGGCTATCGCGGCGGCAACGTCACCATCCCGCACAAGGAAGCCGCCTTCGCACTGGCGGCGCGCCGCGACGCCGACGCCGAACAGATCGGTGCGGTCAATACGCTGTGGTTCGAGAATGGCGAATTGTGGGGCGGCAATACCGACGCCCATGGCTTTGCCGCCAATCTGGACGAATATGCACCGGGCTGGGCGGCCAACGGCCGCGCCGTGGTGCTCGGCGCCGGTGGCGCCGCTCGCGCGGTTATTCATGCGCTGAAGCAGCGCGGCGTCGCCGACATCCGCATCGTCAATCGGACGCTTGCGAGGGCGCAGGAGCTGCGCGACCGCTTCGGTGCCGGCGTCTCCGCCCATGGCTTGGCGGCGACCGGCGAATTGCTCGAAGATGCCGGCCTGCTGGTCAACACGTCAGCGCTCGGCATGCACGGCAATGAAGGCCTGTCCGCCGATCCCCGCAGACTGCCGGACGGCGCCATCGTCACCGACATCGTCTACGTGCCACTGGAGACGCCGCTCCTTGCCGCGGCCAAAGCGCGCGGCCTGAGAACCGTCGATGGGCTCGGCATGCTGCTGCACCAGGCGGTGCCCGGCTTCGAGCGCTGGTTCGGCACCAGGCCGCAGGTCACCGCCGAACTGCGGCAAATGATCATCGCCGATATCGGCGCGATAAAATGATCGTGCTCGGCCTCACCGGATCGATCGGCATGGGCAAATCGACCACGGCCAAGATGTTTGCCGAAGCCGGCGTGCCGGTCCATGATTCCGACGAGGCTGTGCATCGCCTTTATGCCGGCAAGGCCGCGCCCTTGGTCGAGGCGGCCTTTCCCGGCACCACCAGATCCGGTGCGGTCGACCGTGCGGCACTGGCGGAGCGGGTGCTCGGCGACGCCGCCGCCCTGAAACGTCTGGAAGCGATCATCCATCCGTTGGTCCGTGCCGACGCCGATGCCTTCCTGGCTGAACATCGTGCCGCCGGCGCGCCTCTTGTCGTGCTCGATATACCGCTGCTGTTCGAGACCGGCGGCCGCGATCGCGTCGACAAGGTCGTGGTCGTCACCGCGCCGCCTGAAGTCCAGCGCGCCCGCGTGCTGGCACGGCCGGGCATGAACGAGGAGAAACTGGCGTCGATCCTGGCCAGGCAGGTTGCCGACGCCGAAAAGCGCCGGCGCGCCGACTTTGTCATCGACACCGGTCAGGGCTTTGACGCCGCTCGCGCGGCCGTCAAGGCGATCGTCGCCGAACTAGTCGTGGATAAGGCAGCCAGGCCTGGTTAAGAGGCTTGCAGACCCACATTACTTGTTGCCATTTTGTTCCTGGTGTGATTCGGCTAGAATGATGTCGGAACCAGTGGACTGATTCGATGCGTGAGATCATCTTCGATACGGAAACCACCGGCCTCGACACGCGCGAGGACCGCGTCATCGAGCTTGGCGGCATCGAGCTGGTCAACCGCTTTCCGACCGGCCGAACCTTCCACAAATACATCAACCCGCAAGGCCGCCAGATCCATCACGAGGCGCAGGCCGTGCACGGCATCAGCGCCGCCGATCTTCAGGGCAAGCCGACTTTCATGGAGATCGCCGAGGAGTTTCTGGCCTTCATCGACGGCGCCAAGCTGGTCGCGCACAATGCCGGCTTCGACATCGGCTTCCTCAATCTCGAATTCGGCCGGCTTGGCCATCCGGCCATCGATCCGGGACGGATCGTCGACACGCTGGCGCTGGCGCGCCGCAAGCATCCGATGGGCCCCAATTCGCTCGATGCGCTCTGCCGCCGCTACGGCATCGACAACGGCCGCCGGACCAAGCACGGCGCGCTGCTCGATTCGGAATTGCTGGCCGAGGTCTATATCGAGCTCATCGGCGGCAAGCAGGCAAGCCTCATCCTCGACAGCATCCTGACTCCGGCGGGCGGAAGGCAGAATGTCGACGACATCGATATTTCGATCGGTGTGCGGCCGATCGCCTTGCCGTCGCGCCTGACCGACGCCGAGCGCGCAGCACACGCAGGCATGGTTGGCACATTGGGCGAAAAGGCGCTCTGGCTGCGCGTCACCCCGGAAGCGAGTTCCGCGGCATAGTGATTTTGACCGGAAGTTGTGTGCGTCAAGTTCTGCAAAATGGCGTGGCATTGCGGTGACGTCGGCGTGTCCGCCGCGCAGCCCCCGTGTTTAGCGG
>NZ_JAMYSZ010000075.1:0-7423 GCF_040322215.1 Mesorhizobium sp. M0184
GAATTTCCCGGGCTACGCATACCTGCCTGGCAAACATCCGCATCCGGTTCGCGACCCGCTGGGTCACAGTTACCAAAGCGACCCGGTGACCGTTGTTGCCGTCGAGGAATCACTCAGCTCAAACGGGTTCCGATGGGGTATCGACCTTTTCAATCACGGCTATTACTGGGAAGCCCATGAGGCTTGGGAGCCTCTTTGGCACGCTGCGAAACAAAGCACTCAGCATCGCCTTTTGTTCAAGGGATTGATCCTGTTGGCGGCGGCCGGGGTGAAAATCCGCGAGGGAAAGCGGGTCGCTGCCGCGCGCCATGCGGCGAGAGCTGCAGCGCTTTTTCGTCGGGTGGCGCCTCTGCCGAGCCGGCCCTTTGAGGCCGCACTCGGAATGACACCTGCCGCGCTCGCGGTACACGCCGAAACGGCCACAACTTTCCCGGCTGTTTTGCGAACTTCTCAAGTCCTACGGTCGCATTGTTCCGTGTCGTGGAATGTCTAACTGGATCGAAAGCCGGACTAGGCTTGGACATGAGCCAGTTTGCAAAAAGCGCGGCAGCTTTGTTCCACGGCGTTTCTTTGAGCGATACAAGATAGACGTTACCAGGGCGTTGATCTTCCCCAGGCAGGAGCTCAACCGGTTGGCCGCGGCGTACCTGTTCGCTCGCCGTGCCAATCCAACCCAACGCTATTCCGCTGCCAGCCAAGGCCTGCCTCATCGTAAGGTGGTTGTCGAACACAGGACCCGGCAGCCCCTTCCGACACGTTTACCCCGGAGTGCTGGAACCATTGCTTCCAGTCGAACCACGTCTTGTCCTGGCATGCTTCCTTTGGGTCGCCTTTATAGTGGGGTAATCACAACAAACCTGGTGCGGCGGTCAAGCCGCCAGAATGAGCTCGTTTAATCCGGAATGAGCTCGTTTAATGAAGCGCCAGCCTCCGGCTGCGGGAGAAAGGGAGTGCCGGGCCTCAGGACATCCGTGTCACCATCATGCTGACGGCCGTATCGATGGCATCCGTCGTGGACGGTCCATGGTAACGATCATGACCGGACCTTCAATTCATTCGGGCCACCGCACACCTCTCGGTCGAGGCGGCGCATGAGGCAAGCCACAAGGCATGGGTGGGCAAAAGCGGCTTACAGCACTACGAGCGCATGCTCCGCTCCGATGACTTCAACGAAGGTGCCGTCGCCTTTTCGGAAAAGCGCAATTCCGAGTTCAAGGGGAAGTAGCCATGGACGCGGTAACCACAACGCGCGCGGGTCTACTTGGACAGCACCGTCTGGCACCGATGCTGGACACCCGCTCCATGGTGGTTGCCGGGGTGTCCGGCAGGGAAGGCTCATTCGGCTTGCGGCTGGCCCAGTCCGTCGTCAGCGCCGGATATTCGGGGCGCATCCAGTTCATCGATCCGCGTCAGACCGAAATCCTGGGGAGGCCATGCTTCGCCGCCTTCGCGGACGTTGACGAGGCGCCGGATCTGGCGGTGCTTGGTGTCGGCCCCTAACGCGGCCGCTTCGGCAATGCCGACGCTTCTGGTGGCGCGCGGATGCCGACAGAGGAAGAGCGTGGGTGGGCTGCGGTGGCGGGTGAAGGTCCGGGAGAGAGTCTCCCGGCGCCCGCCGAGGAGCTCCAACCATGACACAGATGGAAATTCACACGCCCACCCGCAACGAGCGTGCCGGTTACAAGGTCGACGTCAGCCGCGGTCAGCGCATCGGCCGCGTGTCGTCAGAATGGTTCAACCGGCCGGCGGATGAGCGATACCTGTCGCTCACCGACCTTCGGAATTCGGTGAAGGCCCGGTCGGAGCGCAGCAAGACCCGCATCGTCGAGAGTGAGCTGATCCGCGTCGAGGCCAGCCGCGACGATCCGGAGCGCCTGAGGTTAATGCTGCCCGATGCGCCTGCCCCAGTTGCCCCCACGCATTGGAGTTTTGGCCAACTCGCCAGCCTGGTAGGTGCACCGGCCACCTATCTGCGCCAGCTTCCGGCCCCGCTCGCGGCGATCAACCTTCAGCACGGTCTCCTCAACCGCCGCGCCGAGCAGGTGAAGACGCTGGAAATCGAGAACGGACGCCTCGAGCTGCGAGCGGTTACAGGTCCGGACTATGGCAGGATTTTCGATGAAGAGCTGATCGCGGCCGTCCAAAAAATCGCCGGCAACGGTACCGGCGACACCCGCTGGAAGATTCCTGGCGTGCTCGACTGGTCAACGGGAATCTACAATCCGAATGTCGACATTTCCAATGCCACGACGACGATCTATGCGTCCGACCGTGATGTCTTTGTCTTCCTCGTCGACGACCTGAATCCGATCGAAGCCGGCAAGCTGCCCGATGGCTCGCCCGACGTCTTTTTCAGGGGGTTTTATTGCTGGAACTCGGAGGTCGGCGCCCGCACGCTTGGAATCGCCAGCTTCTATCTACGTGCAGTGTGCCAGAATCGTTGCCTCTGGGGCGTGCAGGATTTCCAGGAAATCATTATCCGGCATTCCAAATATGCCGCCTCGCGTTTTGCCCTGGAAGCCGAGCCAGCGCTGATCCAGTTCGCGGAGTCTTCGCCCATGCCGTTCGTCAATGGCATCAAGGCTTCGCGGGAGCGTGTCGTCGCTCGGGACGACGAAGATCGCCAGAGCTTCCTGCGCAAGCGCGGCTTCTCCAAGGCGGAGACGACGAAGATCATCGATGCCGTGCTTTCGGAGGAAGGGCACCCGCCCGCCTCGATTTTCGACTTCGTGCAGGGCATTACACGGGTGGCGCGCGACAAGCCGCATCAGGATGTTCGCCTGGAGATGGAGGGCAAGGCCAAGAAGCTTCTCGATCTGGCAGCATGATACTGCAATGCTGCGCGCGGCGGGAGTAGGTAACGTCACCGGGCTGCTGATGCCGCCAGTTTCGAACATGTGCATCGCTGCGGGGCGCAGCACACGGCCTGCGCTGCCGGTCTGGCAAACACATCTCTCAGTCTAAGTGTGCGCCGCACAAAATCGCAATGCTGCTATGCACAATTAATGTTTCTCGGCTGCGCGGAAGGGAGTAGTCTGTCGATATCGAGTTTCGTCCGGGTCACCTCCTCCCGACCTTGGCGACCAGGGACGGCATTTATTCCTCCCGAATGCTGTCGTCCAAATCAAGCCCGCCGCACCTCCTCCCGCGGCGGGCTTTTTCGTTTGCGAGCGGCGGCTTCTGGCAGCCCGATTGCAGGAAACGAACGCGGAGGTCCGTCAGTCGGGGAGGTTGAACCGTTCGATGGTGATGGTACGCGCGACATCCACGGTAATCTCCAGCACTTCGTTCCATGCCTCCTCCCCACCGAGCTCGGAAAGGGCGAGATGAAAGAGCCTGTGCTGGAGATCGAGGCTCATCAGGCCAGGGGCGGTGTTGAAGGCGACCAGCCCGACATGCAGCTCCTCGCGGCGATAGAGGCCGCGAAAGTCGGTCGTGTTGTGCGTGACGAGCACATAGCCGCCCTGCGGCCGGTGCGTGCACCGGCGGTGATGGCTTTTTCAGGGTTCAGGCGGCGCGCCGTTCGGAGGAACGCGAACCGTCTCGACCAACCCCAGTGATGGCGCGGAGGCGGCGGCGAGCGGCGGAATGTCGTCGAGCATGTCGAGCGCGACGCGACCGCGCGCCGGGTCACCATATGGTCCTTGGCGCCGGCGAGGCCCAGCCAGCGCACATGGCTCGACTCTGGAAAACCCCGTTCGCGCGCCAGTTTCGCAAGCTCTGGGCTCAGGCATTCGTCGATCAGGAATTTCACGAAACGGCCGGCAGATCGTCGAGACGGATTGTGCGTTTCGATTTCGCCGCCGTGCTGCGCCACGCCGGCTTGACCGGCGGACGGCCACGCCGCGGATAGGCGAGCGCATAGTCGGCCGCGAGCCTGATCCGGTCGAGAGTCAGTTGCGGATAGGCGGCACGGATCGCGTCGGCCGTGTCGCCGTTGGCGAGCATGTCGGCAACGTCATGAACAAGCACGCGTGTTCCCACAAAGGCCGGCTGACCGCTAAGTACCGCTGGATCGCGCGCCACCATCGCCTTTGCTTTCCTCAGCCGGCTGAGGCCGGCCCTTACCCCGGCGGTGATCGGCTTCAGGTCGACCTTAAGGGGATCGTCCGCGACCACGGGCGTAGCATCATCGGCAATGGCGTGCTCGACGATCCGCCGCCGCGCGGCCGGCGTCAGCGTCTCCGCCGTCAGCCAGGCGAGGCGTAGGCCGACGAGACCCGCTCCGACGATGACGCGGCTGCCGCGGCGCGTCTCGACACGGCCGCGCAGCAATCCTGCATCGATGATGCGATGCACCTGCTTGAGCGGCACCTGCGTTACCGCCGCCGCCTCATTGGCGGTGAGCACTTCGCTGCTAAACCCCGGCATGACAATAATCCTTCCACATTCGTGGAAGATATATAGCCATTCTGCCTTCCGCAGTCCAGCGAAGCTTTGCGGCAGCCGGCGGCGTCCGTGCCAGACGCCCGACGGGAGGCAGAGGGGGAGGGGAGGTTTCCTGACGGGCTTGGAGGTTCGGGGAGAGGCCCCGGCCGCCCGTCATGGAGAACCTGACCATGGCAAAGAACGCCATTCAGAAGATCGCGATGAACGCCGCGGAGAACATTCCCTATGACAAGCTCAGGCTGTCGCAGAAGAATGTCCGGCGCATCAAGGACGGCGTGTCTATCGAGCAGCTGGCTGAGGACATCGGGCGGCGAAAGCTCATCCAGAGCCTGAACGTCCGTCCGATGCTCGACGGCGAGGGCGAGGAGACCGGCACGTTTGAGGTGCCGGCCGGCGGTCGTCGCTATCTCGCGCTCGGTATCCTCATCAAGCAAAAGCGCCTGGCAAAGAACGAGCCGATCCCCTGCATCGTTAACCGCAGGCAGGAGACCTCGGCCGAAGAGGACTCGCTTGCTGAAAACCTGCGGCGCGCCGATCTGCATCCGCTGGACCAGTTTCGTGCCTTCAAGACGCTAAGCGATCACGGTCTCGATCCGGACGAGATCGGCGCCCGCTTCTTCGTGTCGCCGGCGACGGTGAAACAGCGCCTCAGGCTCGCCTCTGTGTCGCCGAAACTTCTCGACCTCTATGAGAAGGACGAAATCCGGCTCGAACAGATCATGGCGTTTTCGATCTCCGACGATCATGCGCGCCAGGAGCAGGTCTGGGAGCGGATCTCCAGCTCGCACACGCAGGAACCGTATTACATCAGGCGTCTGCTGACGGAGACCACCGTTCGCGCCGATGATCGCCGTGCCGTCTATGTCGGCGCCGAAGCTTATGAGGCTGCCGGCGGGGTCATCCTTCGCGATCTCTTCGAGCAGGATTCCGGCGGCTGGTTCCAGGATGCCGCACTTCTCGAGCAGCTTGTCTTCGACAGGCTGAAGGTGGATGCCGAGGCGATCCGCGCCGAAGGCTGGAAATGGGTGGATGCGGCGATCAGCTTTCCCTATGGCCACACCTCCGGGATGCGGCGCATCTACGCCGAGGCGCAGGAGCTCAGCGCCGAGGAGATCGAACGCTACGACGCGCTGAAGGCCGAATACGACAAGCTGGATGTGGACTATGCCCAGGCCGAGGATGCCGACGAAGCAATCGAGGCGAAGCTCGACCAGCTGGGTGCCGAGCTCGATGCGATCGATGATCGTCCTCAAACCTACGATCCCGCCCAGAAGGCCATTGCCGGTGTGTTCGTTACGCTTGCCGCGAACGGCAAACTCCAGGTCGACGCCGGTTTCGTGCGGTCCGAGGACGAGCCGCGGACCGAAACCGGCGACGTCGATGTGGGCGAGGAAGGGGGCGCCGCCGGCGGAACGCGATCCAATGGCGACGACGATGGCGATGGTGTTGTCGTCAACGGCGAGCCGGTGAACGACACCTCTGGCGCCGACGGCGAGGATGATGACATCAAGCCACTGCCCGATCGGCTCGTCTTCGACCTGACCGCGCAGCGCACGCTGGCACTGCGCAACGCGCTCGCCGGTGACGTCGACATCGCCATCATCGCCGCACTCCATGCCTTCGTCCTGCAGGTCTTCTATCGCTTCGCGCCGGACACGTGCCTGGAGATCAGCCTGAAGAGCGGCAGCTTCAGCCAGGTCGACGGTCTTGCCGAGACATCCTGGGCCAAGGAGATCGCCGAGCGGCACGAAGCCTGGGACCGCGATTTGCCCGATGAGGCGGAAGGCCTGTGGGACTTCCTGTTCGGCCTCGACGAAGCAAGCCGCAAGGCGCTGTTCGCGCATTGCGTCTCGCTGACCCTCAATGCGGTGGTCGAACCCTGGAACAGGCGACCGAAGGCGCTCGAGCATGCAGACATGCTTGGCCGCTCGCTCCAGTTCGACATGGTCAACGCCGGCTGGACGCCTACGGTCGAGTTCCTCGGGCGGCTCACCAAGGCGCGGATTCTACAGGCTGTCCGTGAAGCTCGTGGCGCAGACTCCGCGCAGCTGATCGACCACATGCAGAAGGACATCATGGCGCGTGAGGCCGCGCGTCTTCTCGAACGGTCGAACTGGCTGCCCGAGCCGCTGCGCGTTGAGGTCGATGAAGTTGCTACCGATTCTGGCGATGCGATCGCCGGCGACATGTCGGACGAGGCGGCTCTCGACGGCGATGCCACCGAGCTGCCGGCCTACCTCGCCGACGATGCGGATCCGTCCTCCGATGAGCCGGTGACCATCGACGGCGGCGAGGCGGATCACCTCCAGGCCGCTAAATAATCGGCCTCACGCTCGCACCGGGCCCGGCACTCCCGCCGGGCCCTTTTTCGTTTTCCGACATGGAGAAACCCGCATGTCCGCACATATCGTGTACGAATCCGCTCCTCTGGGGAGCGTTATCCGGTACCGCTCCGGCACCGCGAAACCGCCGGCTCGCTTCACCAAAAAGCTCGCCGCCTGGGAGAGCCGCAACGGCGTCGGTCGTTTGGTCAGGAAGGAACCGCCGCGCGAGCGCGCGACCTATAGCTCGCCGGCTTACTTCACCCTGTATGAGGGTGATTTCGGGCAGGGCGGCATCATCGTCGTCTCGGTCAGGCGCACATGGTCCGTTGAAAGCGACCTGCGTTTCGAGGTCATGGAGCGTTCCATGATCGGCATGGTCCGCGTCCTGCAGGAACTCGGGGACAGCCCGGAACTGCTCTATCCCGCCAAGGATCGCGAGGCGGCCGAACGCTGGCTCGCCAGCAATTCGTACAGCCGAGCCTATCTCGAAGAGGTCTCCGCCGATGAGGTCGGCGCCGACGTCATTGAGGGCCGACGGCCGCCTGATCGCCTCACCCCATAGAACCACTCCGACCACAGGCCCGGGGGGGGGGGGCCGCTGCCCGGCGGGTTGGGGTTGATTGGGGTGGGCCATTTTGGCTGGGAAAAAAACAGGGGCGATTGCGGGGAGCACGAAAGCCCGGTTTAAACCACACCCCCGGGACCGCGGG
>NZ_JAMYSZ010000076.1:0-6125 GCF_040322215.1 Mesorhizobium sp. M0184
ACCAGCGAACGCACAGCAGGATCACGGATCGATCAAAATGGCGGCCTTTGAACATGACAAACTCCCGGAAAAAAGAGCAAGCGTCTGGAGTGCGCCCCTCGGACCGGACGGGATGAACAAGCAGAATTGACTTGGAAGCCGGGCTTTCGAAGGATGGAAGCCCATGGTGACTTATCGCACGCACAGCATCGACTTCAAACGTCAGGTAGTGCAGGAGTTCCTGTCCGGCGAGACGCTGCATGGTCTCGCAAAGCGGCACGAACTGCCGCGTAACCTGATCCGCATCTGGGTTCAGAAATACGAGGCCGGCTCCTTCGACGAAGACGTGGCGGCGGCCGACACGATGCAGACCTATGAGGCGCGGATCGCAGCGCTGGAGCGGCTGGTAGGCCGGCAAGCCTTGGAAATTGAGTTTCTAAAGGGGGCTCTGAAAAGCGCACCACGTCCGAGAAGCGGGACTACATCCGTGATCACCGGCCCGGCGGTGTCTCCATCGCTGAAGGATGCCGGCTGATGGGGATCGCGCGATCAACCTACTACGATCAGCCCGAAACCGCCGTGGATGACACAGCGCTCGTCGAGACGATGGGTGAGATCTCCGACAGCTTCGAAGCTTACGGCTATCGCCGCATGCAGGCGGCGCTGCGGCAGCGCGGCATCGTCGTCAATCACAAGAAGGTCAGACGGTTGATGCGCGAGCACGATCTGCAGCCCAGGATCAGGCGGCGCTTCATCGCCACTACGGACAGCGATCACGAGTTGCCGATCTTCCCGAACCTGGCGAAGAACGTGACACCCGACGGCCCGAACCAGCTCTGGGTGAGCGACATAACATACGTGACGATTGCGGCGGGCTTCGTCTACGTCGCGGTCATTTTGGATGCCTGGTCACGCAAGGTCGTTGGTTACGCCATCGGTCGGTCGATCGACGCGCGCTTGACCGTTGCAGCATTGAAGGCGGCAATCGAACGACGAAAACCCCCGCCGGGCTGCGTCCATCACTCGGACCGAGGGTCGCAATATGCCGCACTCCTCTACCGCAACGTTCTCGCCGAGCACGATCTTATTGGATCGATGGGCCGGCGCGGCAATCCCTACGATAATGCGAAAGCGGAAAGCTTCATGAAGACGATGAAGGTCGAAGCCGTCTATCCGATGGCCTACGAAACCTTCGCCGACTCGCTGAGGACCTTCCCCGCTTCATTGATGAGGTTTACAACACCCGCCGATTGCACTCAACGCTCGGCTATCTCAGCCCGCAACAGTTCGAGGACCAACACGCCCGGCAGATGGTCAAAACTGCGGCTTGACCCTGTCCGGTCCGAGGGGCGCACTCCAGTCATGCAGCAAATGACCTTTCCGAAAAGTTTGCGACAGAACCGTACTAACCAGTGCAAGAGTTTCGCGTCTGAGCGCGGCATCGGTCACGATGATTGCCAGCTCATTCAAGGTCGCTATCATAACCGCATGACGGCGGGCCGGACCCATCTGTTGGAAGGCTTGCGCCGTTTAGAGGCCGCCTTCCTTGGCCATTTGGGCCATACGGGGACTGAGATGCGAAGGCAGGCGCGTCGGTGCATCACCGATGATTCCGGATAAGATCGAGCTGGAGGAGCTCGGCCAGCGACCTGCCGCCAACCCGAGAGGCCGGTGCGCGCAGCCATGCCAAGCGGCTTTGGCGAAGATGCGTTTTGTCCGACAAGGGCGCGTCAAGCTGCTTGCGCTGTGTGGGCGACAGAAGCGTGCTGATCTCGGTAACCGCTGCACGCGACACGACGGGCAGCTTTGGACCGGGCTCGATGCGGTTGCCGACGGCGGCGGCGCCAGCGGGATTTCGCGGTAAGCGCAGGAACGGCGTGGGGTGGTGAGGTCGGACCATGCGCGGTCGTGCGTGCTGCTGGAGAGCCGTAGGGCGGCGCTCGCGGCTGCCCCCGGCAGGCGAACAACTCGATAATGATCATGGTCCGCCGCAGCATGGGCACGGCCCCCCGCCGCTCGCAAATTGCTGAATGTGGCTCTGCCGCCCGATGACCACCCCGGAAGACCAGACGACTTGCGAAGCCGGGTGGCAGGACATGGTTTAGGAACCGACGGACGAACTCGTCTGTGGCGGGCGTCATCACTGCCGCCGGTCGGCGCCAGGGCGGCGATAATCCTTATAGTGGATGGTGACCCCGCTCTCGTCGAAGCGGATGAGGCTCAGCGGCCTTCGACGGTGTCCGACAATTTATGTCTGTTTTGGCGACTTTAGGACATAGGCTTGTTTGGCCGGCTTCCTCGATGTTTTTGCTAAGTAACTGAAAGGAAATCTACAATCTAATTTTTAGCGCCAAAATACAAATTGGCATGAATTTTGCTCCCTCCGTTGAGAGCCGGCGAAATTGCTTGCCAGGTAAGCGAAGCGATCGCTCGGCAAAATTAAAGGACTGGAATAAATGGGTTTGTTGAACTCCCACCGCCCACGATTGCAAGACCCATCTTGCCCTCCAAGGAACGGATAATCATGCATTTTTTGGCGGAGCACATCCTCACCGCGCTTGGCTATCGTCACCGGCCGATTTTCTATGGACGCAGGCGTCGCAACCGCACTCCTTTCAACAGTCTCGCAAGTACAATTCCTGGAACGACAATAATCTTGTGCCGTTTGGGGTTAGCGGATTTGGCTACATGAGCCAGTGCCGGTTCTATAATGAGGCCGATTTTGATCGGTGTCTGACTAGAGTTGAAGCGGGCGATAAACCGATTTGGAAAGGTATCGCACTGTCAGAGGACGATCTGATGCGCAGGACAGTAATGTTTGCGTTGCGAAGCAGCGGAGTGTTGTCATCCCGCTTCGCACGGGAATTTGGGGTGCCCTTCGAAGAATACTTTCCCCGCGAGCTTGAAATCTTGAAGGAGGCCGACCTGGTATTCATCTCTAACGACGGCGTACTTTCCCTGACTTCCGCCGGCATCATCAATTCAGGCGCTGTGTCTCTGCTGTTTTTCTCGGACCAGGTGCTTGACCGGGTAGCCTACAACGATAGCAGGATAGGGACAAGAAGACCGACCTCGTGGAAAAGCACGATTACTCGCCAGCGGGACGGTACGGCTCAAGTGCGAAAATGCAAGCTGTTTTTCGGTGAAGTCGGGGGACCTCGTCAATGACCTTTACCTCGTCCTTTTCCATCCCAGATCGACCCGCCCATCAGGCGCGGGGGATATTTTCTCACCTGGTCGACAGCATCGACCGCAGCCAGGCAAAACGCCCGCTTGGGATTGTCAGCGATTTCGTCGCCGAGCAACTCCCGCACCATATTGCGCAGATCAAAGGGAATGAACGGCCAGATGAAGCGGTTAAGGAGCTTGGGCAGAGCATCAACGCGATGATACGGGGAACAGACTGTGAGGCGCAGCTAATAAATCTGCCCCAGTCCGACTTCGGAGTGGCTAAGACAGACATTCAGTATCTCGTCAATTGTGCTTATCAGATGTCCGCGTTTGCCGGCCTCAATCCCGTCGATGCGGAGTTGACGGTAGGAGAACCGTTGATGCGTATTGCACAATTAAGTCGTCAGCGGCAGCCTAGCATTGATGTCCTCTCCTATGAAGACATGATCCTCACCAACCCGGTGGAGAGCGATCCTCGCGTATATTGCCTCGGTTCAGCTGGGGTCGAGGAGCGCGATTTTTGCCTCGGCCATCAACTTATTGAGGGTGACTTACAGTCGGCAATAGAAGCTCTTCTTGAGTTGCGAGACACGGTCGCGGCAGATGCACGCAAGTGTCTATCGCTGTGCATGAAGTCGCTGGAGTCAGCCATTTATATTCTGGAACGTTTTTATGAACATATGTCGCACGATCTTTTCGGGCAATTTCGCATGTTCTACGGAAAGAACCCTTACAAGGATAGGCTTGGCCCAAGCGGTCGTTTCTCTGCCCGCATCGTGGCGGTCTCGGTTCTACTGATCGGCGAAGAGCTGTTGCGCCAGAAGCCGCAATTCTACAAGGATGTATATCGGTTGTCGGAATATTATCCTCAAAAATGCATTGGCGACGTATTTCGCTGGTTGTCGCCAGACAAGGTGCGAGCGAGAACCCAGCCAAGCTGGCTTGAAGGGAAAGCGCCCTTCCCTAAGCTCGCAACGGTCTCGTCCATCGTGGAGCGCCAGGGCAGCGAAATCCGAGAGCTGCACGCGTCCTGTGTTTGTGCGCTGGATCGGTTTACCCGGATGCATCGTCGTGCGGCCCTGAAATATACGGTAGGGCCGGGTCTCCCAATTGTTGGAGTTGATATGTCGGAAAGTATTGAGGCTGTGTTGTCGCAGCGGCTGTTAGGGAGCGCACCAAAGCTAGAGGCGGCATTCTCCTCGGTCAAGCATAGCTCCGACATCAGGCGAAAATGGTCAATGTCTCAAGACGAAGTGGTCTTTCGCCGATTCGAGGTAGGAGATGCTGAAGATGTATGGCGGTTGCATCGAAGCGCATCCGACGCTGTTGGTGTACATGGGCCGGAAGGGGCATGGGAGGATGATTTACGCAATGTCGGCGACGTATATCTAGCCTCAGGCGGAGATTTTGTAGTTGCGCATATTGGCGGCCAACTCGTTGCTATGGGTGGACTGAAACCTGCCGAAGATTATGTTGCAGAGCTGAAGCGGATGCGGGTCGATCCCGCCTTTCAACAACGAGGGCTTGGAAGGAGAATACTTAGTGAATTGGAGCTGCGCGCCGTTGCGCTAGGTTTCAAGTGCATAATGCTCGACACAACAACCATCCAAGTCGGGGCTCAAAAGCTCTATGAGACGTCTGGCTATAGTCGCCGCGGTGAGGGGATGTTGCATGGGTATGCCGTGATTTTCTTCGAGAAGCGGCTCGCCAGCCAGGATGACTTGTTGATTTCTGCTGAGAAGCGACCCGGGAATTCAGACTGATGGGGTTGTCTAGGAGCGCTGCCGGCAGCCTGGGCGATAGCGCTTGGGGTCAGGTTGCGGGCGCACACAAAGCGCGGCCCTTTTCGGTGTTCCGATATCCATGGTCAACCCACCAGCGTTTGGGCAGTCAGGGCCAGGGGCCACTTCCCGAGCGACGATGCCGCCACAAAACTGCTCTATCTGATCTTGAACCGATCCGAGAAAGAATGCCGCCAAGTGACTGGTCCATGGCAAAGGTCCATTTCGCCGTATCTTCGGTGAGCGCTTCATCAGGGCCATGGCGGCAGGACGGCGAAAGCTGATCCAGAGCCTGAACGTCCGTCCCGTTCTTGACGGCGAGGGCGAGGAGACCAGCACGTTCGAAGTGCCCGCCGGCGGCCGGCGCTATCTCGCGCTCGGCATCCTCATCAAGCAAAAGCGCTTGGCAAAGAGCGAGCCAATCCCCTGCATCGTCAGCCGCGGGCAGGAGACCTCGGCCGAAGAGGATTCTCTTGCCGAAAACCTGCGACGCGCCGAGTTCGATCTTGGCGATCAGAGCGTCGAGATCGACCTGCGCTGAGCGGCGACCGGGTTGGCCGTGAGTGCTGCCGACACATGGACCTTACGGGGGGGGCAAATACGTTACGCGACATCCAGTGTGGTAGACGATCAAGAGTTCACCAGCGTCCTTGCCGTTGATATCGGCAACCACATCAGGGTCGTTCTGGTCGTAGGGCCGCGTGTCGATCGCCCAATTCCGCTTTGCGAACTCACGGATTGGGAACTTGGCTATCTCAGTGCGCGAAGCGCGATCGACGCGGGATTTGCGGTTGAATTCGACGCCGCGGATTCTTGAGACACCTTGAGGCATGTGTCGTCGACGATTCGTGCGACAAGGTCACGGTAGACAATCTCCGCCGCATCGAATGCTAGCCTACCCATCGACTACATCAGGCAAAGTATCTTCGACGACGCTCAAATTTCGATCGAAAGCCTCGGTGTCGGATGCGTGGGCTCGGAGAGAGCGCACCTTGTTGAGCATCGCCGCAACGGCTGCTTCTTTGTCGGGCGCTATGCTTGTTGTCACAGCTTTGGCCGCCAACGCGGTAAAATCTATGGCGGCATGAGCCGGGGTTCTGTCGCAAACTTTTCGGAAAGGTCATTTGCTGCATGACGCTTGCTCTTTTTTCCGGGAGTTTGTCATGTTCAAAGGCCGCCATTTTGATCGATCCG
>NZ_JAMYSZ010000077.1:0-5661 GCF_040322215.1 Mesorhizobium sp. M0184
AAGACAACCATGCACCCGGCAGCGTCGTCTCGACGCAATTACATGCTTGACGTCCCAGCGGCGATTAGACAACCCCATCACTATCGAGCCGACCGCGGATAATGCGTTTGGAAGCCGCGGTCGGTCTCACGGCAGAAACCGAGCTTCGTGCGGTTTGGTCATTTCCATCTTCCGCGGGATGGCGGGGAAGGCCGTGGCGATTTAGGCTCGACGGTGTGTCCGAGGCGCGGGGGACTGGGTTCGCCAGTTGGTCTGCGTCCAGAGTGGGGTTGGGAGACGCTCTTGGGCTCTGGCGACTGTTTTATTTGGGCGCAGCAGCTGGGGCGGTCGCGTTGCTGGCGATGACCAGGCGGATCACTTTGTCTGGCGGCGCGCGAAGGTCCGGCGGCGACTGCGGGAGACGCCGATAAGGGTGAGAGCATGGCGATGCGCAGCGTGTCATGAGGTGTCTGGCCATGTTGGGGCTTTACGTGGCAACGGACCGAGGACACGATGGCCGTTGGCCAAGAGCCCGTAGTGGCGGATGCGATGGAATCCGTCAGGAAGAACGTGCAGCAGGAAGCGCGGGATGAACTCGTGGGCGCTCAAGGTCATGAGCTCTTGGGCTGTCGTGGTGGCGATAATCCTTCCAGCGGAAGCCAACCTTTCCCTGGATCGAGTGGGTCGTCTTCGCCAAGCCCGTTCGGCGGTCCCGAACAGGTCCTCGCCTTCCTTGGTCGCTACACCCATCGCGTCGCCATCGCCAACAGCGGTGGTGCTTTCAGATGGGTCGCGTCGATCATCAGTTGGTGGGCTTCCCGCCCTTCACCGCGAACGCGGCGAAAATCTTGTTGAACACGCCCAGCCTGCTCCCTGCTCCAGGGAATGAAGCGATTGTAGATCGTCTTGTGTGGACCGTATTCCGCAGGCGCGTCGCGCCACCGCAGGCTTCCTAATCACAAAGGTGGTGCCGCTGATGATCCAACGATCATCGACACGAGGCACCCCGTGGGACAGCGGAAAATCTGGCTTGATGCGGCGCATCTGCGCTTCCCGACGGCCAGATCAAATCACTCTTGACAGCGTCTCCCTACGCCATCATTGAATCAAGCGATTGCTATCCCCCCAAGCGATTTAATACGTCCTGGGCCTAGAAGGCGCTTGACTTCAAACCGCCGAATAGAGAAGCCAATCGGTGAAGGCTTCGGCCCCTGGCTATGGCGCGGGCAAGAAGATCGTCGGCCGCAAGCGCTGGGGTCAACCATCTGTTCGTCGACGCGGCCTACGATCGGCTCAAGCTCATGGGCAAGGCCGCCCATGTCGACTTCGTCATTGAGATCATCCGGGGCCGCTGTTTGTTCCTATTCGGTCGGGAATGGTGTGATCGACCAACTGATTAAGTCGACGGCACGCTGAACGATCGCCTTGGTCTGAGCAAGGCTAGGTGAAAGGGCGACGACTGATCCCATAGAGTCTCGGTAATCGCCTTTCCTGACGATCGGCGTCTTGGGTTGAACAATAAATTTGACCTCGACGACACCTGGTACGGCAGCCGCCCGGCTGCCGCCATCGATCCAATTGAGGATGCCATCGCGATCAGGAACTAAGGACCGCCAGGCCACAGTCTGCGAATGCCTTTTGCGCAAATCCCATTCCTCGCCGATGACAAGCTTGAGGTGCTCGGTGATGAGATCGACGCCGTAACCCAGCTGAATCAGTTGAGGATCCACACCCGGCATGCGCGGATTGACTTCAATGACGACTGGGCCACGATTCGTCCACCGGAGTTCAATGCAGGTTGGCCCCCAGCCAAGGTCGAGAGCTCGCAAACATCTCAACGAAACACCGGCGATGCGTTTATACTCGTCATCATTCAGCGGGGCCGGAAAGGTGTATTCACGAAAGACGAAATGCGGTGGGGGGCCAAACTCAGCGGCTGCAATCGCAATGACCTCATTTCCCATTATGTCAGCGCAGTAGTGTGGGCCTTGTGCGAATTCTTCGATCAGTATCCTCGGCGTAGACCGCCATATGTGCCTGCCGCCCAACAGATAGGTGGTATGTTCGGCTACCTCATCGGCGTTTCGGCACAATCGGACACCGATGCTGCCGATGCCTACGGCTGGCTTCAGAACCACCGGCAGGCCGATCTCCGCGGCAGCGAATTCTACATCCATCGCATTCGCCGCCAAGCGATAAGCAGGTATTGGAACACCGGCGTCCGCAAGGAGCTGACGTTGAGTGAATTTGTTGCAGCATCGTTCAATGGATTCGGGGTTCGGTCCCGGTAGATCGAAATGCCGGCAGAGCTTGCCAACTGTCGCATAGACCGCCTCCCTGGCGCTCGTAATGCCAGCAATATCATAGGTCGCACGTAGCCGGGAACATTCGCGGATCAGCGCATCGAGATTGTCTGTATCAACCCGGATTGCCTCAACGCTTTCGGCCGCAAGATAGTCGTACTGAGCTGGATCAGCCGACAGGATGATTGGATGAAGACCAAGACACTGGGACGCTTGGACGTATAGCGGACCATTATACTTTGCATATTCAACCAGAATGAGCGCTCTTCTTGCCATGGCAGTTGCCTCCGACGTTGCGGCCTGTGCGGCGGTCTGAGCGCAAATGGCGTCAGGTCGTTATCCGTACCTGCTCAGGCTAGCCCGATGAACGTACCATGTCAGCGGCCCTGCGGCCGTAAAGATTCTGTAAGTTTAGTTTAAGGATCTGTTGCACACTTTCGTTGCCGGCGGTGTGGCACGGAGCGTCTCGACGATTTCGGAGGGTTGCGATTTTCAGGGGACGCTAGTCATCTGGAACTGAAGTTCATTTCATTATAGGGTTATGCTCGCGACTGAAGAAGGAGCGAGGGGATGGCCAATGCGACGGGACGGCCGATCTCGCCGCTGGTGTTGAGTGCGGATGAGGGGCCTATCTTGAGCGCGTCAGGTTCGCCGGCGTCGTGTGGCGCGGTCCATGCTGAACGATGCCGGATCATTCTGCGGTGCGCAGATGGCCTTCCCAGCAAGTCCGTGGCAGCCGAGCTCGGCGATCATGAGCATACCGTCGGCAAGTGGCGGCGGCGCTTTTTGAAGCAGCGCCCTGCTGGATGAAGCGCGCCTTGGCAGTCCGCGCACAATCGATGACGATCAGGTCGCTGCCGCGATCGAGCGCACGCCGCGATCGGCCCCGGCGGACGCCACCCACTGGTCGATCCACTCACGACGGCAAAGGCAGACCGCTGATGATGCTGCTGAGAGCCAGAGGCAGATGAGCGACTACAAAGGCGCTGCCCTCATGATCGATGCTTTGCCCGGGCCAAAGCCTTACGGCGACAGGGGCTATGACGCCGACTGGTTCCGCGAGCCCTCGCATAGCGCAGGATCACCCCCTGCATGCCGTCAAAGGTCAACCGAAAGGTGCCGATCCCGCACGACGCCGCACTCTATCGCCTGCGCTTCGGATCGAGAACATGTTCGGCAGGCTCAAGGATTGGCGGCGCATCCACACTCGCTATGACCGCTGTGTGCGCACCTTCATGTCTGCCATCTGCATCGCCGCCACCGTCATCTTCTGCATTAATCAATGAGTCCTAAGCTAAATGCCATCTGCCGGTGACGCCATAAATCTTTACAAAGACTTTAAATTTTGTTTCGCCTATCTATGATATAGTGCTGTCTTGCCCTTGGTGTTTGCGGTTTTGGGCGCAAGTTACTTTACCTGCTATCGCCCTCCGCTGTACCGAATCACCTGCAGCGATTGGGTACAGCGTGTACATATTGGCTGTTTACAGTTGTTTCGCTTGCACAGTCGACTGCGACGGATTGGAGGCAGTAGTGGATTGGATATCCGTTTTAGACACCTATTCTCCGGCAGTCGCACAGCAGTTGCGCGACAACGCACCCCGCCGGCTGGGTGACTATGCACGTAGTATGGTAGAAGGGGTGCCTGGATCGCCGATGTTGAGACGAATCGGGCGTCGTCACTTCGAGACGGCAGTTGCTCGCGTTCATGGGGAACGCCTCGGTATGAGCGTCTTGCAAAACGCCTTGCAGGAGTTCTGGACTGCGCCAGTGTTGCACTCAGGGCCACACGTCCAACTTTATGCCGAGGAACTTACGTTCACGATGGTCGCCTTTGCGCACATCGCGGCACTTCACTCTGGACAGCGGTTCACGTGGTTACTGCCGTGTTCCACCATCACCATGGAATCCGGTCGATTCCAGGGTCCGGGATGGCTGACCATCGAATCTGTCCCAATCAACGTCTTCGGCCTGTCCCGGCGGTGCCTGGCGAGAAGCAGTGTTTGTGCTTTAGGCGGGCCCCTGGAGTTTCGACTGGAACCGCCCGCCGACCGAGCGCCCAGCGGTGCAACGAGCTTGCGCCAATGGCTGGGTGGCAAAACATATGAGAGCGCCAGCGTCGCCTTTCACGAGGCAAATCGACAGCTCCTCAAGCTCTGGATGCGCAAAAAAGATACGCGGCAAATCGTGCTGGATGACGATTTCGCCGTCGAACTTGTGATTGAGCATCTGCAAGATCGCGACAGCATTCTCACTCGTTGCTTATTCGATCGCGATCGCTGTCAGCGGCTGCACGACGTTATCCGTCGACTGCAATCGGAATTGCCCGCTGCTTTAGTTCGCTACCCGACCGACATGTTTTGGCTTGTTCGTAACGGAAGAACCCGAAAGTTGCGTCTGGTTGACAACCGACTAGTTGAGGACGGGACGGATAGTGGACGCGATTCCGTCCCGATGGACCTGCCGGTCATTCTAGAGATGCTGCGACAGCGAAAGCTCTACCCAAACACCTACATCATCTTCTTTGCCTCGGCGATCCTAACGGGCTCGCGTCTCCTTGGCGGAGTCAGACAAGCTTTATATATGAACGGTCTTACGAGATCGTTCAGTGAAGTTCTGTCCGCGAGGGATGCAGATGAACGAGCTGTCCTGCGTGTGCTGCATGATCCCACTCTTCATGGCTGGGTGGCTGGCGCGGCTTGGGCTAACGCTGACGATTGGCGCCAGTTACTTGATTTTTCCCAGGCGCAAGGAGCTTTGGATAAAGTCATTGACCGATTGGCCGGTGAAACCCTGCAGGCGGCGTCGGCCGACTTTCAGCGTATCCGCTGTAGCCGGGAGATCGCGACACTGAGCCATCCTAACTCCGCTGAATCTGCCGGCGTAGCAGTCTAATGCCTGAAACCAGTGTGGATGAAGGCTGATAAACATATGGCTAAAGGATTGCTTTGGTCCCCGACTAGATGATTAGTTCCAAGGTTTGATGGGTCGGATCGAGCCTGAATCGTTCGGTCTCTTTTGTCCAGGTTGTGCAGAGTACTCAAAAGGCGTGAGGCCCTTGAGGGCCTTCGGTCGGCGGCCGAAATTGTAGGCTGAGACAAAGTCGGCGAGATGCTGGCGCAGGTGGTCATGGCTTTCGTAGTAGAAGCGCTGCGTTCGAGCTGGCCGTTATCCGGTATGTGATCTGTGGTGCCTTTTCGTCCTGCTGTTCTTGTTTTGGAACGGCCTTATGGTGAGCCCATCCGGGACGTGGGGCACCGGGAGCACGAAGGTGCAGGCAGGCCGTCAATAGATCGTGGGCTGAGAGCCCGAGCTCGTTACATGGCCGCCCCTCGCGACTTTCCCGGATGCGCTGCGAGCGCGGATCAGTAGATGTCGT
>NZ_JAMYSZ010000078.1:0-5523 GCF_040322215.1 Mesorhizobium sp. M0184
GGCCGTCGTCGACCGACAGTTTTGTCACCGCATGCACCACCTGCGGCAGGTAACTGTTCACCCAGGTCGATGACGGCGCATACTCCACCGCGACCGTGCCGCCGAGCTCCGTCACAACATTGCGCAGCAGGTTCGGGTTGCCCGCGCCCGGCGTGGAGATGAACATGTGCTTGTCGTAATCAGTAAAGTCCGGCAGTCCGTCACCGTTGAAGTCGCCGATCACAGTGCCGGCAGTCATTCCCGTCGGCGGCGTGAACTGCACCGGCGTCATCGCCGTCGAAGACGGACGCAGCGAGAAGACCCGGACCGAACCTGTCCTCTCCTCGCCAGCCACCGTGATGACATCCATTCGCCCATCATTGTCGAAGTCGCGAAGAATGGCGGACGTCCCCGGTATCGACGGAACTGTGTATTCCTTGAAGTCAACTCTGGTCGACAGCCATAGTCTGGCGCTGTTGTCACTGCCCCTGTAGCGGAAAACATCTGTCGCGCCGTCGCCGTTCACGTCGGCCAGGACGCAGCTGCCCAATTCGGCAAGCGTCGAGCAGCCGGGGGAAAACGAGGGCTGAATCGGCTCCCATATGCCGTTTGACAGTGCGCCCTTCTTTACGTCGCCGCCCAGCAGCCCCGGTACAAACAAGGGCTGCTGGTGCCCATTGCCGAGGAAGTCGCCGACACCGATTACGCCGATTATCGCGCCGCTTGCCTGGTTCACGGTATCGACGCCGTCAGCATCCGCGTCAGCGACAATAAAGGAGCCAGTCGACAGTGCATCGCACGCGGCTTCGTAGCCGGCCGGCGGCGACGGGGCGCCGAGGAACGTTTTGCAATTGGCATTGGTCAACGCCAGCTGGGTGTTTGTGAGGACAATCGCGCTGCGTGTTCCCGACTGGCCGCCACCCGACTGGGGAGTCGCCGTGACCGTGTCCGCAAAGTCCATCGTGCCTTTGCCGGCCAAGATCCTGCCGGGCTTGGAAGAATATACACCGTCCTCTGCCGCGTTGAGGGCTACCGATGTCGTGTTGATGAGCGCGCCATTCGAATCGAATCTGTATACGTACTTTTTTCTACTGAAGGTGGGTATGGGATTTTGAACTTGCGTGACCAAGTCGCCAAAGACTTCATCGCGGCCGTCAAAGTCCAGATCGCCGGTCTCTTTGGGTGCCCCTGGAACCAGAACCGTGGAGAGCGCACTGTCAACGATCGTGTAGACCCCATCGGTGTTCTGATAGGTCATCTGGCCGAGCGGTTTTGCGGTTCCGCCGGTGATGGTGCCGTCGGCAGCGACGGCCGCATCGGTGCCGTAGCGGCTGACGGCGGTCAGACGCGAGGCGTTGGAGAACGGCGCCTGATCGTAGGTCAGCTTGTAGGCGCTGCGCAGCGCGCCAGAGACGGTGACGCCGATCGCCTTGATGCGCTGGCTGGTCTCCGAGATGTCGCGGCCATTGCCCATCAGGATCAGGTCGGGCCGCGCCTCCAGATAGAACTTTACCACCGTGCCGTTGTAGCTGATCGTATCGGGATAGCAGACCGGGCTTGCCGGACAGGTGTAGCTGTAGGCGACGTTGTTGCCGTTGGTGTCGGTGACCGAGGTCAGCAGCCAGCGATAGCTTTGGGCCAGATCATAGGCCGGCGTGCCGGCGGTTGGCGTCAGGTTCGCAACCGCGGCGACCGAGCGGAACGTCGAGACGGTGCCGTCGCGATCGGTCACCTTCCATTCGTTGGTGGTGCCGTTCAGCGCAATGCGGCGATAGGATTCGTTCTCCGTCGCATGCGTGCCGCCGGTCGAACACGATGGCGATACCATGCCGGCAACACAGGCGACCAGCTGTTGGCCGTCGAGCAGGTAGATGTCGGTGGCATCGAAGGCCGGCATGCCATAGCCCGGGCTTGCCCGCTCGATGACGTCGAAACCGCCAAGGCCCCAGGCATAGCCCAGCCAACCCTGGTAGAGGGCACCTAGCTTGGTTCTGCGCGAAGACTCGTAGGTGAGCGCGATCGACGGCTCGATGCCATGGAAGTCCGAAACGTCGATGCCGATGGCATAGCCCAGATTGCCGTTGCCTGAGCTCTTCGGCAGATCCACCTTCGGCGTGCCGATCGCTTCCGGATCGCCGCTTGTGGTGGTCGTGGTCGCGGTGGCAGCCGCCGCGGCCGGCTCCTCCGGTGCAGCTTCCGTGTCGGTCGACGGATCTGTCGTGCCGACCGCGGCCGGTTCGGTGCCGACCGTGGCCGCCGCGTCCGGACTCTCGGTCGCCGGTGCACTGCCGGAAGCGGGTTGATCCGTCGTGCTAGCTGCCGGCTGGTCTGATGACGAGCCGCCACTGCCGATAGCGGCCCCGCCATTGCCCAAGCCGCCGCTGCTTGTTGCCCCGCCATCGGGCGAAGATCCTTGCGCCTCCTGCGCAAAGGCCGCTATCCCCGCGGAGTTACTAATATAAGAAACGAAAGATGTATCTGCACCGAAAACGCCGGCGGCAAGCAATGCCGCACCAACAAGCAACTTGTTCATGATTCCCCCGAGCCCAAGTTGCTTACCTCTACTCAGCCCCAGCCAAACAAATACGACACCAAGCCGTCATAGTGGGAATATCCACAGGGAAATTTTGTGAAGCCCGGTCCGATGGCCAACATTCGGGATGCATCACTAAGCGAAGAGGATCCCTGAGTGGGGGCCCCACTCAGCAATGCCATTGCCGCTCTCGCCCGCCACTTGCGGAGCTTGGGACACCGCCCGCAGTGAAAGAACTATTCATGCAGCTTCTCTTGCACCATGCGCACCAGATCACTGAGCGCCGAGCGGATTTGTGGCCAGGGGAACTCGGAGGATTCCGCCCAGGCTTCGCCCTCGCGCAATACCGCATCAAACTTGCCCGCGACACCGGCGAGAGTCGTGGCAGGAGTCGTTGAGAGCGCTTCCATCAGATCCTGCGCCCGCTTGCCAGCCTCGCGCTCGGCTCTACGCGCCGCAGTATAGCCGCCCTCCTCGGCAGCCGCATCCCAGCGTGCCTGATGCGCCACGAAAGCGGCTTCGGCCTCGTCGCGGAGAGCCGCCATCTCACGCCCTTTGCCGAGCACATCCTTGAGCGCCTCAAGCGTGTGGATTGTCACGTCCTCGCCTGCAGATAGGCGGACGGTCACGCAAGGAAAGCCGACGCTCTCGACAAGCCTTGTCTCCAGGCGCTGCTGCTTGCGGCAAAGCTGCTCGGTCAACTTGCAGGCTGCCTGCCATTCCCGCCAAAGCGCAAGCGCTGGGTCGCCGGGCGCATATCCCCGTCCGGCGTCGCCTGCGGACGCACTACCTTCGAGCGTCCACGTGGTGGTAGCCGCTATGGTTCCCGCAAGCACTTGCCTGCGGGTGACGGAAGGCAGAGTCGTGGTATTGTCGGAATCACCCATGATCCGAGCTCCTCAGAAACTTGGGTTGTGGTCGGGTTGGGTGGGATGTGCGGACATCCTGTCCCCACTCGTCATGCGCCAAAGCAGTGTTGGGGACTAAGAGCACCAATGCCTGCTGCGGCCAATTCCGTCCCGCGACGCTGGTTGATACGCACGCTGCGAGATCAGGAATTGATATAAAAAATATCAATTAGGCGCGCCGAATGTCAACAGAAAATCTATCAAAACTTCGGCAAACGGCTAGTACGCGCCAAATCAAAGCGGCACGCGCGTTGCTTGGGTGGTCGCAGGCGGACCTGGCACGCTACTCTTCGGTGTCTGAGCCAACCATAGCTCGTCTGGAGGCCGAAGACGGTCCGCTCGGGGGGCGCCCTGGAACCGCGGCGAAAATTCTCAAGGCGTTGACCGATGCGGGAACAGAATTCATGCTCGAGAACGGCAGCGGACCTGGTGTGAGACTTGTCAAAGGCCGCCAAAGGCCGGAGTGACCCGCGTTCGCACCTATCGATCCACCTGCGGTCAGACCCAGTTTATCGCGCGAGGCCTGAACTCGCGCTCTCACCTCATTTTGCATCGTTGACTTCGACCGACCTTCACATCCCAACCCCCAGTCCGCGTTTTCTGCCGAAGCTCCAGTCGATGCCGCCGCTGTTTTGCACGACGCCGGTGATGTGCTGGCCGATGCGCTTCTCGAGCATCGGCTGCCAGGGCACCAGCCGAAAGCCGAGACCGTCGTCCAACATGGCGAAGCGCCCACTCGCAAGACTGACGGGGCCGATAAGCATCCCGCTCACATGGTTGCCAGGCCGGGCAGGCACAAACGTGAGGCCGCGCGCAGCGGCCATTTCCTTGCCGACGCGCGCAACCTCCTGGCGCTCCAGCGTGGCAACAAGGTCGCGCGAGAAGGTGATTGTCCCACTGGTCGCATCGCGTTCGGCATGGCCCAGCCTGACGAGTTGGCTAGCCCGTCTGTCGAGAGCGTTGTCGACGTCGAGACCAAAGCCTGACCGGACCAGCGGCACAGGGGTTTTGGCCACAAGCTCCCGGTCGAGCCAGGTGGCGCCGTCGCTGCCGATCTGCGCGTCGAGGTCAAGCGTCGAGAGCAGGCGGACGGAGAAGTCCTTTCCGCGGCTGCGGGCATCGTAGGCGATGCCGCGCTCGGGCAAGTTTTCCGGAATGCGCCAGTGGTCGTCGTCGATGCGCTCGACATGGCCGGCCCGGCGCAGCGCTTCGAGACGGCGGACATGGAAGCGGACGAAGGCTTCCGGGTCCTTGCCCTGCTCCAAAAATGTCTCGCGGATCGTCTCGAGGTGTCTGCTCGGCCGATAGATGCCGTCCTCGCCCGCCACGACACTGATGTTGCGGTCGGCCGCACGCGGCTCCTCCTTCGGCAGGATGGGATCGAACGCCACGATATGGCCGCGCTGAATGTCGTCGAGCTTTGCCGCATCCGCGGTCTCGACATAGTGCGTTCGCCCGTCGACGCCGTTGATGACGAGCGACAGCTTATCGCTCATCTCGTCGCCGGCAAGACCCTTGGCGAGCACACGGCCGACGACCGGCTCCGTGATGGTCTGGCGGTGCATGACATATTGAGCCGCGCCCCGCTCATCAGCGAGGCCGTGCTCCTCGAGCGCCCGGTGCATGGTCTTGATGATGTCGTTGCGCTCGCCGAGTCCTCGCAACATGCTTTCGGCTCTGTCGGAGATCACCCACCGGCCGGGCTCGATCTCGCTCGCCAGGCCGAAGTGTTGCAACCTCTTCGCCCGATCGATCAGCAGGTAGCGGTTGCTGGAAATTGTGTAGCTGTCGCTGGCATTGGGACGGAGGTCGACCAGATCGTGCTCCTGCTGTTCGGCGATCAGCATGCGGTCGAGCCGTGTCAGCCGTTCGGCGTCCACCTCGTTGGCCAGCTTGCGGGCGACCTCGATCTTGCTTTGCAGCCCAAGCTCCCGTTCCACCAGCTCGCCTGCCCTGTGACGGATGCCATGGGCGATGTAGTCGCCGGCGATGTTCAGGATCTTGCCGTCATCGGTGATGCCGCGCAGCAGCACATGGGTGTGCGGATGGCCGGTGTTGTGATGGTCGACGGCGATCCAGTCGAGGCGCGTGTTGAGGTCGGTC
>NZ_JAMYSZ010000079.1:0-3792 GCF_040322215.1 Mesorhizobium sp. M0184
CCGCTAAACACGGGGGCTGCGCGGCGGACACGCCGACGTCACCGCAATGCCACGCCATTTTGCAGAACTTGACGCACACAACTGCGCGAACGCTTGCCCGTAGAAGACTGGCAAAGGTCAGGCTTTTGTCGGGGCGGTGGACTCCGCCAGCGAGAAATGACACCCAAAGCCTGATGGCTGAAGCGACGGTCGCCCCGCGTTCCGCACAGTGACGAAGGTAACGGTACGGCTCTTCGGCAAATGGCGCATCCTCATGATAGCGTCTGGCCGTTCCCTCTTGATGCCTCGGTCTCGCTCACACTATCCGAACAGGCCCGATCCTGGAGGGTCCTCGAAGTCGGCATGAGGGCTATAGGCCACGTGGTTGGGGTACCGAGCGGTAGGCGCGGTTCTTGGGCTGGAAATTGGCGACGCGCGACGAAGAAATCCGAGATCAACTCGTGCAATGGCAATTCCTAACACCGTGGACCTGGTGGAGCAGCCTCATCCTCCTGGTCAGGAACGTCACCAAGGCTATAGGATTGATGCGCGGCGAGCCCTCGGAACTCAGGATCATGTTGACATCGCTATTCGACAGAGCCGACTTGGCGCAAGCCACGTCTTTTCGGAATTGCTTATCGCATGGTCTATCGTCGGCCTAGTCAAACCCTTGGCGCGGCGAGGAAGCGGCGGTCGTCGGCGTGATGCATGACGGGGGTCGGCGGCGCCTCACCATAGGCGAAATGCAGGAACCAAAGGAAAGGACCACCTGCATGGAATTGCGAACCGCGTCCTCGGCGTCTGAGCCGCGACCTTGCCAACGATCACTCAATCCGCGACGTAGAGCTTCAACCCAGCCTTGGACACGCGAACCGCGCTACCATCGTTGCATAGGAGCCGTCCACCAGATGGTTGCACTTGTAGTCCGCACGCCTTTAGTCGACATAGCGGACTGGCTCTGGCCACCGGCAAGGTTGAAGAGTGTTCCGTTGTTGCAGTCGTACTTGGCCTACGTGAACCAGATGCCTGAGCACGCGGTCGCGTTTCAGGGTTGATCTACTCGTAAAAAGAAATTGTCTTAGGCGGAAGGCCGCACTTAATACCGCTATCCTATTGGCGCCCCATCGGGTTCCCGGATTGAGCAAGTCCGGATCACTATTTTATGCCGCTGCCAGCGTTGTGTCGGCCATGTGCACGCGCGCTGCCGCTGCCAGCAGGTCGGTCTGGGTGATCAGCCCAATAATGCGTCGCTCGGTATCGACGATGACCACGGCATGGCTGCGGCCGTCGGTGAGCACCGGCAGCAGGCTCATCGCGGGCGTATCGGGAGAGGCGGTGCTAGCCTTCGACATCACAGCCCTCACCGTGTCGGTCGCCTTCGTCAGCTCGCGCAGGCCAACTACACCGACCAGCCCGCCCTCGGCGTCGGTCACCGGCAGCGTCCGGATGTTGTGATCGAGCAGCAAATGATGCGCCTGGTCGGCAGGCGCATGTTCATCGACCGAAATCACATCGCGCGACATGATGTCCTCGCACAGCAGGGTCCGGTGGGAGCGCACCATCGCCTGCAACTCGACCTGCCGCAGCAGCCGCTCGAGATCGTTGCGGTCGATGTCGAAGGTTTCCTCCAGCGCGCCGAGCGCGGCATCGATATCCTCGGGCCGGAAGCCGACCCGCTCCCGCGCCGGCGGATCGATGGTTCCATGCGTGCTTTTAAGGACAGGGGCCGCCACATGCGGATAGTTGCGCCGCGACAGTTTGTGGATGCCGTAGCCGAGTGCGACCAGCACGATCGAGTTCAGCGCCACCGGAACGAAGGGAAACAGCAAGCCGGAGCTGAAGACGGCCGGTCCGCCGAACACCGCGGTCAAGGCGGCGGCGCCCCCCGGCGGATGCAGGCAGCGCGTGAACGACATGGCGGCGATGGCCAGCGCCACCGCAATGCCGGTAGCAAGGACGGGTTCATGCACGAAATGCGCCACGATCACCCCGACCAGCGCCGAAATCGTATTGCCACCGATAATCGACCAAGGTTGCGCCAGCGGGCTTGAAGGCACGGCAAAGAGCAGCACGGCCGATGCTCCCATTGGAGCAACCAGCAGTGCGACATGTGGGCCAGATCCGTTCGCCAGCGCACTGATCACGCCAGTCAATGCGATGCCGATCATGGCCCCGATGCAGGCGAGCAGCCGCTCGCGCAGCGTTGCACCGGCAAGGATCGGAACAAAGAGACGAAACGCCATGGCATACCCTTGGGCGAGTGGTCGGAACTCCGCGGTCCGCAATGCCGGCAAAGCCACAGATTTGGAAGTTAAGCCAATTCGGAAAGTCGGCTCACGGGGGAATACTTTTGCGCGAAGCGGTCATTCCCAAATGGGTGCAGACATTTTGATCAGCCAGAGGAGGCGGACGGCACGCTGATCCGCTCGAGCGCAGCAAGAGGCCAAGGGCTACCGTGCCGCAGGCAGCCGGAAATGGGGATGGTCGGAAGTCGAGCTGGGATGGACACTAAGGAATTCAGAGGCTTCGAAAAGCGTGCTGACAATGTCGGCACGGCAAGACAAATCAGGCCGTTGTCGCTCCACTTCCGAGGCGCACTCCAGCGGAGTACGGCTTCTACGCGGTGCTTGGTCTGCCTGTCCTTGCAACCATCGGATTCGTTGGCGTCATGGTGAAACGTCCACCTGTGGCCGCTGAGAAGACGACTGCCGCCAGTGTCGTCGTGGAACCGCCATATGACGGCGGCTTGGTTACAGAGCCGGCTCGTGTCGATCGGGCGGGGGAGCCTGATGTGACGTACATGGTCCAGAAAGTGGCCAATGAAGGTGCTGGCATCGTCAACGTGATCAGGTCACGTAATAGCGGTAATACAACCGCGACCACGAGCCTCTCAGGCGTTCGATGAGGCGAGAAAATCCGATCACCAGACCAAGCGCGAACGCCACACTGCCACACACGAAACCGATCAGGTCACGTTCCAGGCTCACCAGAATATTGGAGCCGAGGCCACCTCGGCTGAACTCTGCCATGCCGCGGGCCGCCACCTTTTCCAGCCGCGGTAGAAAACGTGGGTCAGCAGCGCCGGCATGGGCGAGCAACTCCCAAATCGCGAGCAGCGCCATCAGCACCGCAAGCGGCCGCAGATGTCGGCCGATGAAGCGGAAGGCCGGCGGTGCGATGGAAGCGCCGCGACAGCCTATCCCGACCTGCAATCGTGATCAGGCTGATCGTGGGGTCTCCGGACGCCAGCGTTGCAGATAGTTTTCGGCAAACGTGAGCAGGCCGTGGATCACCAATCCGGTCAGGCCGACCACGATCATGGCCGAAAAGACGAGTTCCAATTGAAAGAGCTGACGACCATAGGCCATCAGGTATCGGAGCCCTTCGAACGATGCGATGAGTTCTACCGCAACCAGGGTCTGCCAGCCGCTGGCAAGGCCTTCTCGCAGCCCTGCAGAGATCGACGGCGGGCGAGAGGCAGCACGATCATCGTGAGTTTCGACAGCGGCTGAACGAAAGGACACGGCCAGACCCGTCTCACGACGACGCCGTTGCGCTTCGCCGCATCAGGCTGGGTAGAGGACTTGCACGTCTAAAGCTGTCGATCATGCTCGGCACACAAAAAAGGGCGGCATTGCTGCCGCCCTTTCCGCTGTAGGTTGATAGGGGGGCTGGATTAGAAATCCATACCGCCCATGCCGCCCATGCCACCGCCGGGCATACCAGCCGGCATGCCGCCGCCAGCCGACTCCTTCTTCGGAGCCTCCGCGATCATGGCTTCGGTGGTGACCAGCAGGCCGGCGACCGAGGCCG
>NZ_JAMYSZ010000080.1:0-3621 GCF_040322215.1 Mesorhizobium sp. M0184
TCGCCGCTGAGGGAGGGCGGCTACCCTCTCTCAGCGTTCCTTTCTGACCCATTCGGCAGCGAAAGTCATAAGACAAGCAATTCCACATCAGAGCGGTGCCAGAGTTCCAGCGATCCAGCAAAAAGCTTGAATGCTCTAAAAGCGCTTTGCGATTGAGCGGGTCAGGCGACATGACTTGGAGCAAAGCGCTGGACGTCGGCCTCTATTTGAAAACCCTCTCTAGTTCACTCATTGTCACTGTATCGTCAGACCTTTTGCAATACCAGACGATCAGCGCGATGGTGCCGATGGGAAATAATCCCGCAAGGAGCTGATGCCAACCGCTTCTGTTGATGTCATGCAGCCGGCGAGTGGTCATGGCAAGTGTCGGCAGAAGGACGGCAAGATTCCAAAGGGGCGAGATAATTTCATTATTTAAAACAGCATCAGCTATTATCGCAACGACAGAGATAATGAAAATGAAGAGATAGGAATACCAGAACTCCGAGCGGCCGGCTCTGCCCGAAAAAGTCACATAATTTCCGAAAAGCTTGAAATAGCTTCAGTAAAATTCATCTGATGCGGTATGTCCCCGAAACGATTGCTACCAGCTGGCGGTGCTCTTAAAACGAGCACCAATGGCAAGCCGATAAGGACCAAAACTATCAGCCAATGCCATATAGAAAAACTCCCCATCTTTCCCCCCTCTACCGCAGTTTCGCGGAAATATTGATCTTGCTTACCCTACCAAGAATCAATTTCGGATTGCGCCCGACAGGCAACTTACACCTCAGAATATCGATGTAAACATCGGATTTTTGACCGAACTCTCCTGCTATTCAGAGCGATAATCAGACGCCGCTAAAACGCGCCGCTTCGAAACGGCACCATGTGACGCGTTCTATGCTTTGTTTTGATGCAATCGTGGACGGAAAGCCGTTTCACATCGTCCTGGAATTGCTTTAGTTCACGCCCTTTGGCACGTTTTCGGGCGGTACCGTGTCGACCACCTTCTGGCGGTGGAAGATGAACAGGCCGGCCAGTACGACGATGGCCGAGCCGACCAGGATGCGCGGCCCAGGCACATCGCCGAAGAAGGCCAGGCCGAAGACCACTGCCCACAATAGCAGGCTGTAATGCAGCGGCGCCAAGGTCGAGGCAGGGGCAAGCTTCAACGCCCGGGTGATCATCAGGTGCGCGCCGCAGGAGACGACGCCGAGAAGCAGCATGGCGCCGAAATCGAGCGATGACGGCGTCTTCCAACTGCCGACGGTCAACGCAGCGCCGACCAGCAGCGTGCCGACGGTCTGCCAGGTGACCAGCGAGGTGTCGCTGGTGCCGCGCAGCCGCCGATTGAGGATGATGGCGAAGGCAAATGAAATGCTGCCGGCGAGCGCGAGCATCGACGACAGGGAGAACGCGGCCGAGGATGGCTTCAGCATGATCAGCACGCCGCAGAAACCGACCAGGATAGCCGCCCAGCGGCGCCAGCCGACCCTTTCGCCGAGCAGGAAGTGCGACAGCGTCGCGACATAGATCGGCCCGGCCATGTAAAAACTCATCACATCGGCGAGCGGCAGATAGACGACCGCCGCGTAGAACAGCGCCGTGTCGAGCGTCGTCATCACCACGCGAAGCAGCTGCAGCTCCGGCCGCTCCATGCGAAACAGCTTGGCCGCACCCTGATGTGCAATCATCGGCCCGAGTATGAAAAACGCTCCGATCGAGCGGATCAGCACGACCTGGCCGACGGAAAAACTGGCGACCAGCCACTTGCCCATCGCGTCGTTCAGCGCAAACAGGAAGTCGCCGGCGAGCATCAGCAGGATACCGGCCAGCAGCACGTTCATGATCGTTGAGTACTGGGCTGCGGGCTGCGCCATTCCGTTACCGGTTCCTCGCCGTGGGGTACGGTGACCCGCGTCGTAGTCGCAAGCTGCGGCCATGACGAGGCGAAAATCGAGAATTCGGTAAGACCAGCGCCGGAAATCGGCTGGACTAATGCATGTCGCGCAAAAGTGTGCAGCGGTTTTGCGATAACGACACGCTTAAAAACAAGACCTTAAAGCGCGTCGCGTGGGTCCGTTCAAACGCGACGCGCTTTAAGCGTGGCGCCGGTTCACCGTGCCCGGCCTTCCGGCGATCGAAAGCCGCGTGTCCTGCCGGCTGCGCTCGGCCACCACCTTGCCCCTGGCGATGACGCAGAGACGCTCTGGGCGCAGGCGCAGCGCCTCGACTGGGTTGCCGGCATCGAGAACGACCAGGCTGGCGCGCTTGCCGACCGCCAGGCCAAGGTGGTCGAGGCCCATGATGGCGGCATTGACGTTGGTGACCATGTCGAAGCAGCGCGCCATCTCGGCCGGGCTCGACATCTGCGCGACATGCAGGCCCATGAAGGCGACGTCGAGCATGTCTGCGGTGCCCAGCGAATACCAGGGGTCGAGCACGCAATCCTGGCCCCAGCCGACGCGGATGCCTTGCGCCAGCATCTCCTTGACCCGCGTCAGTCCGCGGCGCTTGGGAAAGGTGTCGTGGCGGCCCTGCAGCATGATGTTGATCAGCGGATTGGGGATCGCCGAAACGCCGGCCTCGGCAATCAGCGGCAATAGCTTCGAAACGTAGTAATTATCCATCGAATGCATCGATGTCAGGTGCGAGCCGGCCACTCTGCCCTGCAACCCGAGCCGCTGCGTCTCATAGGCAAGCTGCTCGATGTGGCGCGACAGCGGATCGTCGGTCTCGTCGCAATGCAAGTCGACCATCAGGCCGCGCTTCGCCGCGATTTCGCAGAGCTCGGTGACGGAGCGCGTGCCGTCGGCCATTGTGCGCTCGAAATGCGGAATGCCGCCGACGACATCGACGCCTATGTCGAGCGCCCGGATGGTGTTGTCGCGCGCCGTCGGCGAGCGGTAAAACCCGTCCTGCGGGAAGGCGACCAGCTGCAGGTCGATATAGGGGCCAACCGTCTTCTTCACGTCGAGCAGCGCCTCGACCGCCAGCAGGCGGTCGTCGCAAACATCGACATGGGTGCGGATGGCGAGCAGGCCCATCGACACCGCCCAGTCGCAATAGGCGAGCGCACGGTCGCGCACCGCTTCGTGGGTCAGAAGCGGCTTCAACTCGCCCCAAAGCGAGATGCCTTCGAGCAGCGTGCCCGAGACATTGATGCGCGGAATGCCGAGCGAAAGCGTGGCGTCCATATGGAAATGCGGATCGACGAAGGGCGGCGAGACCAGATTGCCATGGGCATCGATCGCCGTGCCGGCGCTGACGTTCAGCTCGGGCTCTATCGCTGCGATCGTTTCGCCGACGATGCCGATATCCGCGATCCTGCCGTCGGGCAGCGTCCCGCCGCGCACCACAAGGTCAAAATCCATCTAGCGCCACCTCGTTCAAAAAAGCCGTTTCTTTCCATGCAGCGTGCTGCCGCAAGGCGGAACCTTCAGGCGCGGCCCTTCCCTTCTCCCCTTGTGGGAGAAGGTAGCCGCGAAGCGGCCGGATGAGGGGTGTTCCAGCTTGGCGCCGGCGCACTCCGTCCAGAACCCCTCATCCGTCTCGGCGCTGCGCGCCAATCCACCTTCTCCCACAAGGAGGGCTTTGCACGGGGAAGCGAAATCCTGGTTGGTGAGTTAATGGGGCTTT
>NZ_JAMYSZ010000081.1:0-3042 GCF_040322215.1 Mesorhizobium sp. M0184
CGACACCTTCGACGCTGTGCACGGAGGCCAACAGCTTCGCCTGTTCAATGCCCACCATGACGAGTACGGCTTCCAGCCGATCGTCATGTTCGATGGTGCGGGACGGTTCGTCAGCGCGATCCTGCGACCGGCCAAGCGGCCGAGTGGGGCTGAGATCCGCCCCCACCTGCGCCGTCTGGTGCGGGCGATCCGGATCAACTGGCCGAACATTCGAATCCTGCTCCCCGGCGATAGCCATTATTGCAACCCGCAGGTCATCGACCGGTGCCGCGCCAACGACGTCGACTTCATCTTTGGCCTCGCGCCCACCACGACCCTGCGCAAGCATGTCGCGGATCTGGAGGCCAGCACGACGGCGCGCTTCGAAGCGTCGGCCAAGACAGGCAAGGTCCGCAGGTTCAAGGAGTTCGTTGACGGCGCCCGCGGCGCGGCCGGGCCGGCAGCACTCAGGCGACTATAACGGGCGCAGAGCCGACCCTGCGGCTTCCAGACATTGTCGTGTACAGCTTCAGACCCTCAAGCCGAGCCCGCAGGGCCTCGCTTACCTTTTACGGGGCGGCGGTACGTCCAAGCCGCTTCAACAGTTAAGAATTTCGCAAAGACGATACCCCCGGATCGTCGAGCTTCCGCTGCCACTTCCCGCATTCGCCGAGGCGGTCAATGACCCGCCCTTCACAATAGTTATCCGGCAAGCATCTGGATGCGAGAGATAATGTTGCCGGAGGCATCTCTCATGGCTTCTACACCTGCCTGAACGCCAGAACCGCGTTCGTGCCGCCAAAGGCGAAGGAGTTGCTCAGTGCCACGCGCACCTTGCGCTCGCGTGCCACATTGGGCGTGACGTCGAGATCGCAATCGGGGTCCAGCTCACGATAATTGGCAGTCGGCGGCACGACGCTCTCGCGGATAGCCATCACGCAGGCGATCAACTCGAGCGCGCCGGACGCGCCGAGGCAATGCGCGTGCATGGACTTGGTAGAAGAAATGGACATTGAGAAGGCGTGCTGACCGAAGACGCGCTTGATCGCCGCCGTCTCGATCTGGTCGTTGGCCTTGGTGCCGGTGCCGTGCGCGTTGAGATAGTCGACATCCTCGGCGTCCAGCCTGGCATCGGCAAGGCAGGCCCGCATTGCTGCCTCCGGCCCCTCGACAGTCGGCGCGACGATGTCGGACGCATCGGCGGAAAGGCCGGCACCGGCAATTTCGGCAAGGATGGTGGCGCCCCGAGCCAGGGCATGCTCGTAGCTTTCCAGCACCGCCATGCCGGCGCCTTCACCAAGCGACAGGCCCTGGCGATCGGCCGAGAATGGCCGGCAAGTATCGGGCGAAAGCACGCGGATCGCTTCCCATGCCTTCAGCACACCCCATATGAGCGGCGCTTCGCTGCCGCCGGCAAGCATCACGTCGGCCCGGCCGAGCCTGATCTGGTCCACCGCGCAGGCAATCGCATGGTTTGCCGAGGAACAGGCGGACGTGACGCCGAAGACCGGCCCGCGCAGGCCGAGACTCATGCTGACCTGGCCGGCAGCGGCACCCGGCATCGCCTTGGGTACAGTCAAGAGAGCGGCACGCTTACCGCCCAGAAGGATGGCGCGGTAGGTTTGCTCGATCGCATCCCACCCGCAGCCGCCAACGCCCACCGTCGCACCGAAGCGATAGCTATTTCCCTCTTTGGAGGAAAGTCCGGCCTGACGCATGGCTTCGCGCGCCGCAAGCACAGCGAGCAGGCTGAAGCGGTCCATGGAGATGAGTTGCTTGCCGTCGATGTCATGCTCCGGCAGCGCCTTGATCTCGGCACCGATCCTGACCCTCAATTCATGGAGCTCGGAGTTGACGATTGGGCCGATGGCGGAGCGGCCTTCTCGCATCTCTGTCCAAATGGCGGCGGCGTTGGTCCCAAGCCCGCAAATACCGCCAATCCCAGTAATCACGACGCGCCTGTCCATTCACACCCCCTTAGCGAGCAAGCTGCGCACGGCTTCCACCATGTCCCCAACATTCTGGAGATCCGACCATGCCTCGGCCGTATTCATCTCGATCTGGATGCCGTAGGCCTGCTCCAGGTCCCAGAGAACGTCCGCCAATCCCAGTGAATCGATACCGAGCGAAGTCAGTCCCGTGGCAGCCGTTATCTCGCCGCCTGTGGCAGGCGCTATGCCGCCCTCCGACGCGGCGCGCTTCTTGATAATGGCGATTATTTCGTTGGCGAGTTGATCTGCCATCTTGTTCCTTTCCAGCTTGCGTTTTCGGCGTCGTTCAAAACCCGAGTCGCGTCGCGTTGCCAAAATTGCCCCTCATAGAGCCTGTGCGACCGACCAAGCCCAATGCCCATAGGAACCGGACGAGTTCCGGCTTCTGCGGCGTCAGCCCGATGACGAAGAAAAGTCGCCGGCCTCCCGCTTTTGCGCCAGCACATCAAGAATCTGCGTGTAAATGGATAGGAACCGTCGTCAAACGTCAGCTAAACGCTGCGACGGTGGGTGCTGTCAGCGTATTCACTCGGCACCTCATATGTAATCGAGATGTTTCATAGCTCCGGACCAGTTGCGATCAACTATTGTACCGGTCCGCCATTCGTCGGAGAGTTCGACATGATCGGAGCGCTGCTTCTCATTCCCAGTACAATCTCCACCGCACGCGACAGATTTCCTCTTTCGGGCTCTTCTCAAGGGACTCGCCACGCGATAGAGGCAGTGATCGGCGCACGTGAGGTCCTGCCAAGTCCATGCGACATTCCGGAAAATTGGTAAAATCGTTTGTTTCAATCAAATGCATCCACGCTATGGATAGCTAAGACATGCGTTTCAAAGGGCTCGATCTGAATCTTCTCGTCGTTCTCGACGCGCTGCTGAGCGAGCGCGGCCTCACGGCGGCGGCACGCCGCATCAACCTAACCAAATTCATGGGGGTTGGTGGATGTGGCGCAAGCCGTTGAAATGACGTAGGATTTGGTTGCCTAAGCCGATCCGAACCATTTCCCGGAGACCACACCCACCATGAACGATCTTGCGCTGCCGCTGAGCGGTTTGTCATCAGTCGGCG
>NZ_JAMYSZ010000082.1:0-2950 GCF_040322215.1 Mesorhizobium sp. M0184
GAGTATGCGCCGTCATCGACCTGGGTGAACAGTTACCTGCCGCAGGTGGTGCATGCGGTGACAAAACTGTCGGTCGACGACGGCCGCGGCCAGACGGCGGTGAGCACCTATAGCTATGCCGGCGGCAAGTACGATCCGGCGGCGCGCAAGTTTCTGGGCTTTGCCTCGATCGTCGAGACCAAACCGCTGGCCAATGGCGAGACGGCGGCCTCGAAGGTCGAGACCACCTACCGGCAGGACCTGGCAAGCTACGGCCTGCCGTCGCTGACGCTGTGGAAGGATGGCGCAGGCACCGTGCACAAGCAGGTCGCCGAGACCTATGCGGTCAATAATGCGACAAAGCCCTACACGGTGCAGAACACGGCGACCGACACGACGCTGACCGAGAATCTTGCGCGCACACTGAAGGTCGAGCGGGCGTTCGACGCCTATAACAATATCACCAGCAGCAAGGACTATGGCCGCACCGACGTCAGCGGCGACGAGACCTGGACGGTGGCGAGCTTTGCGCCGAACACCAGCGCCTACATCGTCTCGCTGCCGAGCAGCCAGACGGTGCGCGCCGGGCTGGACACCAGTTTCCCCTATATCGGCTATGACGAGACCTATTATGACGGCAACGCCGGCGCCAACGCCACGCCGCCGACCAAGGGCAATGTCACCCGCAAGCGCAGCTTCTCCGATTACTATGGAGCGCCGCAAAAGGAGGTGAACCAGTATTTTGCCTATGACAGCTTTGGCAACACGATCTCGTCGACCAACGGCCTCGGCCACAAGAGCGAGTGGGACTATGACGCGACCTATCACCTCTATCCCATAACGCAGCGCAGCCCCCGCTATTTTGCCACTGGCGGCCAGAGCGCCGACACCCGCTTCGTCTCGAGCGCCACCTATAATCCTGTGTGCGGGCTGCCGGCGACGAAGACCGACTTCAATGGCCTGATCAAGACCTTCACCTACGATCCCTTCTGCCGGCCCTACCAGGTCTCGCAAAGCATCACCGGCGCCTATGCCAAAACGCGCTTCGAGAACGAGGGCAATCCGGCGACACAGGCGCTGGTCAAGCTGACGCCGCTGCCCAATGGAGCGGGCGAGGATTTTGTCCGCTCCTATTATGACGGGCTTGGCCGCGTTTATCGGGTGGAGACTTCAGGCGAGACGGCGGCGGGCGCCAAGCGCATTGCCGACACCGAGTACGATCTGCGCGGCAATGTCTTGCGTGCCGCCTTCCCAAGGTTTGTCGGCGACACCGCGCAGTGGACGACCAGCTCCTACGACTGGAACGACCGGCTGACAAAGACCGTCTATGCCGATGCCAGCCAGACGATTTTCGCCCACAGCCTCGACAGCGGCACCGGGGCCAATCCGCGGCTTTACGCGGCCACCCAGACCGACCAGATCAATGCGACGACCACACGCCAGTCGAAGAGCGTGTCCTCGACGCGCGGCGATATCGTGCAGATCGTGCGCGATCTCGGCGGGCTTAATCTGACGGAGGGCCGCAGCTACGATGTGCTTGGCCGGCTGACCGGGGTCAGCGATCCCGGCGGCTCGAGCTGGAGCTACAGCTATGACATGGTCGGCAACCGGCTTTCCGCAACGGATCCCGATCTCGGCTCATGGTCCTATGTCTATGACGGCGCCAACCGGCTGACCAGTCAGACCGATGCCCGCGGCACCGTCACCGCTCTCGCCTATGACCAGATGGACCGGCTGACGCTGAAGACGGCAACGGCCCTGGGTGGCAGCGGGGTGACGCTGACGCAGAACACCTACGACCAGGCGGCGGCCGGCTATTACAATATCGGCCAGCTGACCACCTCTACCAACCCTGCCGCCACGCAGGCCATCAAATATGACGGCTTTGGCAAACTCGCCCGCCAGGACGTCACCATCGGCACGCTGACCCACACCACGACCAGCGTGCGCGATGCCTCCGGCCAGACGCTGCGCACCCAGTATCTGCCGGTGCAGCTCGACTTCGGCACACTTGCCACCCCGCTGCAATATACCGCCGGCAACAAGCTGCTCTCGGCTTCGGGCTTCATCACCTCGACGATCTACGAGGCCGATGGCCAGACCAAGGAGATCACCTATGCCAATGGGGTGAAGACGTCCTTCATTTATTCGCCGACCCGCCGCTGGGTCACCCGTGTCACCACAGCAAAGGCCGCCACTGTCCTGCTCGACGATCAGTATGTTCGCGATCTCATCGGCCGCATTACCGGCACCACCGGCCTGACGGCTTCGGACAGCTGGACCTATGGCTACGACAAGGCCGACCGGCTGACATCGAGCGACAATCTTGGCAACAACACGCTCGACGAGACCTTCGTCTATGCCGCCAACGACAATTTGACCTCGCGCACGCGAGTTGCCGGCACCTATGTCTATCCCTCGGCGAGCGCAGCTCGTCCGCATGCGCCGACCGCGGTCGGCGTCAAGACGCTCGCCTATGATGCCAACGGCAACATGACCTCCGATGGCACCAGGACGCTCACCTGGGACGAGGCCAACCGGCTGAAGACCGTCACGCAAGGCGCCAACACCGTCTCGCTGTTCTACGGCCCGGACGGTGCGCGAGCCAAAAAAAGCTCGTCCTTCGCCACCACGCTCTATCCCGACGCTTCCGTCGAGATCGATCCGGCGACACCCGGAGCGGAAATCTACACCCGCTATCCCCATCCCGACGTCAAGGTGACCGGCGCCACCAAAGCCTTCCTGCACCGCGATCACCTGGCGTCTGTGCGCATGGTCACCGATGCCTCAGGCGCCATCGCCGAGCAGACCAACTACGCCAGCTATGGCGAGCGTCTCAACACCGGCTTCCAGACGCAGAAGAGCTACATCGGCGAACGCTTCGATCCCGAGACCGGACTGCTCTACCTCAACGCACGATACATGGATCCGGTGCTGGGGAGGTTCATCTCGCCCGATGATTGGGATCCGA
>NZ_JAMYSZ010000083.1:0-2912 GCF_040322215.1 Mesorhizobium sp. M0184
CGCTAAACACGGGGGCTGCGCGGCGGACACGCCGACGTCACCGCAATGCCACGCCATTTTGCAGAACTTGACGCACACAACTGCGAGGCGACGACAAGCCAGGCGCGGCATGCGCCCTTCTCATCCGTCGAGAACCACTGCGGTCGCCGCGACGCAGATCCGACCGCGGCATGTCTTGCTCGGGATTGCGACAGCGATGCCACGAAATGGAGAGTGCCGAAGAATAGATTGTTTTGCTCTTTGCCCAAACTTCTGCGTGGCATTTGGATTGCATGAATGGAGATTGAAGAACGAAAATACCCAGGAGAGCTGGCCTCGCCGCTGCAGGTCCACGAGCTTGCGGAAGAGTACCGCAAGGCGGCAACCCTGCTGCTTCGGCTCGGCCGGCCAGGCAAACCGCTCACTCGAGCGCGGTCAGATTGTCGGCGGTCCATGCGATCGAACTCTATCTGACCGCGCTTTTGCTCCACCGTGGGCACAGCCCCAATCAGATCCGCAAAATGCAGCACGATCTGTCGGCGCGCACGGAACTCGCTTTGGAAGCGAGGCTGCGCCTTCGCGCGAAAACCGCCCAACATCTTCACTCCCTCAGCCAGAACTGGGAATATCTCGTTACCCGCTACGGCCCGGAGCTGGCTGCAACCGCCTCGCAGATAAACCGGCTTACCGCTACTCTGGACGAGGTGGCGGCAAAGGTAACCATATTGATCGGCTTGTCCTCAACTATGCCGCAGCCGGTCGGTCTTACGCCGAAGATCTCGCCTTGATGCGCGCGATGATGTCCGGATCTGAGACGAAGTCATCGAGGAAGTCGTTCCACTTTACGGCCGAACGGCGAGCATGGGCAAGCATCTGTCTTAGTTGGTCAATGCCTTCGTCGGTGAGAGCGGTTATCGCCTCCTCCGTACCGTCATGGACACTAATGATACTGCCAGAGCTGAGATTGTCATCGTTGCTGAGATCGCCTGAAGGAGCTCGAGATCCTCCCCGATCATTCGCGAAACGTGGTCGATGGTGAAGACGTGGGTTATTGTCGCCATCAAGCGGCCTCGGCGTAGGTCACGGTGACAGGTATCCAATTCCAGGGAAGAATTTCGTCAAGGTCGATGCGAGGGCAAAGGGTGTGCAGCCGTCTTCTGCCAGTGCGCCACGGCTCTCGAGCGTCTATATAACGTCACCAAACGGTGCTCCAGCGTGCCGCTGGAGACCACCCATACCGTCCAACCGGGGAAGTGTCCAAAAAGGCGCCAAAGTCGTCGCAGACTTTTGCAGCGGGCGCGGCGGCCCGGCCAGGCGCCGGATCGAGCGTTCCTGCGCATTTGATCATTGTTGAGACCCCGGGTACCCAACCGTGTTGCTAGAACAGCCCACCTGCTCCGTTCCAGCAAGGCAGCACTGGCCACTGGAACGTTCCCCTTGCGCGCACTGAAAGGCGATGCCGGCGCTCAGGCAGTCGGAGTCGGTCATGCCGAGGCGCCGTTTCCATTTTCGTCGCAAGTGGCTCGAGCCGCACGCGCTCTTTTCGCTCTGGAGTTCGAGTAGGTTGCGCCGAGGTTGGCTCACGAGGGGATCGGCGTCTTTCCATTTAGCTAGTAGGCTAGGAAAAGCTCCTTACATCCCGCAGTCAGGAGTCCACCAATCGGTCGAGATGGCTGCGAACCGCGTTGCGTCGGGATTGGGTGCTCCGACGGATCGATACCCGATGCCTGCGCCATTCGTCTTCGATGGCATTATCGCCCGCCGCATATAGCAAAGTGGTGTGGACAAACCTGATCCGACCTAGCACGATCTGGAGCCAACCGGCCTGGACCTGGCAGCCGCCTCTGGCTCTACGCCGCAAAATCGGGCCGGTTCCGCGCGTATGCATCGAATGACGCCGGTCAGAGGTGGTCTCGGAACGGGGTGCTCGGCATTTATGATCCGACCGAGCGCTAGTCTTAGTCTTAGTCTTAGTCTAGCGAGTGACCGTCGGCGGGCTTGACGGAGGGGACTTCGGCCTCCAGCCGCGCGAGGAATGCCGAGACCTCGGCGTCGATGTCCACCGGTTCAGTCACCGTGGGTGACGTCGTAGCTACTCCCCCGATCATCCCCAATTTGATTCAAATTTGTCTGTAGATATTGACGATTTGCGCGACCTTCACCTCGTAGACGGCCAATGCGGGTGGTTAGAGAGGGTCCCATGACAAGCAATTTTTCCGCCGCCCGAGTGCATTTAGATCGAGCGTATGACTACCTTTGTGGCGATGACCCGATGAGTCGAAGGGGACGCGAAGCCTTGGACCTGCTAATTGAGGCGGTTGCCGTCGAAGAGTTCAAGCAGCCACGTCAAAACGCGGAGGTGCTAAGGTTTCCGATTGGGCGCCGCTCCTGAGGCAATCTCCACGGCCGCCATGTAGCCTCAGGTGAGGCGCTCACCTTGCGCCGCCACTACGAACCATGGTGAGCAAATCCTCCCAGAACGCCAAGAAGCCCGCCCCGCATGAGCCGAGGCGGGCAATAGAAAATGGGGGGCCCAAGCGCGCGTCCATCAAACAGCCCCGCAGGAAAAATTCAGCAGAATGCCCATCCTGGCGCTTTCAGCGGCGATGCGCAGCCAGTTCTTGGGCCGGTAGGGCACGTTGTCGCGCGCATATGGCCGGGAGGAACCATCAGGAGCGACATAGGCGCGATAAAAGCCGAAGTGGCCCGTGTGGCGCGGCCACATCCAGTTGTCCGTTTGGCCGCCGAAGTTGCCGATGCCGAGCGCGGGCGCATAGACCAGGCGCACGTCCTCAATTTCGAGCTTCTGCAGGAGATAGTAGGAGACGCCGCCATACGTCGCAACGGTGATTGGGCTGTCCTTCACATGCGGCGATCAGGGCCTTTTTGTTCGTGGCGAGCCGCTCATAGCGGGCAAACCCGTTCAGCTTGTC
>NZ_JAMYSZ010000084.1:0-2810 GCF_040322215.1 Mesorhizobium sp. M0184
GCCATCCCGAATCTCCCTGCTTCGACCATCATCACAGAATCACCAATCGGCTTCTATGCAAAGGTCTCACAAGGGGAGAAGGAAAAGCCTCTATTCCGGCACGTACCGCACCGCCCCCTTGGCGGCACTTGTCGCCATCGCCGCATAGGCGCGCAAGGCCGTCGTCACCTTGCGCTTGCGCTTTTCTTCGGGCTTCCAGGCAGCCGTTCCCCTGGCCTCCATCGCGGCGCGACGGGCGATGAGTTCGGCGTCGTCGACAGCAAGCCTGATGGTGCGGTTGGGGATATCGATCTCGATCGTGTCGCCTTCCCTGACCAGCCCGATCAGACCGCCTTCCGCGGCTTCCGGCGAGACATGGCCGATCGACAGGCCGGAGGTGCCGCCGGAAAAACGACCGTCGGTGATCAGTGCGCAGGCTTTGCCGAGGCCTTTCGACTTCAAATAGCTGGTCGGGTAGAGCATTTCCTGCATGCCGGGTCCGCCGCGTGGCCCTTCATAGCGGATGACGACGACATCGCCGGCCTTGATCTCGTTCGACAGGATCGCCTTGACGCTGGCGTCCTGGCTTTCGAACACTCTTGCCGGACCGGTGAATTTCAGGATCGATTCATCGACGCCCGCCGTCTTCACGATGCAGCCATCGAGTGCCAGATTGCCTTTCAGCACGGCAAGGCCGCCATCCCTGGAGAAAGGATGTTCGGCCGAGCGGATGACGCCCTTCTCGCGGTCGAGATCGAGATCGTCCCAGCGGCGGTCCTGGCTGAACGCGACTTGCGTCGGCACGCCGCCGGGTGCCGCCAGGAAGAAATCGCGGACATTCTGGCTGGTGGTGCGCGAAATATCCCAATGATCGAGCGCTTCGCCGAGGCTTGCGGTGTGCACCGTCGGCAGGTCGCGGTTGATCAGCCCAGCACTATCCAACTGGCCGAGGATGGCCATGATGCCGCCGGCGCGGTGGACATCCTCCATATGGACGTCTGCCTTGGCCGGGGCCACCTTGCACAGCACCGGCACCCGCCGCGACAGCCGGTCGATGTCCTCCATGGTGAAGTCGACCTCGCCCTCATGTGCCGCGGCAAGGATGTGCAGCACGGTGTTGGTCGAACCGCCCATGGCGATGTCGAGTGTCATGGAGTTCTCGAAGGCGCCCTTCGAGGCGATGCTGCGCGGCAGCGCGGTGTCGTCGTCCTGCTCGTAATAGCGCTGGGCAAGATCGACGATCAGGTGGCCTGCTTCGACGAACAGGCGCTTGCGGTCGGCATGCGTCGCCAGCGTCGAACCATTGCCGGGCAGCGACAGGCCGAGCGCCTCGGTCAGGCAGTTCATCGAATTGGCGGTGAACATGCCCGAGCACGAGCCGCAGGTCGGACAGGCCGATCGCTCGATGGTCCTGACGTCCTCGTCGGACACCTTGTCGTCGGCGGCCGCGACCATGGCGTCGACCAGATCAAGCGCCTGGCTCTTGCCGGCGAGCACCACCTTGCCGGCCTCCATCGGCCCGCCGGAGACGAAGACGGTCGGGATGTTGAGGCGCAGCGACGCCATCAGCATGCCGGGCGTGATCTTGTCGCAATTCGAGATGCAGACCATCGCGTCGGCGCAGTGCGCGTTGACCATGTATTCGACCGAGTCGGCGATCAATTCGCGCGACGGCAGCGAATAGAGCATGCCGTCATGGCCCATGGCGATGCCGTCATCGACGGCAATGGTGTTGAACTCCTTGGCGACGCCGCCGGCTTTTTCGATCTCGCGGGCAACCAGCTGGCCGAGATCCTTCAAATGGACATGGCCCGGCACGAATTGGGTGAAGGAATTGACCACGGCAATGATCGGCTTGCCGAAATCCGAATCCTTCATGCCGGTAGCGCGCCACAGGCCGCGGGCGCCGGCCATGTTGCGGCCATGGGTGGTGGTGCGGGAACGGTAGGCGGGCATTGAACTGTCCTTGCTGTCTGCGTCGCGCCCAAAGGTGCGGAAAACCGGAATTGAGCCGCAGGCCTTATAGACGGCACACTCTGGTCTGGCCACAATTTTGCGCTGCGCCAGGGTGCGGAACGAGCGGCCAGCCAAAGACGCAGCCGGTCCAGGCCGTAAAAAAGTCAGAAGTGCTGTCGGATCGTGTTTTGCTCGAGCGTCCTTGAGCAGACGGCGGGACCGGGCATCAATTGCCAGCCGGCCGTTTTGCGAGTGAAACAAGCCAAAACCAGCCCGAGGAGCAAGCGAATGCAAAAGATCACCCCCTGCCTGTGGTTCGACGACCAGGCCGAGGAGGCCATGAACCATTACATCTCCATCTTCAAGAATTCGAAGGTGCTGAGCGTGATGCGCTGGCCCAAGGGCAGCGGCGATAATGAGGGCAAGGTGCTGATGGTCTCATTCGAGCTCGACGGCGTTCAGTTTCAGGCGCTCAACGGCGGCCCGCAATTCAAGTTCACCCAGGCAGTCTCGCTCTCCATCGACTGCAAGACGCAGGAAGAGGTCGACTATTTCTGGGACAGGCTCATCGCGGGCGGTGGCCAGCCCAGCCAGTGCAGCTGGCTGAAGGACAAATTCGGCCTCTCCTGGCAGGTCGTTCCCGAGCAGTTGCCGAAGCTGCTGCTGGACCCCGACACGGAAAAGGCCGGCCGTGTCATGCAGGCGATGATGCAGATGACCAAGATCGACATCGCCAAGATCGAAGAGGCAGCGAAAGGGTGAACGAACGCGATCTTTCCTTCTCCCCCTATGAGGGCTTTGCACGGGGAAGCGAAATCCTGGTTGGTGAGTTAATGGGGCTTTTTTGATGGCCGGGAAAGCAGTTTTCGACGGCT
>NZ_JAMYSZ010000085.1:0-2595 GCF_040322215.1 Mesorhizobium sp. M0184
GTAAGCGCTATTTTCGCTGCACGTTGACGCGAGCGCTTTCGACGGATGGCCTTCGAATCGGGAACGGTATCTGGTCTGATCAGGCTGCTGTTGCTTTGGCGAAGTTGAAGGGCAGCAGATCCTCGATGGCTGCGTTCTCGGGGCGCTGAGGTAGTTCAGTGAGGACGTGGCGCAGCCACGCTAACGGCTCGACGCCACAGGCGCGGCAGGTCAACATCAGGCTGTAGATGACGGCGCTGGCCCTGGCTCCGTCGACGGTATCGCTGAACAGCCAACTTTTCCGGCCAGTGGCAAAGATTCTGATGTCACGCTCGAGAAGATTGTTGTCGATCGGCATGCTGCCGTCCTCGGTGTAACGAGTCAGATATCCCCATTGGTTCAGGGTGTAGGAGACGGCGTCGCCGAGCTTGCTGTCCGGCAAGACTTTTGGGGCGATGTCGTCGAGCCATGCCTTGAGAGCATGGAGGATCGGGACACTATGTTGCTGGCGGAAGTGGCGAATGCAGTGATCTCGCGTTTCGCTGTCATCGGGGATTTCGTTCCGCGCCTGCCTTTCAACCCGATAGAGCTGTTCAAAGAACCGGAGCGCCTGTTCCGGCGGGCCGCCGCCTTTCTTCCTCGCCTTTAGGGCATCGACGAAGCGCCGCCTGGAATGGGCCATGCAGCCAAGATGCGTTGCCCCTTCCAGCGTGCGCCAGGCGGAATAACCGTCACTCATCACGATGCCGCGGTAATCGCCCAAGAAGGTCTGCGGGTGTATCTGGCCGCGACCCGGCTGATAATCGAGCAGCACGATCGGCTCGTCACTGTCGTGGCCGCTCCGGTATGCCCACATGTACGAGGTGCTGGTGGCCTCTCTGTCCATTTCCTTCAGCACCTGGACCGTGGTCTCGTCGCCATGGATGAGGGGCTGCGATCTGAGCCGCAGCTTCAGCACGTCATAGATGCGGGCGAGATGCTTTTCGCTCGAGCCGATCACCCAGTGACCCAGAGCGCCACGGCTGACAGGAACGCCCGCGCGCTCGAAGGCCTGCGCCAGGCGGTAGAGCGGTGTGCCGTCGACGTATTTGTGAACGAGCGCGAAGGCCAGCGTCGAAGCCGTGGCGATGCTGCCAGGCAAGGGTTGCGCGGGCATCGGCGCGGTCACGACCGGCGTGTTGATGCCGGTACGGTCGCAATGACGGCAAGCATATTTGAACCGCACATTCTGCAGGACCTTCGCCTTCACCTCGATATGAAGTTGCTCGGTAACGGCCTCGCCCATGCGATGCATCTGGTGACGGCAGCAAGGACAAGCCTTCTGATCGTCGGGAAGGTCATACTCGACGCGCTCGCGCGGCAGGTTTTCCGGCAAGGCCTTGCGGCCGCGCTTCTTTCCCGTCGCCCCTTCGCTCGCCGGCAAGCCCGTGTCCGGCAGGACAACGACGCCGCCATCTTCGTTGTCGGCGGCGTCCTCATCCGCGGTCTGTTCGGCTTCATTGAAGAGGCGGTCAATGTGCTTTTCACTGCGCGGCGCAAAACGATGCAGTCGTGCAAGCGCCAGCTCTTCCTCGAGTTTGACGACGCGTTCGGTGAGTTGACGGTTCTGCGCCTGCAGCGCAGCAATACGCGCCATCAACGCTTCAACAGTCGGTTCGCCGGGTCGATTCATCAGATTCTTGAATCGAAAGCATGCCGCCGCGTCAACCGCTCAATTCGAGAGCCCTCAACCGGCAACCTGATATTGCCGCACCGGATGGCGGACCATCGCATCGATGTCGATGCCGTCGAGGATCCAGTGCAATTGCTCGGTCGTAAGCGTGACCACCGCTGCCTCCCGGCGCGGCCACCGGAACTTGTCCTCGGTCAGCCGCTTCATTACCAGCACAAAGCCCGACCGATCGAAGAACAGGAGCTTCATCCGGTCGCGACGGCGATTGCAGAACGCAAAAACCGCCGGAGCAAACGGATCGAGCGCCATCGTCTCTTGGACCAGAACCGCAAGGCTGTTGATGCCGGCCCGGAAGTCGATCGGCTCGCGGTGCAGGTAGACTTTCAGGTCAGCGCCCAGTCTGAACATGACCCAGTGCTCCGATGGTCGCCGTCAACGCATCCACATCACCGCATTCCAGCGTCAACTTCACGCCGTTCGGCAGCGACGCGCTCACCTTGGCTGGAGAGGAAAAAGGCGCTGTCCTTTTCGATGCCGACCTACGTGCCCCATCGCAAGTCCCCGGCAAATCCACCGCAGCCATGCTGCTCTGTCGCAGCAAGGCCCGATCGGAAGTGCTTTCAATCTGAACCGGGATGAACGCCGATGGTGGGGGCTGTGGGAGGGACTGGGTCTCCGCCCGCTTCTTTATCCACTTCCGAAGAAGGTTCGCATTGACCCCATGTTCGAGCGCAAGCCTCGATACCGACACGCCAGGCTCAAGACAGGCCGAGACAAGACGGTCCTTCGATGCCGGGTCGTATCGGCGTCGCCCGTCCCGACCGACAAGCCTCACCCGCAGTTTCTGCTCATCTTCTTCCATCACAAGGTGTCCACCTATTTTGGTGGACACCTCATGCATCAGAGCACTCAACAGCAAAAGGTGCGGGGAAATTCGCGCTTAC
>NZ_JAMYSZ010000086.1:0-2446 GCF_040322215.1 Mesorhizobium sp. M0184
ATCGCAACGTCACCACCGTGCCATGGCCGCTCGCCCCTCAGAGCAAGCGCCGTTCTCTCTCCAAAACTTTTTGCAGAACCTTCAGCACATCTGTGGACGCCCCCGTGAGCGCAAGAAGAATCTTCGAAAGGCGGTATAGCGGCGCGTAGTCGGGTGCTGACATCTGTCCGGCCTCTGATGCGGCCTTCCATTTGCCGCCGGCCCGTATGGGAGTTCGCCGATCGGATCCATATCACTACCGCGCGCTCGAGGCGCTCTGTGCTGAACTGGTTTTTCCGATCCGTCTCTCATCGACTGTCGCGCCATACCTCTCCGTGTGACCTTCCTACACCTGCGACGACCTCAGACCGAGCTGCTATGCTGCCACGGCCGGAGCCCTGTAGGTCCCACCTCTTGCCATGAGCGCCCAGACGATGCGGGCCATCTTGTTGGCAAGAGCGACGACCACAAGCATTGGCGGCTTGCGGGCGAGCATGCGCCCAAGCCACGATCCTTCCCGAATGCCTCGCCGACGAGCATGACGCACGACAGCGCTCGCTCCGATGATCAGCAGGCGCCGCAATGTACGCTCGCCCATCTTCGATGTTGCACCGAGCTTCTGTTTACCGCCGGTTGAGCGTTGCAGCGGCGTCAGGCCCAGCCAAGCGGCGAAGTCGCGCCCCTTTCGGAAGATTGCGGCGCAAGGCGCCAGTGCAACCAGAGCCGTTGCCGTTATCGGACCAACGCCGGGGATTGTTGCCAACCGCCGCACGTCTTCATCCTCTCGGGCACGCCGTGCAATCTCGGCATCGAGCTGCTTGATCCTTTCCTCCAGCGATCTCAGCGTATCGACCAGCACGGTGAGGGCCAGGCGGGCTGCTTCTGGCAGATCGCCCTCAGGATCCTCTACCTTTTCCATCAGCTTGGCGGTGTGAGAAGGGCCCTGGGCAACGACCAGTCCATATTCTGCGAGATGGCCGCGCAAGGCGTTGATCGTCTGGGTGCGCTGCCGCACCAGCAGATCACGAGCCCGGAATACGGCCGCACTCGCCTGCTCCTCCTCACTCTTCACGGCGACAAAGCGCATGGTCGGCCGCTGCGCGGCCTCGCAGATCGCCTCGGCATCGGCGGCGTCGTTCTTCTGCCGCTTCACGAAAGGCTTCACATAGGATGGCGGGATCAGACGAACGGCGTGCCCGAGCTTGCCGATCTCGCGCGCCCAGTGATGCGCCCCAGAACAGGCCTCCATGGCGACCAAGCAGGCCGGCTGCCCAGCGAGAAACGCAAGCACCTTGTCGCGTCGCAGTTGCTTGCGGAAAACAATGGCGCCCGCCGCATCGGCTCCATGCGCCTGAAATACATTCTTCGCTAGGTCCAACCCGATCGTGTTAACTTCCATTGTGGACGCTCCCTCTCTTACGGTGGCTGTCAAACACCACCATTCTGGCACATCGATGCCGTCGAGGGGGCGTCCACATGGGGTAATCGCGGGAGCGACGCGCCCTGGAACCGATCATAGCCTTGGAGGGTGGCTGTTCCCCGATAAGATGAAATACGGGCTCACGACTGGACGCCGGGCCCAGCATCAACGGAGAACAGCCATGGAAGAACATATCGGTCTCGACGTGTCGATGAAAGAGACGGCAGTGTCGATCCGCCGTGAAGGCGAACGGATCTGGCGCGGGAAGTGCGCATCTGATCCCAGGATCATTGCCGAGCTTGTCCGCAAGCGGGCGCCGGCCGCAAAGCGCGTCGTGTTCGAAACCGGCCCGCTGTCAGTTTGGTTCTATCATGCGCTGCGCGCCGAGGGATTGCCAGCCATCTGCATCGATGCGCGCCATGCCAAAGCCGCTCTCGATATGGCGGCGAACAAGACGGATGCGAATGACGCCGATGGTTTGGCGCGTCTTGCTGAAGCAGGATTCTTTCGCGAGGTGCGCGTGAAAGGCTTCGACAGTATGTTGACCCGCACGCTCGTGGCAGCACGCACTCGGCTGGTCCGGATCACCGTCGAGCTTTCCAACCAGATCCGAGGGATCATGAAAACGTTCGGCTTGCTCGTTCCCGCCGGTAAGGGAACTACATTCGAAAAGAATGTCCGGAGCCTTCTTATCGATCAGAGCGAGCTTGCTCCTGTCGTCCTACCAATGTTGGAAGCCTGGCGCAGCATTCGCATCCGTGCCGCCGAGCTTGGGCGCCAGCTTGTCGCAGATGCACGTCAAAGCCAAGCATGCCGCATACTCATGTCGATCCCCGGCATCGGCGCCATTACCGCAACCTCTTTCGCCACTGCCATTGAAGATCCGGGCAACTTCAAGAAGTCCCGCTCTGTTGCCGCTTGGATCGGCCTGACAACTCGCCGCTACCAATCGGGAGAAGTCGATTATGACGGCCATATATCCCGACGCGGCGATCGACATTTGCGGGGACTTCTCTATGAGGCTGCGGCGGTCATCCTGACACGCAG
>NZ_JAMYSZ010000087.1:0-2392 GCF_040322215.1 Mesorhizobium sp. M0184
CCCACCGCCCCGAACGGCACGGGCGCGCCATGACCGTCCAGCAGATACACCCGCGTGTTCGCAATCGGACGGCCGATATGTGGCACAACGTTGTCACTGAAGAGCCGTCCCGAGGTTGCCACGACGGTAACTTCCGTCGGGCCATAATTGTTTATTAACTTGAGAGGCGACGGTAGCCGGGAAGGCACACGCTGGAGACGATCACCGCCAATAAGCAAGTACTCCAACAAGGGAGTTACCAGCTCGCCTTCCAATGCCGTTGCAGCCAGCGGCGTGACTAAAAACGCGGCGTCCAGTGGTTGATCACGCCACCATTGCAGCAGACGAAGGGAATCCCCTCCTGCTGCTCTGGGCGGGAGCAGCAATGCGCTACGATTGGATAATGCAGACCATAGCTCCCAAGCGCTGGCATCGAATGCCACTCCAGCCGTGAGTGTGCAGCAGGTTTCTGGTTGCGGACAAAACCTTTGCACATGCCATGCTGTAAGATTGACCAAGCTTTGATGCTCGACCATGACGCCCTTTGGGGTTCCGGTTGAGCCTGAGGTGTAGATGACATAGGCGAGATGGCGCGGGCTCAGGCCAAGGGCGCGCGGGTCCGGGTTCGAGGCCGGCAGCCCGGCCCAGGCCGGGGTGGCCGTCTCCAGATCGACCACGCTCACATCGGCAAGCGCCTCGGCGCCCAGTGCTGCGCGGCCGGCCGCATCGCAAAGCAGCAGCCGCGGCGCGGCTTCCGCGAGAACCTGCCGCAGCCGCGCGCAGGGATAGGCCGGATCCAGCGGCAGATAGGCGCCGCCCGCCTTGAGGGTCGCCAAAAGACCCACCACCATGGCCGGGCTGCGTTCCAGGCAGATCGCCACCGGCTGATCCGGCTTCACACCCAGTGCGATCAGGTGATGCGCCAGCCGGTTGGCCCGCGCGTTGAGCTCGCCATAGCTTAGGCGCTCCTCCTCATGGACCACCGCCACCGCCTCCGGCGCCTTTTGCACCTGCGCCTCGAACAGCTCATGGATGCACCGCTCCGACGGATAGACCGCCGCCGTCCGGTTCAGATCCTCCAGCAGATAGGCGCGCTCGGCGGCCGGCAGGATGTCGAGGTCGCGCACCGGCCTATTGGGGGCATGCTCCAGCGCCTCGGCCAGTTGCTCGAGCACCTGCTGCATGTAGCCGCAGACCCGATCCGCAGAGATCGGCTCCACCACCTGCGCCGTCAGGCCGAGCGCCTCGCCAAAATCCTCCACCGACAGGGTCAGCGGATAGTTGGTGCGCTCCTCCCCGCCCAGCCGTTCCACCCCGGACAGACCATCATCCGTGCCGGAGCCGGCCATGGCCGCCGGCGTGTTGTGACGGTAGTTCAACAGCGCGCCGAACAGCGGCGCCGGCGCCGCAACGCCGCTGCAGCGTTGCGCCAGCGCCAGCGAGGCATGCTCGTGCGCCAGCAGCTCGGAAAGCCGCGCATGCGTGGTCCGCACGCTCGCCGCGACCCCGGTTCCGTCCAGGTCAAGCCGCACAGGCAGGGTGTTGATGAACAGGCCCAGCGCCCGGTCGGCGCCCGCACCCGCATGCATGCGGCCGAACAGCACCGTGCCGAACACCACCTGCTCTCGGCCGCTGCTGCGCGCCACCACCTGACCCCAGGCCAGATGGCACAGGCTGGCCAGGCTCACCCCCAGCCGCCGCGCCTGCTCCCGCAGCCGATCGTTGAGCGCCTGCGGCAGCATCCGCCGCGCCTCGCCGACCCCGCTGCCGTCGCCGCGCACCTCGTTCAACCCGAACGGCATGGTCGGCTCGTCGATGTCCGCCAGCATCGAGCGGAAGAACTCTTCATGCGCCTTGGCATCGACACCCAGCCGTGCCTGCGCCACCAGATTGCGGAACGGCTGCGGTGCCGCAAGCTCATGCGCCTGCCCGCCGAGCACGGCCCGCACCTCGGCATGCATCACTTCCAGCGTCGTGTGATCGCCGATCAGATGGTGCTGCAACTCCAGCAGCAGCCAGCGCCCGCTGCCGGGCTCGCGCGCGATCCCAAACCGCAACAACGGCGCGCGGCCAAGGCCGATGCGGTGCCGGCGCGGATCAAACCGGCGCCTGAGCTCCTCGGCGCCGGAACCGTCACAGTCATCCAGCTCGACCTCGCTCACCTGTAGCGGCGCACGCCGCCACACCACCTGGGCCGGGCTCGACAGCCCCTCCCAGACAAAGGCCGTGCGCAGGATGTCGTGCCGATCCACCACCTGCTGAACCGCGCCAAGATAGCGCTCCAACAGGCCACGGTCGGCAAACGCCATCTGCGAGACCAGCAGATAGGGATCGCCCCGGCTGGCCAGCAGATGATGGAACAGGATGCCGTCCTGCAGCGGCGACAACCCATAAATGTCCTGGATGTTGCCGA
>NZ_JAMYSZ010000088.1:0-1746 GCF_040322215.1 Mesorhizobium sp. M0184
ATCACGGACGGGTCGACATGACCCGCTCGGGACTGGAAGGGTTCGGCCGCAGTTTGCGACGGACGGATGAGGTTGTCGTCGAGGCTACGGGCAACGCCATGGCGGTGGTGCGGGTTCTGTCGCCCTATGTCGGCCGGGTGATTGTCGCCAACCCGATGCAGGTGAAGGCGATCGCTCATGCCAGGATCAAGACCGACAAGATCGATGCCGGCGTTCTGGCGCAGCTCCATGCCAGCGGCTTTCTGCCGGAGGTCTGGGTACCTGACGAGCGGACCGAGCGGCTTCGCCGCCTCGTCGCGCGGCGCAACCAGCTCGTTCGGCATCGCACGCGCGTGAAGAACGAGGTGCATGGCATCCTGCAGGCGCACCTCGTGCCGAAGTGCCCGCATGCCGATCTGTTCAACAATCGCGGTCGCGCCTGGCTCGAGCGGCAGGTGCTTCCCGACGACGAGCGGGCCGCCATCGCCCGCCACATCCGCGAGATCGACCGCCTGGCCGAGGATCTGGCCGACCTCGATCGCGACATCGCCCGGGAAGCGGTTGATGATGTGCAAGTCCGGCGGCTTCAGACGATCACCGGCGTCAATGCCATCGTCGCGAGCGGTATCATCGCCGCCGTCGGCGATATCCACCGCTTCGGCGAACCGCAGAAGCTGGTGAGCTACTTCGGCCTCAATCCGCGTGTGCGCCAATCCGGTCTTGGCTTGGCGCAATATGGCCGGATCAGCAAACATGGGCGTTCCCATGCCCGCGCCATGCTGGTCGAGGCCGCCTGGGCGGCGGCGAAGGCGCCCGGACCGCTCAGAGCCTTCTTCCTACGCATCCGCAACAAGCGTGGCCATCAGGTCGCAGTCGTGGCGGTCGCCCGTAAGCTCGCGGTGTTGATCTGGCATCTGCTGACAAAGGAGCAGGACTACTTCTGGGCTCGCCCGGCGCTGGTGGCGGCAAAGCAGAGGCAGCTCGCTCTCAAGGCTGGCGCGCCGGGCGAGCGCGGTGTCGGTCGCCGCGGTTCGGCTTACGCCTACAACGTGAAGGAGTTGCGAAACAGCGAGAAAGCCGCGGCCGAGAATGCCGAACGTGCCTACGAGCTAATGGTTCGGCATTGGCGGTCACGAGGGCTGAAGCGGCGCACGGACGCCACAAACGAGGAACGACTATAACGGCTGCGTGGCGGCACTCTCATCCTCTCGCACCACTCTTTGCCACGTGGTCGTCCGTGCCGGACAAATATAGCACAAGGAAATCTGGCGGCACGACCGACGCCCTCGGTCCGCTCCAGACTGGCGCCGTGCTCGACGCCGTCAAGGCGTGGCCTGGAAAACCTCGCAGCCGGCCGTGCCGCCATCGCACCGGCCAGCCTTGACTGCGTCTCGACACGCTCGCGTGGGAAATCCTGTGGGCCGGGACGAAGAAACAGGCTCACCTGAGCCGAACAAAGAAACGCAACAGGAATCGAAAAAGTCGAAATCAGGCTTGTCGATGTCATCCGTCGACTTCATGTGCTTGTGGTGAGCTAGCGGCAGCCGATAGAAGCTCAGCGTCTCCTCGATGTTATCTTCCACCCAGTTGACCAGCTTCGGGTATTTGGCCTGCCATTTGGCGATCCACTGCGCCAGGTCGCGTTTGACCTCGGCAAGGTCGCGCCGGTCGTAGAACCATCTGAGCTCCATCAGGCAATCGTCGTCGACCTTGCGCGGCACGTAGTCGAGCGCGTTTCTGAGGAAGTGCACGTAGCAGCGCTGCCAG
>NZ_JAMYSZ010000089.1:0-1470 GCF_040322215.1 Mesorhizobium sp. M0184
AGACCCTGGGATCCATATGTGGACGGCGCCCTGCCTGCAACGGTTGTTTTGCGTCGTTTTCGATCGCTTGCGTCCATATGTCCGGCCTTTGAGCACGGTCCTTGCGGCCGCTGGCCAAGGTGGGGTTCGCGACGCCCGTTCCAATCATGCCAGCGGTTTCGTTGGCCAATGGATCCCTCGGAGTTTCGCGCGTCACGGATCGATCGATCACGCCATCTTCCTTCCGTTGCAAGAGCTTGTGTTCGGTGTTCCTCCGTTGCGGCCTATCCGGGCATGTCAGCGCCGTGCTGAGCCGCGGTCAGGGCTGGCCGCAGGCCACCGCCGTAGGCGGCGCGAAGCGGCCTTGAGGGCGGCGAGGAGGCGTCAGGTTGCCCGCCAGGCCGCAACGGTACGGCTCGCCGGTGATCATCATCTTCCAGGCCATGCGGGCGGTCTTGTTGGCGAGCGCCACAGCCGCCAGCTTCGGCGGCTTGCGCGCAATCAACGCCGCCAGCCACGGCGAGGCCTTGGCGCGGCCGCGACGCACCTGCTGGATGTGGGCCGTCGCGCCCACCACCAGCGCCTGCCGCAGCATCTCGTCGCCGGCCCGCGTGATCACCCCCAGCCGGTTCTTGCCGGCGGTCGAATGGTTCTTCGGCGTCAGCCCCAGCCACGCCGCGAAGTCGCGTCCCGAGCCGAACGCTGTCGCATCAGTGACCTTGACGCCGAGCAGGCTCGCCACGACCGGCCCGACGCCGGGCATCGCAGCCAGCCGCTGTCCAGTCTCGTCCTTGCGGTGATGGGCCAACAGCTTCTTGTCGATTGCCGCGTATCGCGCACACACCGCGCGGTATTCCTCGCCGAGCGTCTCAAGCAGTTCCTTTGCCAGCCCCGGCACCGTCGCGTCGCCGGCAATGCGGGCCAGCAGTGGCTCGATGCGGGCAAGGCCTTGTGCGGCCACCAGGCCGAATTCGGCTGCGTAGCCGCGGATCGTGTTGGAAAGCTGCGTGCGCCGCCGCACCAGCTGCTCGCGCACCCCAAACAGCATCTGCGCCGCTTGCTGCTCGCCGCTCTTGATCCCAACAAAGCGTGTCCTGGGCCGGCTCATCGCCTCGCAGATCGCCTCGGCGTCAGCCGCGTCATGCTTGCCGCGCCGCACATATGGCTTCACGTGCTGCGCCGCGATCAGCACCACCTCATGACCCAGCCCCGACAGCGTGCGCGCCCAGTAATGCGAGCCGCCGCACGCCTCCAGCCCGATCCTCACCGGCGCAAGCTTGGCGAAGAACGGGACTACCGCCCGCCGTTGCAATTTACGCACCAGCACCGAACGCTCCGCAGCGTCGACACCATGCAGCTGAAAAACACTCTTGGACGTATCCATGCCAATACGGATAAGGTGTTCCACGGACGGCTCCCTTGTTTGAGATCTCAACGAACTCATTCTGGCACATCCGATGCCGTCGGGCGCCGTCCACCCCATCATGCCGT
>NZ_JAMYSZ010000090.1:0-1466 GCF_040322215.1 Mesorhizobium sp. M0184
CTAGGCGATTCACACATTTCGAAGCGCCCATCCATGGGCGATGGACAGGAAGTGCTGCAATCCGTGTCGGAAGGTGATGGGTCCTGGGGCTTTGGACTTTGGATAGCCGTCCCAGCCGCCGAGTTTGGCGATAATCCAGGCGGCCCAAGCGAGGGATTGGGGGGCGTGGGGATTCTTCTGCAGGGCGGTTTTTCCCTCTAGTGTGGGCAGCAGGGCTTGAAGCGTGTCGATTTCGGCGTGGGTGAAGGCGATGGCGGCGTGTTGTGCGGATCGGCCGTCGCGGGCCTGGACGAGTTGCATGACGACACAGGCGGCTCGCGCGGCGATGGCGGTCAGTTTGACGAGCCGTTCGGCGGTCTCCAGTTGGCTGTCTTCCAGCTGAAGCCCCTGCTGTTTGAGGGTGCGGAAGAACTGCTCGATGGTCCAGCGCATGCGATACCAATCGACCATCCGCCAGGCCATGGCCGCGTCCTCGACGAGATGGGTGGTAAGCAGTCGCCACAGGATCGGCTCGGCGCCCTGCGGCGGGTCGATCTCGGTTACCTGCACCAAGCTCACGCTCACCGTCTTGGGCAGGCCCTCTTCAATCGTGTTGTCGGGGCGCACGACCTCGACCTGGGCAAAGCTCGCCACCAGCCGGGCCGTGCGCGCCGCCCGACCAGGCCGCGCGCGCAGCTCGACCATGGCCTCTCCGGCGGCCTGCAACGGTGCGGTCGACAGCTTGCCGCCGCCCTGGATCCGGCGGTCGTGCATGGCGCGGGTCAGAATGTGGAAGCCGGGTTCGGGTACAAGCGCCCACTTGCTGTAGATGTCGCTCTCGCGGTCGCTCACCTCGGTCACCAGTGCAGCCGACTTCAACACCGGCTTGGCCGCCGCGGCCGTGCTCAACCAGCGCTCGGACTCCTTGTCGCACAGAGGCCGCTTGGCATGAGCAACCTCCACACGCCCCTCGCGCGTCCACACCCGGCCCGCCACCAGCCCCAGAACGCCGCCCGTCTCGGCATCGATGCCCAGCATCGCGTGCAGCAACACGCCACGGCCGCCGCCCTTGCCAATCTCGCCAAGGCCACGCCGATACTCCGGCGTCGTCGCGAAATTGATCTCACTGGTGTCCTGGATCGCCAGCACATGACGACCGGCGCTAGCCTCAGCCGTCGCAGCGCCCCAACCTTCAATCAGCCTGTCCGTCGTCACCCGAGCGTTCGCCAGGAACCGACAATAGCCCACGATCCCGCTACGGGCTCCTCCAGCCAAGCGGCGCAGGCACACGCTCTCGCGCGACACCATCCGCTCCAGAAGCTGGACCCCCTTTTTTCGAGCCGTTCGTCACCGAACGACCCCAACAATCCCATAGATGACACCGCGACGCCTCCCTCAGTACGTCGCCTACAGAATCACACACCAACCCGACGCCGCAACTCACAGATGAGTCATCGACGCAACGAAAAGATGTGTGCATCCCCTAG
>NZ_JAMYSZ010000091.1:0-1310 GCF_040322215.1 Mesorhizobium sp. M0184
TCGTCCTGCATGTCGGATCCTTGGCTCGGGACGCGGTCGAGCGCGCCGAGCGCTACGCAGCCGACCGGGAAGCGTTCATCGAGATCGCCGAAGGTGTCCAAGGCGGGCGCCCTGTGATCAAGGGCACACGGCTCACCGTCAGCGCTATCCATGGTCGGCTCATTTCCGGCGACACGATCGAGACACTGATGGAGGACTATCCCGACATTCCGCGGCGCGCCTTCGAGGCCGCCGCACTCTATGCGCAGACCCACCCGCAGGTTGGCCGTCCCGTGCGCCGCCGGGGATCGGCGGTGTGAAATTCTTCATCGACGAGTGCATTTCGCCGACGCTGAGCCAACACCTCAATCAGAAAGGCCTGCACGACGCGGTTCATCCGAGGGACCGTGGCCGGCTGCGCGATCCCGATCACGTCGTCTTCGCCCGCGCCATCGAGGAGGACAGGATCATCGTGACCGAAAACGCCGATGACTTCCGAAAGCTCGCCGGCGCCGTCGACCTTCACCCTGGCCTGATCATTCTGCCCTCGGTCGCACGCGCAGAGGCGCAACGTCTGATGGACCTGGTCATCGCGCACCTCCTAGAGACGGGTGGCGAGCGTCCGCAGGACCTGCTCGTCAATTCGGTGCTTGCCATCACGATCGACGGTGCCATCGGGATCGACCCGCTGCCGTGACGGCCTGAGAGTGCGCGCGAATTCACACAATCCCCCATGCTCGATATCGTCCCCTACCCGTCACCTCCCGCAGATTGAGCTCGCCGACCAGATTGAGCGCGCCCTTGGCCGTAACCTTCAGTTCCTTCTCGATCATCGCGCTCGACACCAAACGCCGCGACAGGACATAGTCGATCAGCTGCGGCAGCTTCGAGTTGCCGCGCCGGTTCCGGGTGCGGCGCAGCATCTGTTCCCGCGCCAGCGCCAGCCGGTCATGTTCCTTTAGGCCGAGCGCGGCGGCTTCCGTAAAGGCGTAGATGAATGCCAGCAGGCGTATGGTCCGGTCACGGTGACGCCGGCGCTCACGGCCGATAAACCGCAGGCCGCTGTTGAGCTCCAGCAGGTGGGCCGTGGTCTTGCGGCGCTGCCGCAGCATGGCCGCGACCAGAAGGGTGCCGAGCCACGGCTGATGCTGGAGCGGACTGATGTCTTCCCAGGCGTCGGAGAGCATCGCGGCGGCCAGCACCGGCGGAAGATCCGCCATGCGACCAAGCATGGCGCGCCACTCACCGAGGCGGGCAGGCTCGTCCCAATCCAGATCATAGACCAGCGGATCCCGCTCCGGTGCCGCTTGCGGCCGGGAAGGACGTTCGAC
>NZ_JAMYSZ010000092.1:0-1281 GCF_040322215.1 Mesorhizobium sp. M0184
GACGCAAGCTGGCGTGGCGGGCACGCTCGCGGATCTCTTCGCGAGAAATGCCGGCATCCGCCAGTGTGCTGTCCCGGGCCTGCCTCAAGCTCGCAAGCGTCTGGCGATAGGCAATCCAGCGGGCGAAACGGTATCGAAGTTCATCCAACATGATCGTCTCCTTTGGCACGCAGAATGCCCGCCTGGGTTGGTCGAAAGCGCAAAGCCTCTGCGCGAATCGCATGCGCGATCGAAAGGGCTGCGCTCGCTTCTTGGCCGGCCGAGGCGCTTGTCCCTGTCCCGCCAGGCAGGATTGTCCAACGCCTCCAATGCCTGCATACTTGCGCACGATGCCCGCTTTGCGCTACAGCCACGGTCGCAAGGAGTTTTTCATTTCTGCAAAATGGATATCGGCTGGGACGATCTGAGGTTGTTTCTCGACGTTGCGCGGCTGGGTGGCTTGAGCGCAGCGACGGGAACCACGCGCCTCAGCGCAGCCACCCTTGGACGACGCGTCACCGCGCTCGAAAAGCAGATCGGCGAACCTCTATTCGTGCGCCAGCAGACCGGCTACCGGCTGACCCCGGTCGGCGAGGAACTGCTGCGGCGCGCCGAAGACGTCGAGGCGGCAATGCAGTCGCTGACCCGCTGGCGCGAGGGAAACCTGCCCGACCGCATTGTCCGCGTCTCGGCCGGGCCATGGACCTCGGCCTTCGTTTCCGCCCATATCGGCGAGATCTGGACGGTCGATGACGGCATAAGGGTAGAGCTTGTCACCACCACCGACCGGGTCGACATCGGCCGCCGTGCCGCCGACATCGGCATCCGCAGCGAGCGCCCGACCGAGCAGTGGCTGGCCGGCCGTCAGAGCGGCAAGGTCGCCCACGCCATTTATTCCGGACGTCACCTGATCAACGGCATCGCCGCCGGATTGTTCGTCGGCGTCACCGGCGAAGGCGCAAACATTGCCTCGGCGCGCTGGCTGCAAGCCCATCACGGCGACCGCATCGCCGTACGCGGCAACAACACCCATTCGGTGCGCGAACTGGTGGCCGCCGGCGCCGGCCTTTCGGTCTTTCCGTGCTTCGTCGGTGACGGCGATCCGCGGCTGGTTCGCGTTGCTCAGCCTATCCCCGAACTTGAAACCGACCAATGGATCGTCACCCATCACGAGGAACGTCACTCCCCGCCGGTACGGAAAGTCGCCGACCGGATTGCCGCCTTGATGCGGGCGCACCAGCCGCTGTTTCGCGGCGAGACGCCGATCCGGTAAGCCTCAGGCATCGATCGGCCGCCAGTGGA
>NZ_JAMYSZ010000093.1:0-1202 GCF_040322215.1 Mesorhizobium sp. M0184
GAGGGCTTTGCACGGGGAAGCGAAATCCTGGTTGGTGAGTTAATGGGGCTTTTTTGATGGCCGGGAAAGCAGTTTTCGACGGCTTGGTATGGCATCGACCGGCATGACCGGCCGATCCGCCGATTTTAGGCCGATTTTAGACAGACTCCTCCTCATGCCGGCTTTCCGCCAGGTGGATAGAGGGCGCCGACCATGGTCCGCAGATTGTAGGCGCAGGCGGCTAGTATGCATTGCGTGCGGTTGGCGGCGAGGTTGAAGAAGCGCAGGCGCCGCATGCCGTAGCGCTCCTTGAACACAGCAAAAGGCCGCTCCACAGCCGCCCGCACCTTGGCGATCAACCGGTTACGCAGCTTCTGGCGCGCCGGCAACTCGGGATGATGCTTGTTGGGCCGCCGCATCAGCCGGTCCTTGATCCCGGCCTTGGCCAGCCGATCATGCCTGGCATGGGTGTAGTAGGCCTGATCGCCATAGGCCGCCTTCTCATCGCCGCAAACCAGATTGTCGGCCGCCTCGGTGTCGGTGATCGAGGCGTCGCTTACCTCGACACGCCGGATCATGGTGTGCTCCTGGTCGGCGCCGATGTGCATCTTGTAGCCGAAGGTGCTCTTGTTGCCCTTCTTGCCCCAGCGCGCGTCCTTGTCGGCCGACGGCTTGGCCGGGCCCTGGTGGCCCTTCTTCGGCTGCTTGGGCGGCCGCCCACGGGCCTGCAGGAACGTCGCATCGACTAAGGTGCCGCGCTTGACGATCAGGCCCTTCGTCTCCAGCTGGCGGTTGATCTCCTCAAACACCTTGTCGATCAGCCGCTCGCGCGTCAGTTCCTCGCGGAAGCGCCACAGTGTCGAATGATCGGGCGTACGGTCCGAAAGGCTGAAGCCGGCAAAGCGGCGAAACGACAGCCGGTCACGGATCTGAGCCTCCAATGCCGGATCGCTCAGCCCGTGCCACACGCCCAGCAAAAGACAGCGCACCAGCGCCTCCGCCGGGTAGCTGGTGTTGCCCGAGCCGGGACCGCTGCGCTGACCCAGCAATGTTCGGATCGGTGCCCAGTCCAGTTCCTTCGATACCAGGTCGAAAATCGTCTCGTCCGACGCCGCCAGCCCGTCCGCCAGACTCAACTGACCCAGAACACGATCCGCCATCCCGAATCTCCCTGCTTCGACCATCATCACAGAATCACCAATCGGCTTCTATGCAAAGGTCTC
>NZ_JAMYSZ010000094.1:0-1181 GCF_040322215.1 Mesorhizobium sp. M0184
TGGAATTGCTTGTCTTATGACTTTCGCTGCCGAATGGGTCAGAAAGGAACGCTGAGAGAGGGTAGCCGCCCTCCCTCAGCGGCGAGGGTCGGATCGGTGGAATTGCTGACCGTTTGACGGGTCGAGCTAGAGTCGGATCGCCCTCGTCTTTCCCTTGAGGCCTGAACGGATACCCGGAGTTCGGCTCCGAACGACAAGCACAGGACAAGTGAAAGATGACCAACGATACCATCGGGATCGACATTTCGAAAGACCATCTCGACGCCCACAGGCTGAGCGACGGCGCGAGCCGGCGTTTTGCCAACGACAGCCGCGGCCACAAGGCGTTCATGAGCTGGTTGAGCCCGAGCCGGTTGGACCCGCCCGGCGTACGCATCGTCTATGAGCCGACAGGTCCATATCACCGGGCCTTTGAGCGGAAGCTGGCGGCGGCTGGCCTTGCGCTGGTCAAGGTCAACCCACGCCAAGCCCGGCGCTTCGCCGAGGCCACCGGCAGGATCGCCAAGACCGACCGGCTGGACGCCGCCATGCTGGCGCGCATGGGCGCTCTTCTCGACCTCGAAGCACGACCGGTGCGCAGCCCGATCCTCAATAATCTCAAGGACCTGCACATGGCGCGCGAGGCGCTGGTGAAGAACCGGACGGCGGCGAGGAACAGGGCCAAGGCGCTAACCCTTCCCATCCTCAAGCGCCACAATGCCCAGCAGCTCAGGCAGATCGAACGTCAAATGGCTGCTGTCGAAAAGGAGATCACGGCGCTCATCCAGTCCGATCCCGATCTCTCCCGTCGCTTCGCTATCCTCGTCTCGATCCCGGGCGTCTCGGCAATCACCGCCTTCGCGCTTCTCATCGAAATGCCCGAACTCGGCACGCTCGGTCAGGGTCAGGCTGCTTCCCTCGCAGGCCTCGCTCCCGTCGCACGACAGTCCGGCAACTGGATCGGCCGCGCCTTCATCCGCGGCGGGCGAGCCAATGTCCGACAGGCACTCTACATGCCCGCCCTCGTCGCCATGCGCTTCAATCCCGATCTAAAGGCAAAATACCACCAGCTCACGGCCGACGGCAAAGCCTCAAAACTCGCCATCACAGCCATCATGCGAAAGCTCATCATCCTCGCAAACGCACTACTCAGGGACAATCGGACCTGGACACCATCTCTCCCTTGACCAACACGGATACTC
>NZ_JAMYSZ010000095.1:0-1093 GCF_040322215.1 Mesorhizobium sp. M0184
CTGATCAGACCAGATACCGTTCCCGATTCGAAGGCCATCCGTCGAAAGCGCTCGCGTCAACGTGCAGCGAAAATAGCGCTTACCAATGAGGAGCAGCTGGTGCGGATTATCCGGGCGGTTCGCCTTCAGAAGTCGCGTCAGCAGGCGCTTGGCGGCCTTGGTGTTGCGGCGCGTCTGGACGATCTCGTCGAGGACATATCCGTCCTGATCAACCGCTCTCCACAACCAGCATTTCTGACCGTTGATGCGCACCACGACTTCATCGAGGTGCCAGACATCGTCTTTCGTCGGCGCCTTGCGGCGTATGCGGGCCGTGCTTTCGGCACCATCGGCGGATGGTCTCGTAGGAAACGACAATCCCGCGATCTAGACTAGCAGCATTTCCGCGACATCGCGCAGGCTCAGATTGAAGCGGAAGTAGAACCAGACAGCACGGGCTACGATTTCGATCGGATAGCGGGGGACTGTCAGGAATCTTGTGCGTGAGGCCATGATGATGGAAAGGAGAATCATCGCATGGCCATTGAGAAGGAAGTACTGGATCGGTTGCTTGCCGGGCGCGACCCACAGGAACTGTTTGCCAAGGACGGTTTGCTCGACGATCTGAAGAAGGCGCTTTCGGAGCGGATACTGAACGCTGAGTTGGACGATCATCTTGAAGAGGAGCAGCGCGAAGGCTCGGCGAACCGGCGCAACGGACATTCGCGGAAATCGGTGCTGACGGGCACATCAAAGCTCGAACTTTCGATCCCGCGTGACCGGGCCGGCTCCTTCGATCCGAAGCTGATTGCAAAGTATCAGCGTCGCTTTCCCGATTTCGACGCCAAGATCGTGTCGATGTATGCGCGCGGCATGAGCGTGCGCGAGATCCGCGGCCACCTGGAGGAACTGTACGGCATCGACGTTTCGCCGGACCTGATCTCGGCCGTCACCGACGCCGTGCTTGAGGAGGTCGCCGAGTGGCAGAACAGGCCGTTGGACGCCTGCTTTCCCTTGGTCTTCTTCGACGCCATCCGGGTCAAAATTCGCGACGAGGGCTTCGTCCGCAACAAGGCGATCTACATTGCGCTCGGCATCCTGCCCGACGGCGGCA
>NZ_JAMYSZ010000096.1:0-1081 GCF_040322215.1 Mesorhizobium sp. M0184
CCCAATTGTCGGCGAGAGACCCTCGGCCGCAAGCGCGGCATTCGTCACGTCAGGGTAGGATGCGTTTACGACGATGGTCTCCACATCAGCTTGCCGCACAGCTCTCATGAGGCGTCGTACGAGCACTAGATGCATAGGCGTCCATACGCCGCCGCGTGCTCGGTCGATCTGCTGATAGGCATCGCTCGGCAATTGCGTTATCCGCCACCAAGAATGCAACGTCGTGGCATTAAAAATTATATCAGGACGGAGGGCCGCTAGGCTCTCTGCCGTAGCCTCTGTATTCATCAAATCCACCGGTACTATCTCGATGGCCGGAGAGAATCCGAGGTTTACCGAAGTGTACTTTGCGAGGTTGACCCTCAAGGAGGCGCGCTGCAGATCTCGTGCTCCAACGTGCAGATCGTAGGGTCTGCCGCTTTGGCTGAGAAAATCAAGAACGGCCCCACCAAGTACGCCATGCCCAACAATCAGGATCTTAACCCGGCCATTCACTGCAGCTCTCCGGTCTCGTGTCGAACAAGGTTGTAGCGTGGGGTTTGAAAGGGAGGAAGGGGAGTTCCGTGAATTTTATGTTGCGCCTCTGAAACAATTCTGTAATTGGAATTTACATAAGATTACAATGTCTTTTGCAAGACTTATGGAAATTCTTTGTTTGTCTGTATATATTACGATGACTACTAGGACGAACGCTCGTGCTCTCTGGCGTGTGGCAGGAGCTATGGTGCAACTGAGCTTTTCGATGTAACGGTTTACATGTCGCCCGACGAAATTGCGGTGCTTCGAAGGGCGAGCCGAGGAGGTGGAGAGCAAGACATGTTGACCTCGGTACGACCTGCCGATGTTGTACTCGAAATCGATCTCAGCGCAATTCAGGCGAACTTTCAGACTATATCGGCCCTCGTTGGGCCGCAGGTAAGGATAGCCGCTGTCGTCAAAAGCGACGCCTACGGGCTTGGCTTGGTTAAGGTTGCAGGCGCGCTCATTGACGCCGGATGTGATCTGCTCTTCGTCGGCAATCTGCACGAAGCGCTGCTTCTGAGGTCTTTCCACATGGGCGCGGCAGTGGCGGTTTTTTGCG
>NZ_JAMYSZ010000097.1:0-1080 GCF_040322215.1 Mesorhizobium sp. M0184
CCGGGCTGCCGGCCTCGAACCCGGACCCGCGCGCCCTTGGCCTGAGCCCGCGCCATCTCGCCTATGTCATCTACACCTCAGGCTCCACCGGAACCCCAAAGGGCGTCATGGTCGAGCATCGCGGAGTGGTGCGCCTTGTGGCGGGGAACGATTTCGTAGAGATCTCCCCGCGGGACGTCTTTCTCAACGCATCCTCGCCCACATTCGACGCGACCACATTCGAGGTCTGGGGAGCCTTGGCGAACGGCGCCAGCATTGTGCTCTATCCTGAACGTCACCTTTCGACCGCAAAGCTGGCCCAGGTCATCCGAGACCAAGGCGTCACCATCGCCTGGATGACTGCCCGATTGTTCGACGTCTATGTGGAGGAGGAGCGGAGTACTGATCGGCTACAGCAACTGCTGGTCGGGGGCGAAGAGGTCTCCGCGGCTTCCATAAGAACATGCCAGAAGCGACATCCGACGCTGCGGGTCTCAAATGGCTATGGCCCGACAGAGAACACCACCTTTAGTCTTTGTTATCCGGTGCCTGCTGAGTTCGATGGCCGGCAACGGGTGCCGCTGGGTCGACCAATTCGGAATTCGGTGGCCTATCTGTTGGATCGGTTTGCCCAGCCCGTGCCGTTCGGGGCGGTGGGTGAGCTTTACATCGGCGGGGCGGGGGTGGCGCGTGGCTACCTCAACCGTCCCGAGCTGACGGCCGAGCGGTTCATCGCCAGTCCCTTTGTGGAGGGCGACCGTCTGTACCGGAGCGGCGACCTGGGGCGTTATCTGCCGGACGGCAATCTGGAGTTTTTGGGCCGCAACGACGACCAGGTGAAGATCCGCGGCTTCCGCATCGAGCCGGGCGAGATCGCCGCGCGGCTTTGCGAGCACGTCTGGGTGCGCGAGGCGGTGGTGGTGGCGCGCGCCGATCGCACCGGCGACAAGCACCTTGTCGCCTATGTCGTGTGTGGACCCGAGGCAGGATCGGACGACGAGGATGGAAGCGGGCTGGCCGGCGCCTTGCGGGCGCATCTGGGCGGGCGGCTGCCGGACTACATGGTGCCAGCTGCGTTCGTGCGGCTCGCGGCGCTGCCCT
>NZ_JAMYSZ010000098.1:0-970 GCF_040322215.1 Mesorhizobium sp. M0184
CGCCGCATGTGAAGAAAGTGGTGATCGCAAACCCCAAGCAGGTGCGCATCATCGCCTATGCCAAGATCAAGACGGACACGATCGATGCCAGCGTTCTGGCGCAGCTCTATGCCAGCGGCTTCCTGCCGGAAGTCTGGATTCCGGATGAGCCGACGCAGGCTCTGCGTCGACAGGTGACACGGCGCAATCAGATTGTCCGGCAGAGGTCTCGATTGAAGAACGTCATCCAGTCGATCCTTCATAGCCACCTGATCCCGTCCTGCCCGCATGCCGACCTGTGCGGCACTAAGGGCCGGTCATGGTTGAGCGAGCAGGTCGTGCCGCAGGACGAGCGCCTCGCGATCGATCGGCATCTGCGCGAGTTCGACCGATTGGGCGAAGACCTCCAGGTCATCGAACGCGATCTTGCCCGCTCGGCTCTCGCGGATGAAGGCGTGAAGCGGCTGATGACCATTCCCGGCGTCGACATGACCGTCGCGCTGGCGATGAAGGCGGCGATCGGCGACGTGTCGCGCTTCGACGATCCGCAGAAGCTCGTGAGCTATCTCGGGTTGAACCCAAGCGTCCGACAGTCCGGGCCAGGTCCGGCCTACCATGGGCGGATCACCAAGCAGGGCCGTGGTCATGCGCGCGGCATGCTCGTCGAGGCGGCCTGGGCGGCCGCTCGTGCTCCCGGACCGTTGCGAGCCTTCTTCCTGCGTGTGCGAGCCCGGCGCGGGCAGCATGTCGCGGCCGTGGCAACCGCACGCAAACTCTCTGTCGTGATCTGGCATCTGTTGATGAAGGGCGAGAGTTACGCGTGGGCTCGACCCTCCCTGCATGCCAAGAAGCTGCGCGATGTGGAACTCAAGGCCGGGAGCAAGGCCGTGGGGGGGGCGCGCCGGGGCGCCCCCACCCGGGACGACCACACAGCGCCGCCCCTCACACGCGCGGCCGGGGCGGCGGAGGGGAGGCGCTCCATCCAGAGGAC
>NZ_JAMYSZ010000099.1:0-951 GCF_040322215.1 Mesorhizobium sp. M0184
CCAATACTGCGCCTGCTTCTGCAGCCGTTCCCCCGACAGCCATTGGCGTTGCCAGGCGGCATAATCCGGATATTGGATCGCCAGCAGCGGCAAAGGATCGTCCTGTCCAGCCTCGAACGCCTGGTAAAGCTGACTGAGTTCACGCAGCAGCACGCCCAGCGACCAGCCGTCCGAGACGATATGATGCTGCGTCAGCAGGAAGACGTGTTCCGCATCCGACATCCGGATCAGACGCCCGCGGATCAGCGGCCCCCGCGCAAGATCGAATAGCGTGCGCGCCTCTTCATGGCACAGATCCAGAAGCGCCGCCTCTGCATCCGGCCGGCCCCGCAGATCGTGCTCCAGCACCGGCAGCCCCGCATCCGGCGGCAGAACCTCAACCCGGGGCTTGCCCTCCGGTGCGACAAAGACACTGCGCAGCGCCTCATGGCGGGCAAACAGACGGTCGAGGCTGCGCTGCCACGCGGTGCGGTCGAGCACACCACGCAGCCGCAGGGCCAGCGGAATGTGATAGTTCGTGCTGCCCTCGTCCAGCTGCGCCAAAAACCATAGCCGCTGCTGCGCAAACGACAGCACAAGCGGCTCATTGCGCGACACCGTCGCAATCGCCGGCAGGTCTTGCGGACCGGAGCGGCTCAACACCTCGAAGATGCTTTCGGCCAGATCGGAAAGCACCGGCCTGGCGAACAGCCTCGTCAGCGGCAGTTCGACCCCAACAGCCCGCGACAGCCGGCTCAAGAGCTGCACCGCCAGGAGCGAGTGGCCACCCAGCTCGAAGAAGTGGTCGTGGCGCCCGATGCGCTCGACCCCGAGAAGCTCCGCCCAGATCTGCGCCAGCGCCGTCTCGATCGCGCCGCGCGGCGCCTCATAGGCCGCCCGCGCATAGGCCTCGTCCTCCGGCGCCGGCAGCCCCTTGCGGTCGAGCTTGCCGTTCGCCGTCAAGGGCAGCGC
>NZ_JAMYSZ010000100.1:0-931 GCF_040322215.1 Mesorhizobium sp. M0184
GCGAATGTAAGCGTGCTGTGCCAGCGCTTCGGTATCGGCCGGACCTGTGGCCACAAGCTGCTTTCGCGCTATCGGATCGAGGGGGAGGCTGGGCTGGTCGAACAGTCGCGGCGGCCACGATCGAGCCCGGCGCGCAGCGCGCCGGAGGTGGAAGCGGCGGCCCTTGCGGTGCGTATGGCGCATCCGGCTTGGGGTGGACGCAAGATCGCGCGTGTGCTTGCCCGCGAGGGTATCGGCACGCCGGCGGCCTCGACGGTAACCGGCATCCTGCGTCGCAACGGCATTGAGTTGGGAACGTCGGGCGGTGGAGCGCAGCCCTTCATCCGCTTCGAGCATGCCGCCCCCAACGATCTGTGGCAGATGGACTTCAAGGGTCACGTCGCCTTGCGTTGCGGCCGCCTGCATCCGCTCACCGTGCTTGATGACAATTCGCGCTTCTCGGTCGCGCTGTCGGCCTGCGCCGACCAGACCACCGCAACCGTAAAAGCCCGGCTGGTCACCGCCTTCCGCCGCTATGGCTTGCCGTGGCGCATCGCCACCGATAATGGCCCGCCCTGGGGCGATGGCGGCCGCAACGACTTCACGCTGCTCACCGTCTGGCTGATCGAAACCGGCATCGCCGTCAGCCACTCCAGGCCTTGCCATCCCCAGACCCTCGGCAAGGACGAGCGCTTCCATCGCTCGCTCAAGGCCGAGGCGCTGCAGGGACCGCCCTTCGCCGATCTCGCCAAGGCCCAGGACGCATTCGACCAGTGGCGCCATGTCTACAACGCCCAGCGTCCCCACGATGCGCTGGACGGCGGCGTGCCGCTCGATCGCTACTGGGCATCGCTGCGCCCTTATCGCGAAACGGTCGAGCCGTTCGAATACGCCAAGGGCGATCTCATCCGCCGCGTACAGCAGCATGGCTTCGTCTCCATTCTTGGCCGCA
>NZ_JAMYSZ010000101.1:0-926 GCF_040322215.1 Mesorhizobium sp. M0184
GCGATAGCATGCAAAACTGTTCGCGATGTCCTCGCACATCTGTTCGCGATGTCCCCAGTCCAAACACCCTTGTGGGAGAAGGTGGATCGGCGCGAAGCGCCGAGACGGATGAGGGGTGCTGGAAGGAACGCGACGGAGGAAATGTAAAGCAATTTAAGCACTTACGCTTTCAATGCCGCGATCCTTCCAACACCCCTCATCCGACCGAGCTTCGCTCGGCCACCTTCTCCCACAAGGGGAGAAGGGAAGGCGCCGCGCCTCACCTCACCGCACCTCGAACTCCGGATCGACCGGGATCTGCAGCGCTGTCACCATCTGGTTGGTTTGCCCGGCCAGCCCGATGATCGACACCAACTCGCCATGCTGCGCGTCGGTCATGCCTTTGGCCCGCGCTGCGGCGGTGTGCGAGTGGACGCAATAGGAGCAGCCATTGGCGGTCGAGACGGCGATGTAGATCATCTCCTTGGTCAGCGGATCGATGGCGCTGTCAGCGACCATCACCGCCTTGAGCTGCTCCCAGACCCGCTTCAGCGAAACCGGATCATTGGCCAGCCCACGCCAGAAATTGTTGACGAAATCGGATTTGCGCGTCACGCGGATGTCGTCGAACACAGCCTTCACGGCGGGAATCGCCTGGACCTCGGCATCGGTCAGAAGTTTCGTCGTGGCCATGGCTTGGTCCTTTCGCTTTGAATCGTTATGCGAGGTCGTTGAATCAGGTCGGGAGAAAAGGCGGCTAACCGCCTTGGATGAATCAGCAATTGACGCGCTGAGGCAAGACCGTAAGGCTGGCCGAGGCCCCTCACCTTCGTCATCCCTGGGCGAAGCAGGAGCGAAGCTCCGTCGCGGAGACCCTGGGATCCATATGTGGACGGCGCCCTGCCTGCAACGGTTGTTTTGCGTCGTTTTCGATCGCTTGCGTCCAT
>NZ_JAMYSZ010000102.1:0-880 GCF_040322215.1 Mesorhizobium sp. M0184
ATGGCAAAAGGTAAATTCGAGCGCACTAAGCCTCATGTGAACATTGGCACGATTGGTCACGTCGATCATGGCAAGACGTCGCTGACGGCGGCGATCACCAAGTATTTTGGCGAATACAAGCGCTACGACCAGATCGATGCGGCGCCCGAAGAGAAGGCGCGCGGCATCACCATTTCGACGGCGCACGTCGAATATGAGACCGCCAACCGCCACTATGCCCATGTCGACTGCCCCGGCCACGCCGACTATGTGAAAAACATGATCACCGGTGCTGCGCAGATGGACGGCGCGATCCTGGTGGTGTCGGCCGCCGACGGCCCGATGCCGCAGACCCGCGAGCACATCCTGCTCGCCCGCCAGGTCGGCGTGCCCTCGATCGTGGTGTTCTTGAACAAGGTCGACCAGGTCGACGACGCCGAGCTGCTCGAACTGGTTGAGCTTGAGGTGCGTGAGCTTCTGACCAAGAACGAGTTCCCCGGCGACGACATTCCGATCGTCAAGGGTTCGGCGCTTGCCGCACTTGAAGATTCCGACAAGAAGATCGGCGAGGACGCCATCCGCGAACTGATGGCTGCGGTCGATGCCTACATTCCGACGCCGGTTCGCCCGCTCGACAAGCCGTTCCTGATGCCGATCGAGGACGTGTTCTCGATCTCGGGCCGTGGCACGGTTGTGACCGGCCGCGTCGAGCGCGGCGTCGTCAAGGTCGGCGAGGAGCTGGAGATCGTCGGCATCCGCCCGACCACCAAGACGACCTGCACGGGCGTCGAGATGTTCCGCAAGCTGCTCGACCAGGGCCAGGCCGGCGACAACATCGGCGCGCTATTGCGCGGTGTCGACCGTGAGGGCGTCGAGCGCGGCCAGGTCCTGGCCAAGCCCG
>NZ_JAMYSZ010000103.1:0-861 GCF_040322215.1 Mesorhizobium sp. M0184
TCGACGCGGCCGTTCCAGCTGGTCACCGGCCGCACCTGGATGGGCACCGCCTTCGGCGGCGCGCGCGGCCGCACCGACGTGCCGAAGATCGTCGACTGGTACATGGCCGGCAAGATCGAGATCGATCCGATGATCACCCACACGCTGAAGCTCGAGGACATCAACAAGGGCTTTGACCTGATGCATGAAGGCAAGTCGATCAGGAGCGTGGTGGTTTACTGAGGAGGAGAAAGCCGCCGGCTAACCAGCCAACGGCCGAAAAATGCAGATGTTCAACACGGGAGGAGACAAAAATGCCGGAAAAACTGCATCCTAAAATCGACAATGGACTGCCACGGGAAAAGGCCGACTTTGCCGGCGGCACGCTGGTCTGCGCCTGCACCAGCAACCCGGTCAAGGTGAAGGTCAAGGGCCAGATCGCCCATAACCATGCCTGCGGCTGCACCAAATGCTGGAAGCCGGAAGGCGCGCTGTTCTCGGTCGTGGCGGTTGCCGGTACAAACGACGTGACGGTGACCGAAAACGCCGACAAGCTGAAGATCGTCGATCCGGGCGCGCTGATCCTGCGCCATGCCTGCACCGGCTGCGGCGTCCACATGCACGGCCCGGTCGAGCGCGACCACGCTTTCAAGGGGCTGTCCTTCATCCATCCCGAACGCTTCCAGGAAGACGGCTGGTCGCCGCCGGGCTTCACCGCCTTTGTCTCTTCAATCATCGAGTCCGGTGTCGATCCGAGCCGCATGGACGGCATAAGGTCACAGCTGAAGTCGATCGGGCTCGAACCTTATGATTGCCTCAATCCAGGACTGATGGACTATATCGCCACCTGGACGGCCAAGAGGTCCGGCGCGTTGCCGGCCT
>NZ_JAMYSZ010000104.1:0-819 GCF_040322215.1 Mesorhizobium sp. M0184
AGGGACTGGCGATGAACCGCTCGGCCGTCAGCTCGGGACGGTTGAGGTAGCCACGCGCCACCCCCGCCCCGCCGATGTAAAGCTCGCCCACCGCCCCGAACGGCACGGGCGCGCCATGACCGTCCAGCAGATACACCCGCGTGTTCGCAATCGGACGGCCGATCGGGAGACGGCGGAATGTCTTATCAATTGCAGTGATCTCGCAAACTGTCGCGAAGGTCGTCGTCTCGGTCGGACCATAGCAGTGAACGAGACGTACAGGACCTTCTTCCCTCAGCAATTTCAGAAACGAGGGAAGGTCATTGCTTTCGCCTCCACAGAGGAGGTATTTAAGTTGTGCTAACGTCGGGGCAATCGATGATGTATACTGGTTGAATAACGCTGTTGTTAGAAAAAGTGATGTCACCCCTTGCTGTTCAAGCGTCCTGGCAAAACTTGATGCATTTAAGACGGTGGTGGCATCCATTGCAATAATGCAGCCACCGTTAAGTAGCGGCGCCCACACTTCAAATGTGCTGGCATCGAAGGCGGGATTACCCGCCCATGCCACACGATCTCCGGCATCGATCTTCGCATAGCCATTGTTGATGACGAGCCGGTTGACGGCACGGTGAGGCACAACAACTCCCTTGGGAAGGCCAGTCGAACCAGACGTGTACATCACATAAGCGGCAGCTTCGGCGCTCAATGCCAGGCCAGGATCGGCACTACATCCTGTTCCAACCATGAGCGGCTCAATGGGCAAAACAGGGATCGTCGCCTCAACCAGGTCATCATCGTCACTCTTGCCAAGCACCAGGCGCGCAGCACAATCGGCCA
>NZ_JAMYSZ010000105.1:0-802 GCF_040322215.1 Mesorhizobium sp. M0184
CCCAATTGTCGGCGAGAGACCCTCGGCCGCAAGCGCGGCATTCGTCACGTCAGGGTAGGATGCGTTTACGACGATGGTCTCCACACCAGCTTGCCGCACAGCCCTCATGAGGCGTCGTACGAGCACTAGATGCATAGGCGTCCATACGCCGCCGCGTGCTCGATCGAACCGCTGATAGGCATCGGTCGGCAATTGCGTTATCCGCCACCAAGAATGCAAAGTCGTGGCATTAAAAACTATATCACGACGGAGGGCCGCTAGGCTCTCTGCCGTCGCCTCTGTATTCATCAAATCCACCGGTACTATCTCAATGGCCGGAGAGAGCCCGAGGTTGTCGGCAGTGTACTTTGCGGAGGTTGACCCTCAAGGAGGCCCGCTGCAGATCTCGTGCTCCAACGTGCAGATCGTAGGGTCTGCCACTTTGGCAGAGAAAATCAAGAACGGCCCCACCAAGTACGCCATGCCCAACAATCAGGATCTTTACCCGGCCATTCACTGTAGATCTCCGCCTTCTTTGCCTAAGAAGGTTGTAGCGTGGGATTTGCAAGGATGAAGGGAGCTTCGTGAATTTTATGTTGCACGTGTGAAACAATCGTGCAATGTAACTTTACATTATATTATACTTTCTCTACTAGACTTTTGGCAAGTTAGTTGTTTTCATAGATATCATTATTGAAGATGATACTTGCTGACGTGTGGCGGGGGGTATGGAGTGCGACTGAGCTTTTCGATGTAACGGTTTACATGTCGCCCGACGAAATTGCGGTGCTTCGAAGGGCGAGCCGAGGAGGTGGAGAGCAAG
>NZ_JAMYSZ010000106.1:0-712 GCF_040322215.1 Mesorhizobium sp. M0184
AGCGTCCGCAGGACCTGCTCGTCAATTCGGTGCTTGCCATCACGATCGACGGTGCCATCGGGATCGACCCGCTGCCGTGACGGCCCGAGAGTGCGCGCGAATTACACAATCCCCCATGCTCGATATCGTCCCCTACCCGTCACCTCCCGCAGATTTAGCTCGCCGACCAGATTGAGCGCGCCCCGGGTCGTAACCTTCAGTTCCTTCTCGGTCATCGCGCTCGACACCAAAGGCCGCGACAGGACATAGTCGATCAGCTGCGGCAGCTTCGAGTTGCCGCGCCGGTTCCTGGTGCGGCGCAGCATCTGTTCCCGCGCCAGCGCCAGCCGGTCATGTTCCTTTAGGCCGAGCGCGGCGGCTTCCGTAAACGCGTCGATAAATGCCAGCAGGCGTGTGGTCCGGTCACGGTGGCGCCGGCGCTCACGGCCGATAACCCGCAGGCCGCTGTTGAGCGCCAGCAGGTGGGCCGTGGTCTTGCGGCGCTGCCGCAGCATGGCCGCGAGCAGAAGGGTGCCGAGCCACGGCTGATGTGGAGCGGACTGATGTCTTCCCAGGCGTCCGAGAGCATCGCGGCCGCCAGCACCGGCGGCAGATCCGCCATGCGATCAAGCATGGCGCGCCACTCGTCGAGGCGGGCAGGCTCGTCCCAATCCAGATCATAGACCAGCGGATCCCGCTCCGGTGCCGCTTGCGGCCGGGAAGGACGTTCGAC
>NZ_JAMYSZ010000107.1:0-711 GCF_040322215.1 Mesorhizobium sp. M0184
CACAGGGGGAGAAGGGAAGAGCGCGCGATTACCGCCAAGGCTGCAAACTGTCATCGCGGACGTAAGCGATGATGGTGTCGCAGACTGCGTTCAGATCCCGCGGCACGTCGTCATTCCAGAAACGCAGTACACGAAAGCCCCTCGCCTTAAGTTCGGCGTCCCGCTCCCGGTCATAGTTCGAATCCGCATGCTGGCTGCCGTCGATCTCGATGATCAGTCTGGCCTCGGCGCAAATGAAATCGGCGATGAACGACCGGAACTTGGCGCCGAAATTTGATGCGATCGAGCCTACGTCCGCGCAGTTCATGCCACAGGCGGTCTTCCGCTTCCGTCGGCTCGCGTCGCATCGAGCGGGCGAAGCGACGTTTGGTCGGCGCGACGGGCTGATGCGGCATGGGGCGACGTTATCCAATCCTGGGGACGACCTCCAAGGAATCCTCAGATAAGGGCCGACGTTCGAGACCAACCAAAGGGGATGGCGCGGCGCCTTTCCTTCTCCCCTTGTGGGAGAAGGTGGCCTCGCGAAGCGAGGTCGGATGAGGGGTGCTCCAGCTTGGCACCGACGCACTCCGTCCAACACCCCTCAACCGTCTCGGCGCTCCGCGCCGAGCCACCTTCTCCCACAGGGAGGGCTTTGCACGGGGAAGCGAAATCCTGGTTGGTGAGTTAATGGGGCTTTTTTGATGGCCGGGAAAGCAGTTTTCGACGGCT
>NZ_JAMYSZ010000108.1:0-706 GCF_040322215.1 Mesorhizobium sp. M0184
CGGCGCCGCGCTTGGTCATGTTGACGAGATGAGCCACGACATCGCCGTCGATCTCCTTCGGATTGACGAAATGCGTCATGCCGAACTTCTCGCCCCAGGCTCGTCTGTCGTTGTTCAGGTCGACGCCGATGATCATGTCGGCGCCGGCAAGGCGCAGGCCCTGGATGACGTTGAGGCCGATGCCGCCGAGGCCGAAGACTACCGCCGTCGCGCCTTGCTCGACCTTGGCCGTGTTGATCACCGCGCCGATGCCGGTGGTGACGCCGCAGCCGATGTAGCAGATCTTGTCGAACGGGGCGTCGGCATTGACCTTGGCCACCGCGATCTCGGGCAGCACGGTGAAGTTGGAAAAGGTCGAGCAGCCCATGTAGTGGAACAGCTTGTCCTTGCCGATCGAGAAGCGCGAGGTGCCGTCGGGCATCAAGCCCTGTCCCTGCGTGGCACGGATGGCGGTGCACAGATTGGTCTTGCGCGACAGGCAGGACGGGCACTGCCGGCATTCCGGCGTGTAGAGCGGGATGACATGGTCACCCTTCCTGACCGAGGAGACGCCCTTGCCGATGTCGACGACGATGCCGGCGCCCTCATGACCGAGGATCGCCGGAAACAGGCCTTCCGGGTCGGCGCCCGACAGCGTGAACTCGTCGGTGTGGCAGATGCCGGTTGCCTTGATCTCGACCAGCACCTCGCCATCACGGGGACCTTC
>NZ_JAMYSZ010000109.1:0-690 GCF_040322215.1 Mesorhizobium sp. M0184
GCCGCGCAGCAGCACATGGGTGTGCGGATGGCCGGTGTTGTGATGGTCGACGGCGATCCAGTCGAGGCGCGTGTTGAGGTCGGTCTCCATCTGCCGCATGAGATCGCGGGTGAAGGACCGCAGGTCTTCCATCTCCGCGGCATCCTCCGGCGCGACGATGAAGCGGAACTGATGCCGGTCGCCCCGCCCGCGTTCGACGAAGGCCTTGCCGTCGGCCTCGTCCTCGACGGCCGAGTACACCCTGCCCTTCTCGCCGTCTCTGGTGACGCCGTCGCGCTGAAGATAGCGCAGATGCGCATCGACGGCCTTGCTGGTCGACACGAACTTTTGGCCGCGCCCGGTGGTCCCCTTGCCTCGTCCTGGCAACTTGACGACGCGCGCCTTCACGACGACGCGGCGGGAGCGAAAGCGGACGCCATTGCCGTCCTGCTTCCAACCGCCACCATCCCTTGGCAACTCTGCTGCCAGCTTGCCGCCGCGGCCGCGGGCGTTGAAGCGGCCACTCCCCTTCCCGGCACCGCTGCTTGCACCGAGGCGATAGGGATTGCCGCCCTGCTTGCGGATGGCAATCTCGACCTGGCGCACAAAGGGCAGCGTGCGCGAATTGACCGGCGCGCCGCCATGCCGCGTCCGGCCGGTGCGAACCTGGAATCTGTCGCTGTCACGATTTGCCATGACGACAGCATCGGG
>NZ_JAMYSZ010000110.1:0-682 GCF_040322215.1 Mesorhizobium sp. M0184
GGCGTGTATTTGCCGGTGAGCAGCCCCATTGCCAGCGGCAGCCGGCTGAACGAGACGAGGTTCTCGCGCGCCGCAACGGCCATCAGCTCGTTCGCCGGGGTAAACACATTGAAGTCGTTCTCTACGGCGACGAACCCCTCGCGCGGCGCGTAGGCGGCAAGCCGTTCGCGGTGATCGGTGCTCCAGCCGAAGCCGCCGATCTTGCCCTCCTGGCGCAACAGGCCGAGCGTATCGAACACCTCGCCGGCGCGCTCGATCGGATACTCGTTGATATGTAGCAGCACGACGTCGATACAATCCCGCTGCAGGCGCTGCCGCGAATTGTCGATCGATGTCCGGATTGCCGCGGCAGAGGCATCCTCGGGTGCGATCTTACGCGTTTCGGGATCGCCGAAATAGCCGACCTTGGTGACGATGACGGCTTCGTCCTTACCCCTCAACGCCCGCCCGAGGATCAGTTCGGCATTGCCGGCGCCGTAGGCGGCAGCCGTGTCGAACACCCGCGCGCCGATCTCATAAGCCATCGCCAGCGCGGCTTGCGACCTGATATCGTCGACCACGCCATAGATTGTCGCCGTGTCACGCCAACGCGCGGGGCCACCCGCCGCCCAAGTGCCGATTCCGATGCGCGGTACCGAGCGGCCATCCCAAAGCATCATCATCTGCATGCCCGGCTCCTCAA
>NZ_JAMYSZ010000111.1:0-676 GCF_040322215.1 Mesorhizobium sp. M0184
TGCCGGCCTCGAACCCGGACCCGCGCGCCCTTGGCCTGAGCCCGCGCCATCTCGCCTATGTCATCTACACCTCAGGCTCAACCGGGACGCCTAAAGGGGCACAGAACGAGCATCGGGCTATTATCAATCGCCTGATCTGGATGCAAAAAGCCTACGCTCTCAATGCAACTGATGTCGTCCTGCAGAAGACACCATTTGGCTTCGATGTCTCGGCCTGGGAGTTCTTCTGGACGTTGCTTGAAGGGGCGACCCTGGTGCTGGCGCCTCCGGCTGCACACAAAGACCCCGACGCGCTGGTAGAGCTGATGATCAGCCAACGCATCACCACGGCACACTTTGTACCCTCGATGTTGGTCAGCTTTATCTATACAAAGGGTGTTGACCGCTGCACCTTCCTGCAGCGCCTCCTGTGCAGTGGCGAAGTGCTTCCTGCCTCTCTTGTGCGCAAGGTTAGACGCGTATTGCCTTGGACTGGTCTGCACAATCTATACGGTCCCACGGAAGCTGCTATCGACGTTACAGCCTGGAATTGCCCGGCTGATTTTGACGGGTCAGTTGTCCCGATCGGCCGTCCGATTGCGAACACGCGGTTGTATCTGCTGGACGGTCATGGCGCGCCCGTGCCGTTCGGGGCGGTGGGCGAGCTTTACATCGGCGGGGCGGGGGTGGCGCGTGG
>NZ_JAMYSZ010000112.1:0-658 GCF_040322215.1 Mesorhizobium sp. M0184
CGCATCGACCTTGGCCGGGCGCCGCTGTTGCGGTTTGTGATCGCGCGCGAGCCCGGCAGCGGGCGCTGGCTGCTGCTGGAGCTGCAGCACCATCTGATCGGCGATCACACGACGCTGGAGGTGATGCATGCCGAGGTGCGGGTCGTGCTGGAAGGACGCGCCCATGAGCTGGCAGCGCCGCAGCCGTTCCGCAAGCTGGTGGCGCAGGCGCGGCTGGGGGTTGATGCCAAGGCGCATGAAGAGTTCTTCCAGGAACAGTTGGCCGACATCGACGAGCCGACCATGCCGTTCGGGCTGAGCGAGGTGCGCGGCGACGGCAGCGGGGTCGGCGAGGCGCGGCGGATGCTGCCGCAGGCGCTCAACGATCGGCTGCGGCAACAGGCGCGGCGGCTGGGGGTGAGCCTGGCCAGCCTTTGCCATCTGGCCTGGGGTCAGGTGATGGCGCGCAGCAGCGGCCGAGAGCAGGTGGTGTTCGGCACGGTGCTGTTCGGCCGCATGCATGCCGGTGCCGGGGCCGACCGGGCGCTGGGCCTGTTCATCAACACCCTGCCTGTGCGGCTTGACCTCGACGGGACCGGGGTCGCGGCGAGCGTGCGGACCACGCATGCGCGGCTTTCCGAGCTGCTGGCGCACGAGCATGCCTCGCTGGCGCTGGCGC
>NZ_JAMYSZ010000113.1:0-625 GCF_040322215.1 Mesorhizobium sp. M0184
TTAGTCCGGCTCCTTCGTCCGGGGGGCCCCCCCCACCCCACCCCTCCACCGCCGCGGCGTTTTTCTACACGCCGGGCGGGCCCCTCGGGGGCGGGTCCCATCCTGGGGCCCCCCCACGCCTACAACATCAAGAGCCACCGGGAAGAAGAGCGCCGGTGGGTGGAGCAGGCCGAGAGCGCCTATGCACGCTTCGTCGCCGGTTGGAACCCGCGAGGCCCGAGAAAGGCGCGCACGGATGCCGCAAACGAGGTGCGACGATAGAAGCTGCGCGGCAGGGCTCTCACCTCGGACCCTGCTCTTCGCCACGCGGTCGTCCGTGCGCGACAGGAGAATAGCGCAGATTTATCAAAAAGGCGCTTGTCGATGTCGTTCGGTGATCGATAACGGCCCGTGCACAGGCGTGTTCGAAGTCATGAGCCCCGCCACCATGGCTTCCTTGATCAATGGGACGGCCGAGCCGCCAGCGCCTGAGATCGTGAACTGGATGCCGTTGTCGGTGAGCACCGTGTGGATCTTGTAAGGCATGGCATCAAGAAGGTGGGGGACTGTCAGGAATTCTGTGCGCGAGGCCATGATGATGGAAAGGAGAGAATCATCACATGGCTATTGAGAAGGAACTTCTGGA
>NZ_JAMYSZ010000114.1:0-622 GCF_040322215.1 Mesorhizobium sp. M0184
GAGCTCCATCAGGCAATCGTCGTCGACCTTGCGCGGCACGTAGTCGAGCGCGTTTCTGAGGAAGTGCACGTAGCAGCGCTGCCAGACCGCTTCGGGCAGCACTTCGCGGATTGCCGCCCTGAGCCCCGGATGGTCGTCGGAGACGACGAACTCGACGCCGGCGAGCCCGCGATTCTTGAGCCCCGTCACGAACTCGCGCCAGCTCGAATGGCTCTCCCGGTTGGCCAGCTCCACGCCCAGAACCTGGCGCCGGCCCTCCCAATCCACGCCGATCGCCACCAGCACCGCCTGGCTGGCGATCACGCCCGCCTCGCGAGCCCGCTCGTAGCGCGCGTCCAAAATGAGATACGGATAGCTTTCCTCGAGCCGCTGCGTGAAGAACGCCTTGAGCGCCTCATCCAGCCGCATCGTCGCCTCGCTCACCGTCGAGGCCGAGAAAGAGTGGCCGCACAATTCCTCCGTCACCGCCTTCACCTTGCGGGTCGAGACGCCCTGCACGTACATCTCGACCAGCGCCGACACCAATGCCTTCTCCGAACGCTGGTAGCGCTCAAACAACTCCGTCGAGAACCGGCCAGCCCGATCCTGCGGAACGCGAAGCTCCAGCACCCCGACCCGCGTC
>NZ_JAMYSZ010000115.1:0-592 GCF_040322215.1 Mesorhizobium sp. M0184
TCGAGGCGCAGGTGCGCCAGGCGCCGGAGGCTTTGGCGGTGGTCCATGAGGACGAGCGCCTGAGCTATGGCGAGCTCAACGCGCGAGCCAACCGGCTGGCGCATCATCTGATCGGGCTCGGTGTGAAGCCGGGGGATTGCGTTGCGACAGTGCTGAACCGCTCCGTCGCCCTTGTGGTGGCGCAACTGGCGATCCTCAAGGCGGGGGGAGTGTATGTGCCGGTCGATCGCGCTCTTCCATCTGCGCGACAAGAATGGCTGATGGCCGATTGTGCTGCGCGCCTGGTGCTTAGCGAGAGTGACGATGATGATCTGCTTGAGGTGACGATCCCTGTTCTGGCCATTGAGCCGCTCATGGCTGGGACTGGGTCTAGTGCCGATCCTGGCCTGGCATTGAGCGCCGAGGCTGCTGCTTACGTGATGTACACCTCCGGCTCGACCGGCCTTCCCAAGGGGGTTGTTGTTGCTCACCGTGCGGTCAACCGGCTCGTCATCAACAATGGCTATGCGCAGTTCAGCTCGAGTGATCGTGTGGCGTGGGTGGGTAATCCCGCCTTCGACGCCAGCACATTTGAAGTGTGGGCGCCGCTGCT
>NZ_JAMYSZ010000116.1:0-592 GCF_040322215.1 Mesorhizobium sp. M0184
CCCTTGGCCTGAGCCCGCGCCATCTCGCCTATGTCATCTACACCTCAGGCTCAACCGGAACCCCAAAGGGCGTCATGGTCGAGCACCACAGCCTGGTGAATCTAGGGTTGGCTCAGATCGGGCTTTTTGGCGTCTGTTCAAATAGCCGTGTCGTGCAGTTCGCCTCCTTCGGTTTTGATGCAAGTGCTTGGGAGCTTGTCATGGCTTTTGGCTCAGGCGCCGCATTGCACTTGCCTGCGGACGAGCTCCGCCAGGCGAGTAACAAGCTATCGGATTACCTGCGAAGCGAAGCCATAACCCATGCGACGTTACCTCCAGCCTTGCTTCAGGCAAGCAAGGATCCGGGATGTTTGGCATCGCAAGTTCTCATTCTTGCTGGCGAACTGCCGAAAGCAGAACTCGTCCGAAGTCTGGCCTCGGCATCTATCGTCAACGCTTATGGCCCGACCGAAGCAACAGTCTGCGCGACGGTTTGGAATTGCCCGGCTGATTTTGATGGGTCAGTTGTCCCGATCGGCCGTCCGATTGCGAACACGCGGGTGTATCTGCTGGACGGTCATGGCGCGCCCGTGCCGTTCGGGGCGGTGGGCGA
>NZ_JAMYSZ010000117.1:0-585 GCF_040322215.1 Mesorhizobium sp. M0184
AGCTTCGGAGCTCTGGTCACTTCGCCCGTTCTAGCCGGCTGAGCGCCGCTTCCTAGCTTGCGGGCTAAGCAGATGGCGCGGCGGCGATGAGGCACCAGCGCGCGAATCCCCGCCAGCAGCAGCCGCTCCGCAGTGAGACCCAGCTTCGTTCCCGTCATCAAACTGCTCACGTTGAACGCCGGCGCGACTGGCTCCGGGCAGAGATCGATCCGAACTACCCTGGCGTCGCCTTCGGCCTTGCGACCGGGCTTGCTGCTCGCAGAAGCAGCGTCAGTCTTCGGTGCGCGAGTAGTCGGGCTTCAAGACGGTCAAGCGCTATCGGCGTCTGCCACCGAAGACGTCCGGCGTCGTGCGTGTACGGCGGAGGCTGAAATCTCAGGGATGGAAGGACCCAGCAGCCAATGCAGCGGTGTCCATCAGATTCCATATGACATGATTGTCATCGACGTGCTTTCATGATTGCTGGGGTCTATGTCACGTCGTCGCTTGCTACCCGAAAAGAATTTCCCGGGCTACGCATACCTGCCTGGCAAACATCCGCATCCGGTTCGCGACCCGCTGGGTCACAGTTACCAAAGCGACCCG
>NZ_JAMYSZ010000118.1:0-575 GCF_040322215.1 Mesorhizobium sp. M0184
CGAGGCGGGCAGGCTCGTCCCAATCCAGATCATAGACCAGCGGATCCCGCTCCGGTGCCGCTTGCGGCCGGGAAGGACGTTCGACCGCGACGCCTTTGAGGACCGCGCTCGACCGCGCCAGCACCGCGTCGATGGCCGCGAACTCCCCGGCCAGCGAATCCGGCTCCTGCGCCTCGACTGCTTCGTCGGGATCCAGGTCCGGCGCCAGAGCTCCCTCCCCTTCCTGGCTGCTTTTCAAGGGCGCCGCTCGGCGGCCGCGCCCGGTGAGGGCTAAAAAACCCTCGCGGGCCAGGGCCCAATCGGGGGCGTTGCCAAAAATCTGTCGGCGGGTGCGCAGAACGGCGTGGGCGCGGGTGAGCTCGTGCGTGGGCGCGCGGATGTCCATATGCGCATCGTGCAGAACGAGGTCCTCGACATGGACAAGCTCGCCTTCCAGCCAAAGCGTGGCGGCCGCATCGTGGAAGTGAAAGCGCTCGACAAACCCGTCGCGCACCGGCGAGCGGGCGAGACGCTCGTCGAGACGCGTCACAGCGTCTTCCGCCGCGACCAGCGGGCCGGCGATCTCGCCCCATGGG
>NZ_JAMYSZ010000119.1:0-574 GCF_040322215.1 Mesorhizobium sp. M0184
GGATCGCCCCGGCTGGCCAGCAGATGATGGAACAGGATGCCGTCCTGCAGCGGCGACAACCCATAAATGTCCTGGATGTTGCCGACGCCGCCGGGCACCGTGGCGACGATCCGGTCGATCTCCGGCTGGGCCAGCTCGATGAGCGGCAGCATCTGCGGCGTAATTGCCGTGCTGTGTTCGGTGATCAGGTTGGCAGGCACCGCCACCTCGTGATGGCTGCCCAGGCTTGCGGCAAGATCGGCCAGCACCGGCCTGGCGAACAGGGCACGCACCTCCACCCCCAGCGACAGCCGCCGCAGCCGCTCCATCAGCTGCACCGCCAGGAGCGAATGGCCGCCCAGTTCGAAGAAGTTGTCGTGGCGTCCGACCCGCTCGACACCGAGAAGCTCCGCCCATATCTCGGCCAGCGCCGTCTCGACCGCGCCCTGCGGCGCCTCATAGGCCGTCCGCGCATAGGCGCCGTCGGCCGGCGCCGGCAGTGCCTTGCGGTCGAGCTTGCCGTTCGGCGTCAGCGGCAGCGCCGCGAGCCGCACGAACGCAGCCGGCACCATGTAGTCCGGCAGCCGCCCGCTCA
>NZ_JAMYSZ010000120.1:0-567 GCF_040322215.1 Mesorhizobium sp. M0184
GCGATCTGGAAGAGATGATGGCCGAGCGCGGCATTCACGTCGACCATTCCACTGTCCACCGCTGGGTCGTGCATTTTTCGCCTCTGCTGCTTGAACGCTTCAACCGGAGAAAACGTCCGGTCACCGGCAAGTGGCACGTTGATGAAACTTATGTCCGGGTGCGTGGTCGCTGGATGTATCTCTACCGCGCCGTCGACAGCGTGGGCGATACGGTCGAATTCTTTTTCAGCGAAAACCGTGACCTGCCGGCGGCCAAAAGCTTCTTACGGAAGGCCCTGCAGCGCCATGGCAGGCCGGAACGTATCGCCATCGACGGCAGCCAGACCAATCACGAGGCCATCCGATCTTGCGATCTTGAAAATCGCCTGCGGGATCGATCGCGACGAGCACTGAAGCCGATCAGAATCCGCAAGAGCCAGTATTTCAACAACCGCATCGAACAGGATCATAGGCGCATCAAGCGCCGCGTCCGGTCCATGCTCGGCTTCAAGTCAACGACAACCGCCAAAATTATCCTCTCGGGCATCGAGATGGTTCATATGATGCGCAAACGACAGGCCAGGTTTG
>NZ_JAMYSZ010000121.1:0-567 GCF_040322215.1 Mesorhizobium sp. M0184
GCTGGCGATCCAATATCCGGATTATGCCGCCTGGCAACGCCAATGGCTGTCGGGGGAACGGCTGCAGAAGCAGGCGCAGTATTGGCGCGACACCCTGTCTGACGCTCCGGCCCGTCTTGCGCTGCCGACGGACCGGCCGCGGCCGGCCCAGCAGTCGTATGCCGGGGCCGCTGTGCCTGTTGTCATCGATGCGGATCTGACGCGGGGTCTGAAGCGGCTGAGCCGGCAGCATGGCGCGACGTTGTTCATGACGGTGCTGGCGGCCTGGGCGGCGGTGCTGTCGCGTCTGTCGGGGCAGGACGACCTTGTGATCGGCGTGCCGAGCGCCAATCGAGGCCGGCGCGAGATCGAAGAGTTGATCGGCTTCTTCGTCAACACACTGGCGCTTCGGCTGGACCTGTCGGGCGAGCCGAGCGTGTCGGAGCTTCTGGAACGGACGCGGCGCACGGCCCTGGCTGCGCAGGAGCATCAGGACCTGCCGTTCGAGCAGGTGGTCGAGATCGTCAAGCCGCCCCGGGCTCTTGATCACACGCCGCTGTTCCAGGTGATGTTGGCCTGGCAGAACAA
>NZ_JAMYSZ010000122.1:0-566 GCF_040322215.1 Mesorhizobium sp. M0184
AGATCGCCAGCGACAGAACAGCTGTCTGTCGTGATTGTGATGCCAATCGGCCAGGGCTGGTGCGACCGTAGCGCCTCCACACCTCGCAATGTCGGGCAGCGCGCGATAAGATCCCGGGCAAAGCTAGCGTGCTCGCTCAGCTGAGCGCATTCGGCCGCCACGGCTTTGCGCACTTCTTCAAAATCATGTGCAAGGTCGATGGTAACTTCCATCGGCACGACAGAGGCGATAAGCACCTCCACCGCTTTCAAACCGGCTTGCGATCGATCCGGCGCCGGCGTCCATCCCAGTTGAAGCTCTGTTTCTCCCGTGATGCGGGCGAGATAGATCAGCCAAGCCGTTACCAAGTATTCCGTGCGATCATTTGGCGACAGCTTAGCCAACGCACTTGCAATGAACCACGAACTCGACTGCCGTTTGGGCGGCGCCCCAGCTACGCACGACGACAGGAAAGGAAACTGCAATATTCTAAGCTGCTCAAGCCGCTGTCGCCAAAAATCCTCTGAAGGCGCCAGCAATTCATGGGCGGCAGTTATGCTCTGCGCCTGTTCATCGCTCAAAATTGG
>NZ_JAMYSZ010000123.1:0-552 GCF_040322215.1 Mesorhizobium sp. M0184
CGCAGTTCAGCTCGAGTGATCGTGTGGCGTGGGTGGGTAATCCCGCCTTCGACGCCAGCACATTTGAAGTGTGGGCGCCGCTGCTCAACGGTGGCTGCATCATTGCATTGGATGCCACGACCGTCATAAATCCTTCAAATTTTGCCAAGTCACTTGAACAGCAACGGGTGACAACCCTTTTTCTAACAACAGCGTTATTCAACCAATATACGTCATCGATCGCTCCGACGTTAGCACAACTTAAGTACCTCCTCTGTGGAGGCGAGGTCAGTGACGTTCCCTCATTTTTGAGATTGCTGAGAGAAGAAGGTCCTGTACGCCTCATTCACTGCTACGGTCCGACCGAGACAACGACCTTCGCGACAGTCTGCGAGATCGCCCAATCTGTCGGGGGGCTGGCCTCCATCCCGATCGGGCGCCCGATTGCGAACACGCGGGTGTACCTGCTGGACGGTCATGGTGGGCCCGTGCCGTTCGGGGCGGTGGGTGAGCTTTACGTTGGCGGGGCCGGCGTTGCGCGTGGCTACCTGAACCGGCCTGATCTGACGGCGG
>NZ_JAMYSZ010000124.1:0-542 GCF_040322215.1 Mesorhizobium sp. M0184
ACAAGCACCTTGTCGCTTATGTCGTGTGTGGGCCCGAGGCGGGAGCGGAGCAGGACGATGGCGGCGCGCTTGCCGGCGCCTTGCGCGCACATGTGAGCGGGCGGCTGCCGGACTACATGGTGCCAACGGCATTCGTGCGGCTGGCGGCGCTGCCGCTGACGCCGAACGGCAAGCTCGACCGCAAGGCGCTGCCGGCGCCGGCCGACGACGCCTATGCGCGGGCGGCCTATGAGGCGCCCCGCGACGCGATCGAGACGGCGCTGGCCGAGATCTGGGCGGAGCTTCTCGGTGTCGAGCGGGTCGGACGCCACGACCACTTCTTCGAGCTGGGTGGCCACTCGCTGCTGGCCGTGCAGCTCTCGAGCCGGCTGTCGCGGGCTGTTGGGGTCGAACTGCCGCTGACGAGGCTGTTCGCCACGCCGGTGCTTGCCGATCTGGCCGAAAGCATCGTCGAGCAGTTGAGCCGCTCCGGTCCGCAAGACCTGCCGGCGATTGCGACGGTGTCGCGCAATGAGCCGCTTGTGCTGTCGTTTGCGCAGCAG
>NZ_JAMYSZ010000125.1:0-526 GCF_040322215.1 Mesorhizobium sp. M0184
CCTGAGCCCGCGCCATCTCGCCTATGTCATCTACACCTCAGGCTCAACCGGAACCCCAAAGGGCGTCATGGTCGAGCATCAAAGCACCGTGAACCTGCTGCATTGGAGCAGCGGCGTATTTGCGGAATCAGAGATCAGCCGCACGCTGTTTTCTACCTCGATCAGTTTTGATCTGTCCGTCTATGAGTGCTTCGTTCCGCTGTCGCAAGGAAACACTCTTTATCTTGTCGAGGACGCGCTGGCGCTGGCGCAGACGCCCTTGGATGTCTCCTTGATCAACACGGTCCCCTCGGCGATCGCCGCTCTGGTCGACAAGCAAGCCGTGCCGGCTTCGACACGCGTCATCAATTTGGCGGGTGAGCGGCTGAAGGCAGATCTGATCGAGAGGGTCTTCGAGAGCAGTGGCGCAGAGAAGATCTGTAATCTGTACGCTCCTTCCGAGACGACGACGTACTCGACCTGGATTTGCATGCCGAGGGGAGAGGCTGTCGTTGAGACGATCGGCCGTCCGATTGCGAACACGCGG
>NZ_JAMYSZ010000126.1:0-508 GCF_040322215.1 Mesorhizobium sp. M0184
TTGGCCGGATGCGGGCATTGTTAAGTCCGTAAAGTGCCGAGCCCACCCGCACCATATCGAAGTGATAGCGCTCCCCTAGCCAGACACCGGCGGAGGCCGCGAGACTGAGAAGTGTCGGTTTAAGCAGATCTGACGTCGCCTGAAAGCGGTTCCTTTGTAGCAAATTCATTGCGTCCCCAGCGCGTTCGCTACATGCGAGGTGGCTGAGTACGACCGAAGGGGGACGCCGCTTGAAGATACCACCAAGATACGTGCGCCGTACATCATCGAAAGCGAGGCCAAGGCGAGAGAGCCCAGTCTCCACGTTGAGGAAGTATGTTTGCGGCTCCCGTGCGCCGCTAATGGCATCCAGTTCGACACAATTGTTCACAACTGGTATAAGGCCGTTCGATCGATAGTGTTCGCCATACCTCGCAAACTCATCGCAAAAAACCGCCACTGCCGCGCCCATGTGGAAAGACCTCAGAAGCAGCGCTTCGTGCAGATTGCCGACGAAGAGCAGATCACA
>NZ_JAMYSZ010000127.1:0-508 GCF_040322215.1 Mesorhizobium sp. M0184
ATCATCGACCCTTGCGACGCGCTCGACATCGAACAGGCCACGGAGGCGATCGCGGACTACAACGGGCCGGTCTACATGCGGCTTTTGCGCGGCAAGGTCCCTGTCGTGCTCGACGAGTACGATTACACATTCCAAATCGGCAAGGCACGCCTGTTGCGCGAGGGTGAGGATGTGCTGTTCATTTCAAGCGGCCTGATGACCATGCGCGCGCTGGAGGCGGCGAAGGCGCTTGAAGCCGACAGGATCGGCTGCGCCGTTCTGCACGTTCCGACGATCAAGCCTCTGGACACGGAGACGATACTTGCCGCGGCGCGCCGTCCGGGACGGCTAATGATAGTGACCGAGAACCACACCATCATCGGTGGGCTGGGCGAAGGTGTCGCCGCGCTGCTGATGCGGGAGGGAGTGGCCCCAGTCTTTCGGCAGATCGCCCTGCCCGACGAGTTCCTCGACGCTGGCGCGCTGCCGACGCTTCACGATCGCTACGGGATCTCAACTTCCGAGCTCG